>NZ_QGMP01000001.1:1319391-1649239 GCF_003259185.1 Isoalcanivorax indicus
GCCTGGGCGCAGATCTGGTACAGGTGTACACCGGGCTGATCTACCGTGGCCCGGGGCTGGTGGGCGACATAGTGCGGGCCTGGCCAAAGGATCAGCGGCCTGAATAAGGAAAGGGCCCTGGAGGGGCCCTGAGTAGCGCTTGCGCGCGTTGGTGAAGGGGTGCTGTATGTCTGTGCTGAGTAGTCAGCCGATATTCTTCAGATTCTGTACACTGGCGACGCCGGTGAAGCCGTGGATGTGGTCGGTCCGGCCTTCGCGCCAGCCGTTGATCCAGCTTGAGCGGGGACTCAGGGCGTCAAACGGGCAGAGGTCCTGGGATTTGCCATTCAGGCCTGCGTTATAGCCCTTGGAGTAAGCACGGCTGAAGCGGTCACGTTTCTGTCTTTTCATCGACTGTACCTCATACGTTTTGGACGTTTGCGTTGTACACGTTTCTGGCGAGTCAGTTGAAGCGCGGGGCACCACATCACGGCACCGCGTGAATTTCAGTATGGATAACACACCGGGGTGGGTCTAATACCCATTGGCAATAGCCACCAGCGTTGTTAGACATAGGCCTTATAAGTGATGTACACCGAGACGCTGTTATGGATTTTGTGATTACCTGCCTGCCGGGCGTGGCGCCGCTGCTGGTGCGGGAACTGACCAGTCTGGGGCTTGACGCGGTGGAGCAGGGCGGCGCCGCGGCACGGCTCGGCGGCGGCCCGGAGGCGGCCATGCAGGCGTGCCTGCGCAGTCGTCTGGCCGAGCGGGTGTTGCTGCCGGTGGCGCGCTATGAAGGCGATCCGCTGGAGGCTGCGCCAGCCCTGGCCGAGGCCTTTGACTGGGCACAGCACACGGCGGGCGCGCCGGGCCTGCACTTGCGGGTAGACCACGAACGTGGCGTACGCGGCGACAGCCGGGTGACCGCCAGCCGCTTTCTGCGGGCTGCTCCGGCGTTGGCGCCGGCCCGCCGGGACAGCGCCGAGGGCGCCCTGTGCCTGCGTATGCAGGTGGGCGAGGCGGCCAGCGAACTGTTTGTCGATTTCAGTGGCGAATCCCTGCAACGGCGTGGCTATCGCCTGGCCGGCGGGCAGGCGCCCCTGCGCGAGACGCTGGCGGCGGCCATGCTGCTGGCCGCAGGGTGGCTGCAGGGCGAAGCGGCTGAAGCGGAACGTGAACACGCGGAGGCGGCGTCACGCAGCAAGCTGGTCGACCCCTTCTGCGGCAGTGGCACCTTGCTGATCGAGGCGGCCCTGATAGCGACCGGGCGGGCGCCCGGACTATTGCGCAGCGAGTTCGGCCTGCTGTACTGGCCGCAGATCGACCGTGCCGCCTGGCAACGGTTGCGCGAGGCCGCCCATGCCGAGATCCGTGAGGCGCCCGCGGGCGTGTCCCTGAAGGGGTTTGATGCCGACCCGGCGGTGCTGCGCCAGGCCCGTGCCAATGCTGAGCGCGCGGGCGTGCTGGGCCTGATTCACTTCGAGCGACGTGAACTGGGCAGCTTGCGCCAGCGCGACCTCGGCGTGGCGGGCGGTGATGGCAGCGACCTGCTCGTGGTCACCAACCCGCCCTGGGGCGAGCGGCTGGAAGACCAGGAGCAGGCGGGGTGGCTTTACCATGCGTTGGGCCAGACCCTGGCCCGGCATGCCCCTCAGGCCCGCGCGCTGGTGGTGGGGCACAAGGTCGAGATTCTGGACCGCACCGGGATGACGCTGACGGCCCAGTGGCGCGTGCGCAACGGCCCCTTGCAGGTCTGGCTGCGCGCCATGTCGCCGCAACGCCGGGCGCCAGCGCCGCCGTTGCGTGTCAGCGGCGAGGCCGCCTTCGATGTGCCGGAGCAGGCTCAGGCCCTGGTCAACCGGCTGCGCAAGAACAGCCGCCAGTTGCGTCGCTGGCTGGATCAGTCGGGCGTGCAGGCTTACCGGCTGTACGACCGTGACTTGCCGGAATTCAATGTCTCCATCGACATCTATGGTGAACGGGTGCTGGTGCACGAGTATGCACCGCCGAAAACCATCGACCCGAGCGCCGCCGAGCAGCGCCGGGTATGGGCGGTCAGCGCCGTGCGTGCTGCTCTGGGGGTGCACCGGGAGCAGGTATTCCTGCGGACCCGCAGCCAGCAACGGGGCAGCCGCCAGTACCAGAAGCTCGATCAGGCCGGTGAATATCTGGTGGTGGAAGAGGGCGCTGCGCGCTTGCTGGTGAATCTCAGAGACTATCTGGACAGCGGCCTGTTTCTGGATCATCGCCCGATGCGTTTGCGGCTGGCGGAAGAAGCCAGGGGCAAGCGTTTCCTCAATCTGTTCGGATACACCGGTGCGGCCACGGTGCATGCGGCGCTGGGCGGTGCCAGTCGCACCGTGACGGTGGATGCCTCCCGGCGTTACCTGGACTGGGCGGCCTGCAACATGGCGGCGAATGGTTTCAGCAGTGTTCAGCACGAGCGCGTGCGTGCCGACGTCATGAAATGGGTCACCGAGACGCAGGAACAGTTCGATCTGGTGTTCTGCGATCCGCCGACCTTCTCCAACAACAAGAGTCGTGATGACTTCGTGGTACAGCGTGATCATGCCGAACTGATTCGCCAGATCATGCGCCGCATGGAGCCGGGCGGGGTGCTCTACTTCTCCTGTAACTTCCGCGGTTTCCAGCTGGACGATCAGATCCGCCGCTGGTTTGTGGTGGAGGACATCAGTCGCTGGAGTATTCCCGAGGATTTCCGCCGCAACATGAAGATTCACTATTGCTTTGCGATTCGCCACGGCCATGGAGATGAGGATGCAGGTTGAGCTGCTGACGACCGCGGGATGTCATCTGTGCGATCAGGCCGAAGCGCTGCTGTGTCAGGCCCTGCCGGGCGTCGATATCATCAAGGTGGATATTGCTGAAGAGGACGCCCTGATCGAGCAATACGGCACCCTGATACCGGTGGTCCGGTATCAGGGGCGCGAACTGCGCTGGCCGTTCGGCTTGCTGGATGTTCGCGAACGGCTGCTCGCTTCGCGCTGACGTTTATCTAGTGCGCGCAGATGGGCCAGAGCTGGTTGGCTTGCCCCTTGTCGAGGGATGACTGAAAACCGCCCCCCGGTGAGCTCATGCTCTGTGCCCAGGCGTGGCCAGCGCTGGCCTGTGTGGAGCTCCAGTAGAGGCCGCCGGGCATGGAGACCAGTGCGGGTTGTATGAGGTTGACATACATCAGGTTGAGTTCGTCCTTGGAAGGAAGAAACCATTCGCAGCTACCCTGATCGTAATCCAGTGCGAGATGCACGGCGCGACCGTTCTGACCATCACTGGTCAGGCTGTTGGCAACGATATTCGTGTTTTGCTGGCCGGCGCCGATTCCGTCACTGGTGCCTGGAATGGAGTAGCCCGCCCCGCCAGCGGTGCTGGCCCACATGAACAGCACATTAAGGGATGGTCCGACCCGGAACGATATACGATTTGGAGCGGCTTCCAGATAGCTGAACGTATAGTCGTCATTGTTATCGACGAAGAAGATGGTGCCTCCATTGGGGCCAGTATCTCCGATCACGAGCCCGCCTGAGTCGATGATGTCGCTGGTGCCCTCACCGCCACCGCTGCTGCCACCGCATGCCGTAGCCAGAAATGCCAGAACCAGTAACGCGCTACTGCAGGGCAACCTGCTGCGTGATGCGTTCATATCCATTTTCCTCGTCATATCGGTATCGGGAGCCCAGTCCCGCCCGCCTATTGGATATCGGAACTGCCGACCTGCCTATCACACAACCGGGGTAGCCGGGGGTACCCCGTGCGATCCAGCGCAGCGTGGGTGAGTGAAGGGTTAGCCCGATCCGGGCATTGTTCGCGGCGCTGCGCTGACGTCTTATTTGTGGTTTCAAACACACAGAGAAAAACATCATGGAAACGATGGAGAGACGGTCGTTGTCGACAGCACGATGGGCGGCGGGTTGGCTGTTGGTGGGCTTGCTGGGGGCAGGTGTTGGCTTGGCCGGCTGCGGGGGCTCCTCGGGGGGTGGCGGTACCCCGCCCGCAAACGGAGACCCCGGCCCGGGTGGCCCCGGTGACGATCCCGGTGATGACCCGGGCAATGACGATGAAGGGGACTGGGTTACCCTGGGCGCGCCCATTCCTGTGGGGGTTATCCAGACAAGCATCGGGTCGCGCCTGGTCGCTGATGGCAACGGGCGTATCTATTCGCTTTCTGCGTCAATGGCCTCGCCGCCGCGTCTGAACGCCTGGGTCTACGAAAATGACGAGGATGGCTGGCAGGATCTGGAGCCGGGCAATATTCGTGTGGATGACAAGGCGTTCAATCCGGCCGTGGCGGCCGGGGATGATGGCTTCTCCATGATCTATCATCGGGGCTGGGAAAGCCGGGATATTGCTGTAGTGCATTATTCGACGGAAGACGGCTGGGGCACGCCTGCCGTGGTGGTGCCCAGTAACGTCTCCCACGGCAAGGCGCGTGCGGCCTCAGTGGGTGATACACGGCATCTGGCCATGATGGACAGCGATGGCGCTCTGAAAATATGGTCGATGGAAGGCTCGGAAGCGCCGGGTACACCGATCAACGGCCCGGCCGGTATCGGCGGCGTCATGAACTGGGACCTGTCGGCGACCGGGAGCAGCGTCACGCTGGCATGGCGCGCCGGGTCACCGGCGCAGCTGAATGTGGGAGGCTGGTCCGGCAGCGAGTGGGTGACGTTGAACAGCGTGCCTGCGCCTGATTCCTTGTTGGCCGTGGCCCTGGCGAGTACGTCATCGTCGCAGTACCTGTTGCGCAGTACCGGCGCCTGGGCGCAAGGCTCAGCGCTGTCGGCCGATGTCACAGCGATCATCGCCGATGGCGCCGGGAGCAGCCCGGTGGTGCCGCTCCCGCCGTTCACCGAGAACATCCATACCCTGCCGTACTACGACATTCACGTGGACAGTGCGCTTCTGCCCTGGGTGGTCTGGGTAGAGTATGAGGATGATCCCTTTGACGATGACCGAGCACGTCTGTATGTGGCCCGGGGTGTGTCCGGCACTGAAGAGGCGATTGAGTGGGAGTTGGTGGGTGACGGGAAAGTCGTTCCCTACGATGACAGCATCCCCGGCGCGGTTTCCAGTGCGCTGATCAATGACGTGCCCTACGTACAGTTCCGTGACGGTGGCTCGAATCTGCGCGTTATGTATTACCAGACGGACTGAACAGGCGAAGGCTGTTTGCCCAGGTGCATCGGGCAACGTCAATGGCGCTCTCGTCGCGACAGCTGGCGAGGGCGCGCACGATCCAGGGGAGCAGTGCCGGCTCGTTGCGGCCGCGCACCGGGGGTTTCTCCGGCAGATCGCGCGGCAGCAGATAGGGGCAGTCGGTTTCCACCAGAAGGCGCGCTGCGGGGATATTGGGCACCAGAGCCCGCAGATCACCGCCGCGTCGTTCGTCACAGATCCAGCCGGTAATGCCGATATGGCAATCCATATCCAGATAATCGAACAATGCCCGACGGTTGTCGGTAAAACAGTGCACCACCACATTCGTCAGCCGGTCGCGATGGTCGCGCAGTATCGGCAGAAAACGGTCATGGGCATCGCGCTGATGCAGGAACACGGGTTTGCCCAGTTGGCACGCCAGCGCGAGTTGTTCGGCAAAGGCCTTCTCCTGCTGCGGACGGGGTGAGAAATCCCGATTGAAATCCAGTCCGGTTTCGCCGATGGCGCGCACCTGGGGATGTGTGGCCAGCTCTGCCAAGGCAGAGAGAGCAGGCTGGTCGCAGTCACTGGCATGATGCGGGTGGATGCCGACGGTGGCGGACAGGCCAGGGTGCGCTTGTGCCAGGGCCAGCGCAGCCTCGCTGGACACCAGACTGGTTCCGGTCACCAGTTGCTGCTGTACGCCAGCAGCGTGGGCCCGCTCCAGCACGGCGTCCAGATCGCCGGCAAAACGTTTGTCCGTCAGGTTGACGCCGATGTCCATCAGGGGCATCGGCGTTGCATTGTCATCGAGGATCGGATCATGTGCGCGCATGGCGCGCATTATTCCGCAGCGTGCGGGGCAGTCTCAAGCGCTTCGCGCAGTTGTTCGACGCGGCGACGGTTGGCGCCCATGTCGTGGTAGCCGATACGTGACGAGGAGCGCACCTGAATCATGCCGTCTGGCTGAATCCAGAAGTTCACATCATCCCTGAAGCGCATCAGGCGAGTCCGGAACACGGCATGGATATGTATCGCGTCGCCGGTCACGATGCGAGTCCAGTCAACGCGGGGCAGCTCATCGAGCAGGGCCGTCAGGCGTGCTTCAGCACTGGCGAGGCTATCGCCGCCGCGCAGCGGGGCCACCTGCCGGTCTTCCCGGGTTTCCAGGCTGGATACGCAATGAGGGGCATCGGGGCAGGCGGGCAGGGCTTCATGCATGGCGTTGCCCCGGGCCTGTGGGGTGTCGGCCCGTGCGGGTGTCGACATCATCATGAGCGTGGTCACCAGAGCCATCACCAGCATGGCGAATGGACGTGTATCGAATGACGAGCAGGTTGTCCGCATATCAGGTGCCCTCTCAGGTGCCCTTATGACCGACAGCATGCGGCCATATCTAGTGAACGTCGCGAATCAGGCCGACAAAGATGCCTTCGATCACCAACTGATCCTCGCCCACGATAATCGGCGAGTAATCCTCGTTGGCGGGCAGCAGGGCGGCCTTGCCATTGCTCAATTTGAGGGTCTTTACCGTGACGTCGTCGTCAATGCGTGCGACCACGATCTGGCCGTCGCGGGCGGTCTGGGACTTGCGCACGGCAATCAGGTCACCATCGAGGATGCCGACATCCTTCATGCTGTCGCCCTGGACTCGCAGCAGGTAGGTGGGGCGCTGGCGAAACAGGCCCTGGGGCACTGGCACGCTGCGTTCCACGTTCTCTATGGCTTCGATGGGCAGGCCTGCGGCGACCTTGCCGACGACAGGCAGTTCATCATCGGGCCACAGGGCGGCGTCCAGCAACTGGATGCCCCGGGAGCGGTCATTATGCAGGCGGACATAGCCCTTGCGTTCCAGAGCGCGCAGGTGATCTGAGGCGGCATTCTTCGACTGGAAGCCCATTTCCGCCGCCAGCTCGGCCCGGGTCGGGGCCATGCCGGTATCAGAGAGAAACTGGCGAATACAGTCCAGCACCTGCTGCTGTCGAAATGTCAGTTTGTCGCTCATAACCTGTCCTCTGGCACGTATCTGTCCTGATCCTAGCATGATGACTGTCGAAAAGAACAGTGTTTTTTGGACAGCTTGTCGTCAGGGGTGTACGCATGTCGGCTGAGCGTTGCCGTCGTTCCCGGTGGCGACTAGGATTGGCATCGATTTGCACGAGCTGGAGGGGGAATGAAGCAGGCAGATAGCACGACCTGGCCGTTGCACCGCATCAAGGGGTTGCTGGCAGGGGTGCCTTTCTTCAATGAGGTGCTGCGTCAGGATGCGCAGCAGTTTGATGCGTTACTGGCCCATTGCGAGGTGCTGGTCGCGGGTCCGGGGGACACGGTCATTCGTCAGGGGGATGGCGACAACTGTCTGTATTTTCTGTTACGCGGGCAGCTGGCGGTGATGGCGGAGCAGCCGCAGCAGCGTGAGCAGGTGCTCAACTACATCTCGCCGGGCGAGGTGTTCGGCACCCTGGCCATGCTCCGCGAAACACCGCGCAGCGCCACCATCCGGGTGGATGACGCGACTCGCGAGGCGGTGCTGGCGCGCATCGACTATGTCTTTTTCAGCAACATCCGTGACTTCAGTGTGTTTTCACTGGAAACCAAGCTGTCTTTCTATCACATGCTGGTGCACAACATCCGCTGGACCCTGGAAGTGAACCGCATGCAAGACCCGGATCACGAGGTGGTCAGCCTGCTGCGCAAGGTGCCGATGTACACGGGGGAGCGGGGTACGGATGCGGAACTGGAAGCACTGCATGGCCAGGCGCACATGCTGGCAGAGTTGCTGTGCCGCTGGAATGAAACGCCCACACAGGGCGGGGCCATGCAACTGACCTGAGCCTTACTTGCGGGCGATCTTCACCGCCAGCACGTCGCAATGGGCGCCGGGCACCACACCGCGTGCCGTCGAACCCAGCAGCAGGGCGAGTCCGGTGCGGGTGTGGCTGCCGACAACGATCAGGTCGGCGCCCAGGGCGTCGGCCTTGTCCTGGATGGTCTTCTCGATGGAGCCCAGCTCCACATGAACCTGGTTGGCTGGCACGGCGAATTCGGCGGCATAGGTGTCGATGTTCTCCCGGGCCTGCTGCATCAGGCTGGCCTGCAGGTCCGACACATCCATGGGGACATCGGCACCGTAGGCCAGGGCCAGCGGTTCGATCACATGCAGCAGGTGCAGGCGGCCACCACCGCCCTCGCAGATCGAGGCGGCGCGGGACAGGACGCAGCGTGATTCCTCGCTGCCATCAATGGCGACCAGCACTTCCCGATAGGTTCCGCCCATGGCTCACACCCTCCTTTTCATACCTTATGGTTTAGCACAGCCGGGGGGGCCTGAAAACAGGTTCCTTGACCTTGACCGGCAACGCTTGCGTAAATAGGCGGCCTTTGTGGGCGCCGGACGAGTAAGAGATCTGATGGGTAAATCGCTAGTCATTGTCGAGTCACCGGCCAAGGCCAAGACCATTAACCGCTACCTGGGCGACGGCTTCGTTGTGAAGTCCAGCGTCGGCCATGTGCGGGATCTGCCGGTGAGTGGCGGCTCGCGCAGCACGCCCGCTGACCGGGCAAAGGAAGCGGCCTATACCCGTTCCCTGCCACCGGAGGAGCGTGCTCGCTACAAGCAGAAAAAAGCACGGGATCAACTGGTCAATCGCATGGGCGTCGACCCGGACAAGGGCTGGGACGCGCGCTATGAGATATTGCCCGGCAAGGAAAAGGTGATCGACGAACTGAAACGGCTGGCGCAGAACGCCGACCGCATCTACCTCGCCACTGACCTTGACCGCGAGGGGGAAGCCATTGCCTGGCACCTGCGGGAAGTGATTGGCGGCGATGACGAGCGCTTTGACCGGGTAGTGTTCAACGAGATCACCCGCAAGGCCATTCAGGAAGCCTTCAAGGAGCCCGGCAAGCTCGACATGCACCGTGTGGAAGCCCAGCAGGCGCGGCGTTTCCTCGACCGCGTGGTGGGTTTCATGGTGTCGCCGCTGCTCTGGGACAAGATCGCCCGCGGCCTGTCCGCAGGCCGTGTCCAGTCGGTGGCGGTGGAGCTGGTGGTCGAGCGCGAGCGCGAAATCCGCGCCTTCCGCCCCGAAGAGTACTGGGAACTGCATACCGATACGGCCGCACCGCAAGGTGAGGCCGTGCGTCTGGCCCTGGCCCGTGTCGCGGGCCATAATTTCCGTCCGGACAATGAAGCGGCAGCCCGGGCTGCGGAAACGGCCCTGCGTGAGGCCGGTGAACTGGAAGTCCGGGGTCGCGAAGATCGCCCGACACGGTCGAAGCCTTCGGCGCCGTTCATCACCTCGACCCTGCAACAGGCGGCCAGCACCCGCCTGGGCTACAGCGTCAAGAAGACCATGACCCTGGCCCAGCGCCTGTATGAAGCCGGGCACATTACCTATATGCGTACCGACTCCACCAACCTCAGCGCGGACGCCGTGGCGGCCTGCCGCAACTGGATTGGTGCCGAACTGGGCGAGCGCTACCTGCCCGAGAAGCCGATCAACTACTCCAGCCGTGATGGCGCCCAGGAAGCGCACGAAGCCATTCGTCCGTCGGATGTGCAGCGCACCGCAGAATCCCTCAGCGACATGGAGCGCGATGCCAAGCGCCTCTATGAACTGATTCGTAACCAGTTCATTGCCTGCCAGATGCCACCGGCTGAGTACCTGAGCACCACGGTGACGGCCGTCAGCGGCGACCATGAACTGAAGGCCAAGGGCCGCATCCTCAAGTTTGATGGCTGGACCCGCATCCTGCCGCCGATGTCCCGGACCAAGGGTCAGGAAGATGTGGTGCTGCCGCCGCTGGAGGCGGGCGACCGGCTGCGCATCACCCATATCGACACCACCCAGCATTTCACCAAGCCGCCGGCGCGCTACACCGAAGCCAGCCTGGTGAAGGAACTGGAGAAGCGCGGTATCGGCCGACCGTCCACCTACGCAGCGATTATCTCCACCATTCAGGATCGCGGTTATGTGCGCCAGGACAACCGGCGTTTCTATGCCGAGAAGATGGGCGACATCGTCACCGACCGTCTGGCGGAGTGCTTCCCCGACCTGATGGACTACGGCTTTACGGCGAGCATGGAAGAAACCCTCGACCGCATCGCCTCCGGCGAACTGAAGTGGCGCGATGTGCTGGATGACTTCTACCGCGATTTCGTTCGCAAGCTGGAGGCAGCGCAGGGGGAAACGGCGGGCAAGCAGGCCCAGGGCGGTATGCGGGCCAATGTACCCACGGACACCGATATTGCCTGCCCGAAGTGTGGCCGCCACATGCAGATTCGCACCGGGTCCACCGGCGTGTTTCTGGGTTGCTCCGGCTACAGCCTGCCGCCGAAGGAGCGTTGCACGGCGACCCTGAACCTGCTGCCCGGTGAAGAGGCGGTCAGTGCCGACGATGAAGAAGCTGAAGCGCTGGCCCAGCGCCGCAAGCATCGCTGTGGCCTGTGTGGCACGGCCATGGACAGCTACCTGCTGGATGAAAAGCGCAAGCTGCATATCTGCGGGAACAATCCGGACTGCCCCGGCTACGAAGTAGAGCAGGGCGAGTTCCGTATCAAGGGCTATGACGGCCCGACGCTGGAATGCGAGAAGTGCGGCAGCGAAATGCAGCTGCGCACCGGGCGTTTCGGCAAGTTCTTCAAGTGCACCAACGAGGAATGTGGCAACACCCGCAAGCTGCTGCGCAACGGCGAACCGGCGCCGCCGCGCGCTGATCCGGTGCCGATGCCGCATCTGAAGTGCGAGAAGGTGGAGGATTATTACCTGCTGCGCGACGGGGCGTCGGGCCTGTTCCTGGCGGCCAGCCAGTTTCCGAAGAACCGGGAAACCCGTGCGCCGCTGGTGGAGGAAGTGCAGAGCGTCGCGGACAAGCTGGACCCGAAGCATCGCTATCTGGCCGAGGCGCCAGCGCAGGACCCGGACGGCAACAAGGCCGTGCTGCGCTACAGCCGCAAGACCCGCGAGCAGTACGTGATGACCGAAGTCGAAGGCAAGGCCACCGGCTGGGCGGCGTTTTACACGGATGACGGCTGGAAGGTCGATGACAAGCGCGGCGACAAGAAACCGGCCCGCAAGAAAGCAGCAGTGAAGAAAAAGGCGGCAGCGCGCAAGAAGGCGCCGGCCAGCAAGAAGGCCGCCGCAAAAAAAGCAGCGGCCCCGAAAGCGGATGAGGGCTGAAGCATGTCGCGAATGGTGCGTGAGAGCGAGACCAGCGGCCTGCGCGAGCGGTTGTTCCTGGCCCGCGACAGTCTGGCGCTGTTGCGTCGATTGCGTGATGAGCAGGCGCCGCACGGCCGCCTGCTGGCGTTACGCGGTGCGGTCATCTTTCATGCCTACAGTGCCCTGGTTGGCCTGGTACGTCAGGCCGCCCGCAGCTATCACGTGGCGGGTCATGAATCGCTGCTGAGTCTGGCGGCGCTGGAGCAGGCGTTCGCGGCGGCCCGTATCGAGGCGCCGGAACAGACACTGGTGGCCCGTGCGCGCCGTGCCCCGGGCGATCCGGTAGCGTGGCTGGATCAGGAAATGATGACGGCTTTTGGTGCGGCAGGTCTGTCGCGCCGTCCGCAGCCGCGCAACGATGACGAGCGCGTGCTGGCGGTGGCGGCGGAAGATCCCTACGCGCTGCTGGAGCACGGGGATATGGAGCGTCTGGAGGCGGCCCTGGATCGGGTGGCGGCATTGCTGGCGGACTGTGCGCCCTATGCCGAGGAGTGGTGATGAGAAGGAGTGGCAATGGAAGAAATACGGGTACGTGAGGCCTGGCGCGTATTGCGCATCCAGTCCGAACTGGTAGACGGTATCGACAAGCTGGCCGGCATCGGCCCCTCTGTCACCATCTTCGGCAGTGCACGGCTGGGCGAGACATCGCGCTACTATGCCGACGCCGAAGCACTGGCTGCGCGCTTCTCCGATGCCGGGCTGAATGTGTTGACCGGCGGTGGGCCGGGTATCATGGAAGGCGCCAATCGTGGCGCGTTCGGCAAGGCGTCCTGTTCCATTGGCCTGAATATCTCCCTGCCCCATGAGCAGAGCGCCAACCTGTATCAGGATCTGGGCATCAACTTCCGTTACTTCTTTGTCCGCAAGCTGATGTTCGTCAAGCACGCGGTGGGCTTTGTCGTCTTTCCCGGCGGCTTCGGCACCATGGACGAGCTGTTCGAGGCCTTGACGCTGGTGCAAACGGGCAAGACCGCCCCGTTTCCGATCATTCTGTTCGGCTCCGATTTCTGGGCCGGGCTGGTGGACTGGTTGCGCACCCGGATGCTGGAGGAGGGCTGCATCAGTGACACCGACATGGCGCTGTTCAGCGTGACGGATTCGGTAGACGAGGCCTTCCGTATCGTCGAGAAGTCGTACCGCAAGACCCCCGAACGGGCCGATAACCTGCCTGCCAGCATGTGAAGTCGCCTTGACACTGTGCCCGCACAAACATATGTTTCAAACGTATGTTTGTGCGGGCGTATGAGTGGGCAGGATGGTGGGCAGGCGATGACAGCGCAATCGGGCACAGTGGAACGGATTCTGGATACAGCCGAGGTGCTGTTCGCACAGAAGGGCTTCGCCGAGACCAGTCTGCGCGCCATTACCAGCAAGGCCGGGGTCAACCTGGCCGCCGTCAACTACCACTTCGGTTCCAAGGAAGCTCTGATCCAGGCGATCTTCGAGCGCTTTCTGGCGCCGTTCTGCACCGAACTGGGTGAGCGCATCACGCAACTGGTCGAGGACGACGAGCCGGTGGATCTGGAACGTCTGCTGCGTCTGATCTCGCGTACGGCCCTGGGGGCCCACGGCAGCGATCCGCAGCGGCTGGCGCTGTTCTTCCGCCTCTTGGGCCTGGCCTACACGCAGGCCCAGGGACACCTGCGCCGTTTCATTCGTGAGCGCTACGGTGACGTGTTCAACCGCTTTCTGGCGCTGCTGGCCAGTGCCGCCCCGGATGTCCCCCCGCTGGAGCTGTTCTGGCGCGTGCACTTCGGCCTGGGCGCCACCGTATTCGCCATGTCGAGCATGGATTCCCTGCGCGCCATCTGCAAAAGCGATTTCGGCGCTGACCTGTCCGCCGCTGATGTGACGCAGCGGCTGTTACCCTTTATCGTAGGTGGCATTCGCGCGTAATCGTTTCAGCTGCGGGAGCCCCATGCACATCGATATCAGTCTTGCCGACCAGACGCTGACCCTGACCACCGACGAGGGCAGTCTTTGCTGGCCGGTGTCCACCGCCCTGAACGGCCCCGGTGAGCAAGAGGGCAGTGGCTGCACTCCCCGAGGCCTGCATGTGATCCGTGCCCGTATCGGCGACGGTGCCCCGCTGGGCACGGTGTTTGTCGGGCGCCGCCCCACCGGTGAAATCTGGTCCGAGGACCAGGCCGCCGCCTCACCGCAGCGGGACTGGATTCTCACCCGCATTCTCTGGCTCAGTGGTTGCGAGCCCGGTATCAACCGGTTGGGTCGCGTGGATTCCATGCGGCGCTTCATTTATATTCACGGCACGCCGGATACCGAGCCCATGGGCGTGCCGCGTTCCCACGGCTGCGTGCGCATGCGCAATACGGATATCGTGGCCCTGTTCGAGCGGGTGCCCGCAGGGTGCCCCGTCCGCATCGCCTGATGCCAACCCGGTCGGAAACAAGCATGTCTGAACACGTTCCACATTCTCCGGCTGGCCTGTGCGCCGGTCTTGTCATGGTGGATATTGCGGGCACGGTGCTGGACGACAGCGACCGCGCCTTGCTCAATGATCCGCATGTCGGGGGCCTGATCCTGTTTGGCCGCAATGTCCGCGACGCGGCCCAGGTCAGTGCCCTGACCGCCGAGATCCGTGCGTTGCGTCCGGATCTGCTGATTGCAGTGGACCAGGAGGGCGGTCGGGTACAGCGCCTGCGTGACGGCTTTGTCCGTTTGCCGCCGATGGCGGCCCTGGGGCGCCGCTACGAAGAAGATACCGAGCAGGCGATTTCCGACAGCCACCTGCTGGGGCAACTGATGGCCGAGCAGGTGCTGGACTGCGGCATCGACATCAGTTTTGCGCCGGTGCTGGATCTGGACCATGGCCGCAGCGAGGTCATGGGCGACCGTTGCTTCCACGCCAGCGCCGAAGGGGTCATCGCGCTTGCCGGTGCCTTTGCGGCGGGCATGCAGCAGGCCGGGATGGCTGCCACGGGCAAACATTTCCCCGGTCACGGTTACGCCGAGGCGGATTCCCATCTGGCCTTGCCGGAAGATCCCCGGTCGCTGGAGGTGCTGCGCCGCGCTGACATGCAGCCGTTCGCGCGCCTGGCGGCGCAGCTGGACGGCATCATGCCGGCCCATATCCTTTACACCGCCGTTGATGCGCACATGCCCGCCGGGTTTTCACGGACCTGGCTGCAGCAGGTGTTGCGCGCCGAACTGGGATTCGCCGGTGTCATCTTCAGCGATGATCTGGCCATGGCCGGTGCCGCCATGGCAGGCAGCTACGCCGAGCGTGCGCGGGCCGCCCTGCTGGCCGGTTGTGACATGGTGCTGGTGTGCAATGATCGGGTCGGGGCGCTGGAAGTGGTGCGCTATCTGGCCCGCGAAGGGGAGTCGCTGGCGCTGCCCGCTGCCCCGGTGCCCGCGAGCACACTGCGCGCCCGTGCGGGACATCGCCTGAACAGCACCGAATTTGATGACGCCTGCGCGCTCGCCGAGGCCCTGTGCGACGAGGCGGAGCGTGCCGAATGAACGGTGAAGACCTGGCCATACTGCTGGCCCCGTCCGACGAGCCGCGCATCTGGCTGTTACAGGTGTTCATGGTGGTGCTGGTCACGGTCACGGTGAATTTCATCCTGATGCGCCTGATCGATCTGGCAGAGAAGCTGGTCGGGCGTACCGACACGCTGTGGGACGATGCCCTGCTGGAGGCGGCGCGCTTGCCACTGAAGCTGGTGACCTGGGTGATCGGCTTGTCGGTGGCCATCAATATCATGCAAACGGCGGCTCCGGCGGCGTTGTTCGAGGTCTTGCCCGAGGTGCGCCGCCTCTCGTTCATCGTCATTCTGGCGCTGTTCCTGACTCGCCTGATTCGTAACGCCGAGGCGCTGCTGGCCGATCCGGCCAAGGTCGACAAGCCCATGGACACCACCACCGCCAGAGCAGTGGGCAAGCTGCTGCGCCTGTCGGTCATGATCACTGCCGGCCTGGTGATGTTGCAGAATCTGGGCTACAGCATCTCCGGCGTGCTCGCCTTCGGCGGTATCGGCGGTATTGCCATCGGTTTTGCGGCCAAGGACCTGCTGGCCAATTTCTTTGGCGGCATGATGATCTATCTGGACAAGCCCTTCCGGGTGGGCGACTGGGTACGTTCACCAGACCGTGAAATCGAGGGTACAGTGGAAGATATCGGCTGGCGCCTGACGCGCATTCGTACCTTCGACCAGCGGCCGCTGTATATCCCCAATGCCACCTTTTCCACCATTGCCGTGGAAAATCCGTCACGCATGCGGCATCGCCGTATCTTCGAAACCATTGGCGTGCGTTACCAGGATGGCCCGGCGTTGCAGGCGATCTGTGACGATGTCGAAGCCATGTTGCGCAGCCATGACGATATTGCCAGCGATGAAACCCTGATGGTGAATTTCAATACCTATGGCCAGTCGTCGCTGGAGTTCTTCGTGTATGCCTTCACGAAAACCACCAGCTGGGTTCGCTTCCATGAAGTGAAGCAGGATGTGCTGTTCCGTATCATGCAGATTGTCGAGGGGCATGGCGCATCGTTTGCCTTCCCGACCCGCACATTGCATATCCATTCCGACGTGCCCCGGCAACAGGAGCAACAGGCATGACAGCATTGACCCGCGATCGGCTGCAGCGCGTGCGCGCTGAGGCGCGCGAACTGCATTCCATGGACGAGGTGAACGCCGGTATTCGCGCGGTGGCCGCAGCGTTGACCCGGGATTATGCCGAGCGTAACCCGCTGCTGCTGACGGTGATGAACGGCGGTGTGGTGTTTGCCGGGCGGCTGCTGACGGAGCTCGATTTCCCGCTGGAGATCGATTACCTGCACGCCACCCGTTATACCGGTGAAACCGCAGGGGGGGATATCCAGTGGATCGTGACGCCGGGCATCAATCTGGCCGGTCGCCATGTGATTATCATGGACGACATTCTGGACGTCGGCTCGACGCTGCTGGCTATCGTCGAAGCGTGCGAGGCCCAGGGGGCCGCGTCGGTGGCCACCGCCGTGCTGGTGGACAAGCAGCATGATCGCAAGGCCCGGCCCGGTCTGGTGGCGGATTACACCGCCCTGTACACGGAAGACGCTTACCTGTTCGGGTGTGGCATGGACTACAAGGGCTACTGGCGCAACGCGCCGGGTATTTACGCCGTCAGTGAGGTGACAGCATGACACTGGCATTGATCGGTGGCACCGGCCTCAGCCGCATGCCCAACCTGGACGTCATCGAAAGCCGTACCGTCAAGACCCGTTTCGGCAACCCGGCGGCGGCGTTGCTGCGTGGCCGCCTGGGCAACGAAGATGTCCTGTTCCTGGCGCGTCATGGCAATCCCCATCGGTTGCTGCCCCACGAGGTGCCATACCGCGCCAATATTGCGGCACTGAAGCAGGCCGGGGCGACGGCCATCGTGGCGGTAAACGCCGTGGGCGGTATCAGCGATGCGGCGGCCGCCGGGACCATTGTGCTGCCCGATCAGATTATCGATTACACCTGGGGCCGCGACATGACCTATTTCGACAAGGGGCATGTGCCGATCACCCACGTGGATTTTTCCTGGCCGTTCGACAGTGCGCTGCGCCGGCGTCTGGGCGAGGCACTGGAGCAGGTGGGGGCGCCCTGGGTTGATGGCGGCTGCTATGGCGCCACCCAGGGGCCACGTCTGGAAACGGCGGCAGAAATTCGCCGCATGGCACAGGACGGCTGCGATATCGTCGGCATGACCGGGATGCCGGAAGCCGTGCTGGCCCGTGAACTGGAGATGCCTTACGCCATGCTGTCGCTGGTGGTCAATCCGGCGGCGGGCAAGAGCGAGCAGGAAATCACCATGGCCGAGATCGAAGCGGTGCTGCATGACGGCATGGAGCATGTCTGTGCCGCGCTGGCGGCCTTCTGCGGCGCCGCGGGAGCATGACCGGCATGCTGATGCAGGTGCTGATCGGTGTGGTGGTGTTCATGCTGCTGGTGCTGGCCGCTTTGCCGTTCTGGCTGCGTCGTCCAGCGACCCGCGTGCCCGGTGATTATTACCTGCGTCAGACGTTTCGTGATCAGGTGGTGGACGCCTGGCGCGATTACCGCATTACCCTGGAGGACTATCGCCAGCAGCGCGATGATCCCGCCTGGCTGGGCAGGCAGGTGGCCCGGTTTGCCCCGGTGCTGGCCAGCACCTTGCGTGAGGATTACCGCAACGAAATGCGTGTCTGGCTGGACGACCTGCTGGAACATGAAGGCGAAGACGGGCTGCTGCGAGCCATCATCATTGCGGTGCTGGACTTTCAATGCGGCAGCCAGAGCGCCGAACATCGCAGCCTGCAGGCGCAGTCGCTGGTGGTGGCGCTGCACAGTGCAGGTCTGGCGGAGATCTGATGGCCGTTGCCGAATGTGATGTTGTCATCATCGGTGCGGGTGCGGCCGGGTTGATGTGCGCGGCTACGGCAGGTTATCGCGGTCGCCGGGTGCGGGTGATCGACCATGCGCCCCAGGCGGGTCGCAAGATCCTGATGTCTGGTGGGGGTCGCTGCAACTTTACCCATCTGAATACCTCGCCGGCGCATTTCCTTTCTGATAATCCCGGCTTCTGCATCTCGGCGTTGAAGCGTTACACGGCGCAGGATTTTTTCGACCTGGTGGAGCGCCATGGCATCGATTGGGTGGAAAAAAGCCCCGGCCAGTTGTTCTGCACCGACAGCAGCCGACCGATCCTGGACATGCTGTTGACCGAATGTGACTGGGCCGGGGTGGACATCAGCCTGAAGACCTCGGTGACCGCCATCGACCGTCAGGGCGACGGTTTTCGTTTGCAGACCAGCAGCGGTGCGCTGCACTGCGCCTCGCTGGTGGTGGCCAGCGGTGGCCTGTCGATTCCGACCATGGGCGCCACTGGCTTCGGGTACGACGTGGCCCGCCAGTTCGGGCTGCCGGTGCTGCCGACCCGTGCGGCGCTGGTGCCCTTTACCTTGCAGCCCGCTTTGAAAGAGGCCCTGTCGTCATTGTCGGGTGTGAGCCTGCCAGTGAGCGTGACCTGTGGCGGCCAGCGTTTCAGCGAACCCATGCTGATTACCCATCGTGGTCTGAGCGGCCCGGCGATGTTGCAGATTTCCAGCTACTGGCAGCCTGGCGACACCCTGCTTATCGACCTGTTGCCGGACATGGCGGATGTGGCGGCGCAGCTGGCGGCACAACGCCAGGCGAATCCGGCGGCGCGGCTGGAAAGCTTTTTCAATGGTGTCTGGCCACGCCGCTTCGCGCAGTGGTTCTGCGAGGCCCGGGGCTGGACTCATGACTGGCAGCAATGCAGTCAGGACATGCTGGCGACGATGGCCGACACGCTGACCGGGTGGGCGGTCAAGCCAGGGGGGACCGAAGGCTATCGTACGGCGGAGGTCACTCTGGGTGGGGTCGATACCCGCGCCATCTCATCGCGGACCTTCGAGGCCCGCGAGGTGCCGGGCCTCTATTTCATTGGTGAGGTGCTGGATGTGACCGGCCAGCTCGGCGGCCACAACTTCCAGTGGGCCTGGTCGTCGGGCTGGTGCGCGGGCCAGTTTGTCTAGGGCACCTCTGGATAACCCCTTGCGCCCTCGGCGTGACCTGAAGCGTGCAGAGCCCAGCCCTGTTAGCGGGTGACCTTGATCACCATGCCAAACAGGGGATGGTCGATATAGTGCAGTTCACCGCTGCGCATGCGTCGGCTCTGGCGCATGTCCACGTAGTAGCGCTGCCCGCTACGGTCATCCCGCGCCAGCCACAGGTTCGGGTCCACGTGCAGGAAGCGTGACACGCTCAGCAGCAAGGTGCCTTGCAGTTCGTACTGGGGGCGGCCATCAAAGGCGGGCAGGGCGGCCTGCTCCGCATCGCCGTCGGCGGCCAGGGCATCGCTGGCCCGGTACAGGCTCGGGTCCGGCGGCAGTTCGCGGCCGCCCTGGATCATGATCGGCAGGGACTGGTTCCGCTCGCGCATCGGCTGACGCCAGGCGCTGTGGAACAGGCTGCGGTATTCGCCGCTGGCTTCCATTTGCCGACGCATGGCGCTGAGGCTCAGATTGCCTTCGGAGAGCGCCTGCCAGGCGCCATTGCGCAGCGCGTTGCGGTGCGGGGCGTCGGCGTTGTCCGGCAGTGAGGCACCACTGTCGCGATAGGTGATGGCCTGGTCGCGTGGATAATCCGGGCGCACATCAAGACGCCAGTGCTCACCACCGGGGTTCTGGTTACGTGCGAACACCAGCACTTCCACCTGGTACCAGCGCTCGTCGGCGGCCACAGGGCTGGTCAGTGGCAGCAGCGCCAGGCTGGCGAGCAGGATCCAGTATTTCATCAGGCTCTCTCTCCGGGTGAGCATCAGGTCAGTTGCGCCAGCAGGGCTTCCACCTCGCTGAAGCGTTCCTCTTCGGTGTCGGCATCCAGCACGAATTTCAGGGCGCTGGCCCCTTGCAGGGTATAGCGCCCGGGGGCCGACTGTACCAGTTTGACCAGCCGCAGCGGATCAATGGCGGTGCGCTCGGAAAACTCCAGGCGTCCGTTCTCGCGGCCGGCGTCGATGCGGGCGATGCCCAGAGCCTGGGCGCGCTGGCGCAGTGCGGTGACGCGAAACAGATTCTTCACCTGCCGGGGCAGCATACCAAAGCGGTCGATCATTTCGACCCTCAGTTCGTCCAGTTGTTCGCTATCGCGGCAACTGGCAATGCGTTTGTACAGGCCGAGACGGGTCAGGACATCCGGCAGATAGTCGTCCGGAATCAGTGCCGGGACGCGCAGATTGACCTCCGGCCCGCCGGACAGCGGCTTTTCGGTGTCCGGCTGCTCACCCCGGCGCAGGGCCGCCACGGCCTGCTCCAGCATGTCCATGTAGAGGGAGAAGCCGATGGATTCGATATGCCCGTGCTGTTCCTCACCCAGCAGCTCCCCGGCGCCGCGGATCTCCAGATCATGGCTGGCCAGGGTAAAGCCGGCGCCCAGGTCCGAGGCCTGCTCGATGGCCTCCAGACGCTTCAGGGCGTCTTTGGTCATGGCCTTGGGATGCGGTGTCAGCAGGAACGCGTAGGCCTGGTGGTGGGAGCGCCCGACCCGGCCGCGCAACTGATGCAGCTGCGCCAGGCCGAACTTGTCCGCTCGCTCGATGATGATGGTATTGGCCGAGGGCACATCGATACCCGTCTCGATGATGGTGGTCGACAGCAGCACGTTGAAGCGCCGGTGGTAGAAATCCGACATCACCTGTTCCAGCTCGCGCTCGCGCATCTGTCCGTGGGCGATGCCGATGCGGGCATCCGGCACCAGCTCACGCAGTTCCTCTGCCGCCCGGGCCATGGTGTCGATATCGTTGTGCAGGAAGTAGACCTGGCCGCCGCGCAACAACTCACGCAGCAGGGCCTCCTTGATGACCACCGGATTCTTCTGTTGCACGAAGGTCTTCACCGACAGGCGCTTGCTGGGCGGGGTGGCGATAATCGAGATATCGCGCATGCCCGACATCGCCATGTTCAGCGTGCGCGGGATCGGGGTCGCGGTCAGGGTCAGGATGTCGGCCTCGGCCCGCAGGGCTTTCAGGCGTTCCTTGTGGCGTACCCCGAAGCGGTGCTCTTCATCGACAATCACCAGGCCGATATCGCGGAAGGCCACCGATTCCTGCAACAGCTGATGGGTGCCGACCACGATATCCACCTTGCCCTCGGCGAGACGCGCCAGCACGTCGGTGCGCTCCTTCTGGCTGCGGAACCGGCTCAGCACTTCGATGCTGATGGGCCAGTCGGCAAAGCGGTCGCTGAAGGATTCGTAATGCTGCTGGGCGAGCAGGGTGGTGGGCACCAGGATCGCCACCTGCGTGTTGTTCTGCACGGCGACAAAGGCGGCGCGCATGGCCACCTCGGTTTTGCCGAAGCCCACGTCGCCGCACACCAGCCGGTCCATCGGGCGGTCGGCCTGCAGATCACGCAGCACGGCGTCGATGGCCGCCTGCTGGTCGGCGGTCTCCTCGAACGGGAAGCCGCTGGCGAAGCGGGTGTAGTCGTCTTCGGGCAGGGTAAAGGCGCGGCCCTTGCGGGCCTCGCGGCGGGCATAGGTATTCAGCAACTCAGCCGCCACGTCGTGAATCTTCTCGGCCGCTTTCTGGCGCGCCTTGCTCCACTGGTCGGACCCCAATCGTGTCAGCGGGGCATGGTCGGGATCACCGGCGCCATAGCGGCTGATCAGATGCAGGCTGGATACCGGCAGATAGATCTTGTCGCCGCCCGCATATTCCAGCAGCAGGAATTCGTGCGCCTGGCCTTCCACGGTCATGTGGGTCAGGCCCTGATAGCGGCCGACACCATGATCGATATGCACCACGGGCGTACCAGGCACCAGCTCGCCCAGGGACCGGAACGCCTGGTCGGCAGAGGTTTCCTGGCCACTGCGCCGGCGTCGGCGCTGCATGATGCGTTCGCCATACAGCTGGCTTTCGGCAATCACCAGCGCATGGGCCTGCGGCGCCCAGAAGCCCTTGTCCAGCTCGCCCACGGTCAGGCTCCAGCTGGCCGCTGTGGGCTGCCAGTGGTTCCAGCCGTCGATCACCGCCGGTTGTATGCCCTGTTTCTGCATCAGTTCCAGCAGCGCTTCACGGCGCCCGGGGGTTTCCGCGCAGACGAGAATGCGCAGGCCCGGGTGTTCCTCTGGCAGTGCCGCCAGGCTGGCGAAGGGGTTGGCGTTGCGGTCCGTGACCACCGGCGGCGGGGTGAAGTCGAAGGTGATGGCCTTGTCGTCGGGCGTGGCGTCGGGGGGCAGTTGCCGTGCCCGGGGATGCACACGCAATTGCTGGTTCAGTTCATTGACCGGCAAAAACAGTTCGGCGGGCGACAGGATCGGTCGGCGGATATCGTGGCGGCGGTCTTCATGCCGCGCAGTGACTTCATCCCAGAAATGCGCAGCGGCTTGTTCGCAGCCCGCCAGTTCGACCAGCCGCACATCGCCGGGCAGGTAATCGAACAGCGTCGCCATCTGTTCAAAGAACAGCGGCAGGTAGTATTCCAGGCCCGGGCTGGCAATGCCCTCGGACACATCCCGGTAAAGACTGCACTGGCGATGATCCACATCAAAGCGTTCGCGGAAGCGATTGCGAAAACGGGCGATGCCCTCGCTGCTCAACGGGTATTCCGCTGCGGGCAGCAGAGTGATGGCCTGCACCTGGTCCACAGAACGCTGCGTTTCCGGATCGAACAGCCGCAGTGACTCGATATCGTCGTCGAACAGCTCGATACGGAACGGCTGATCGGCGCCCATGGGGAAGATGTCCATGATGGCGCCGCGCACGGCAAACTCGCCGTGATCGAAGACGCTGTCCCGCTGCCGGTAGCCACAGGCCGCCAACCGGGAGCGGGTGGCTTCCATGTCGAAGCGCTCGCCGACCTTGAGCAGAAAACTGTTGCCGCTGATCTGCACGCGGGGGGCCAGCCGTTGCATCACGGTGCTGACCGGTGCAATCAGCACTCCCTGGTGGCTATCGGGGAGCTTGTGCAGCACCTGAACCCGTTCGCTGATGATGTCCTGGTGCGGTGAGAACAGGTCGTAGGGCAGGGTTTCCCAGTCGGGGAACAGCAATACCGGCGTGTCACTGCCCGCCAGGTAAAAGGTCAGGCTGTCATGCAACTGCTGGGCGGTGCTGCTGTCGGGCGTCATCACCAGCAGCAGGTGCCCGGCGTCGCGTGCCAGTTCGGCCAGGGTCACGGCCAGGCTGCCGCTGTCCAGGCCCTGCCAGAGGCGGAAGTGGTCGTTGCCGGTGGGGAAGACGGGCGTGCCCGGGAGTAACGTCATCGGGGTCATCGTTGCTGGTCTGACGGGGCGCGCATTGTAACGGATATTCATCATGAAATCGCCAGTGACCGGCGCACCGGCGCGGGCTGAACGTGTGATGGCCGGCGGATTCGTGTAGGGTATTCAGGCTCTTGACGGCCTCGCCGGTCCTTCACGCTGGCGAGTCACGCACTGCCAACGAAAGGAGGCAGCCAATGACGAAGAATCCGGACAAGGGCTATGTCGCACTACTGGGCTGGAGCCTGAACGCGGTAGAAGCTGCCGCATCGTTTGACCGCCGTTATGTGGTCGTCGCCCCCGACTGGGCCGAGGACTACTGCCGCGAGCACGATATCCCCTACGTTCCCTGGAATTTCGAACGGCTCAATGACCGTTCCATGGAAATCGCCCAGACGCTGGCGGACATGGGCGTGGATGTGGCCATCCCGCTGTTCGAGGAAACGGTGGAATGGGCCGGTGCGATCAATTCCGTGCTGCTGGACAATCCACGTCTGTTGGGCCAGGCCATGCTGATGCGCGACAAGTCGCTGATGAAGCGCCGCGCCCAACTGGGTGGCATCCGCGTGGGCATCTTTGAAGAAGCCCATGATCGCGATGATGTGATGCGTTTTCTCAAGCGCGTCAACCAGACCCTGCTGAAGCTGGATGGTGATCCCAACGATCCGATTCATTTCAAGGCATTCGACAAGGCCGGTTGTCTGGGTCACCGGGTCATCCGCACGCCCGACGACGTGGACGCCATTCCCGACGAGGAATTTCCATCACTGATGGAGTCCCACCTGGATGGCTGGGAGTTCGCCGTTGAAGCCTGGATTCACGATGGCAAGATCCGCTTCCTGAATATTTCCGAGTATGTATCGCTCGGCTATTCGGTATTCGTACCGGCGTCGCCGGAACTGGAGCGTTATCGACCGCAGATTACCGAGCAGATCGAGAAGCTGGTGAAAACCTTCGATATCGAATTCGGTTTCATTCATCCGGAGTATTTTGTCACCAGCGACAGCGAGATGTATTTCGGTGAAGTGGCCTACCGGCCGCCGGGCTTCAAGGTGTTCGAGTTGCTGGAACGGGTGTATGGCTTCAATGCCTATCAGGCGTTGATCCTGTCTTTCGATCCGAAAACCACGGAAGAGGAAATCAAGGCGTTTTTCCCGAAAGAAGTCGAGGACGCCAAGGGCTATGCGGGCTGTTTCGGTGTCTATCCCCGGCGCCGCGTTGTCAGTCGCCTGGAGATCCCGGAAGAAACCGAGGAGCATCCGTACTTCGAGTCGCATGAGCTGACGGCGCCGTTGCAGGAAACGGTTACCAAGCGCACCGCATTCGGCACCCACTGGGGTCTGATCTATTTTCGCGGTGATGAGGCCGACACGCTCAAGGCGTTGCTGGCTCATCAGGAGACCCTTGATTTCTATATGTGACGCCGCCTGTTAAGGTGAATTCTGTGACTGATCCGGATGATATCGCCGTGACAGAGAAGTTGGCTTTGCGTGTTGCGCGTTTTGATGAGGCGCTTGCCGCCATGGCGCGGGCCCCCGCCTTCGCCCGACCGGCCAAGGTGCCGCTGCTGCTGGATGCCGCCCGCCTTGTGCTGCAGGAAGAGGGTGGTTGTGCTGCGATTGCATCGCGGGCGCAGGCCTTCGAAGAGGCCGGTATATTTGCCGGTTCCGACTGGGCGACACCGCAGATACTGGTGCCGTCGCTCAGCCGTGGTGCCTTGCGCAGCGCCGATGCCGGGCTGGTGGTGATCGAATCACTCAGCCAGTTGCGGCTGCTGGCCGTGGCTCAGGGCTGGTTCCTGCATCCGCTGATGTCTTCCGAGCAGGCCCATCATTACCTGACCCAGGTGCTGGCACTGAATCTGGAGCTGCTGTTTTCCGCTCCCGGTGAAGCCGAGCGTGCCCAGCAGGGGCGTCTGGCCAGGGTGCCGCGCAACCTGTTCCGTTATCTCGCTGAAACCATCGGCTATGAGCACGTCATTGATCAACTGATTGATGAGATCTGGCGTATTCTCAAGCAGCGCCCGATTCAGGTGGACAGCGTCAAGGACATGATCACCCAGATTGCGGTGTGCCGCGCGCGGCGAGATATTCACTGGGGCAGTGCCGGGCAGGGCGCCGACCGGCTGGTGAGCAGTCTGTACGGGCCGACACAGGCCACCCGCGAGGACCCGGGTCTGGATGAGTATCAGCGCCGTCTGGACAGGATGGACGCCCCTGCGCTGCAGTATGAAGCGTCCGGTTTTGCCCGCGCCATGCACGATACCGGGTTGGTGTCGCCCTACCATGCGGTCATATTGCGTCACCTGCTGGGGCAGGGCGATCATCTGCTGGTCGAGTGTCTGGGTCTGTCCTCCACGGGGCGCGACTGCTTGCTGTGTTACAGCGAACTGGTGCACGCACTGATCCGGTCTGCGGTGTTCCCGGGCACGGCGCAGGCGGTATATGGCCTGGCGCTGATGCTGGAGCGCGGCATTCTCTACCAGCCCCCCATCGCGCCAGCACTGTGGCGGCAGCTCGGATTGCCATTGTGCGAGTCGGCCGCAGACCGCCTGCGTCACCGTACCGACGTGACCATTACCCCTGCCGCCCGACTGCTTGAGGGCGTGCTGTGCACGATGGGGTTGCCGCTGGGGATCGGCCAGGGCAACAACCCGACCTGCCAGTCGGCACGTGCCTTGTCCATGTGGGCGTTCAATGATCCGGACTATCTGTTGCAGATGGTGGCCTGGGCGGCTCGCGACGATGAGATCGTCATGCATTTCGAAGGGCAGGCCATTTCTTCTCGCGACAGTGTCGGCGGCGTTGCCGCCGAGGCGCCGGTGGATCTGGACCCGGTGTCGCTGCTCGTTGTGCCGCACCTGGACCGGATCTATGCGGAAATGGGGCGCCGCTGTGCGGGTCGCGAAGGCGATCCGCACCGTTGGGTCAATCCCGAGTTTCACGGCTGGTGGTCCGGGCGCGGCTTCCGCATCAATGTGGATGTGGCCAGTGGCCTGCTGCACGAGCTGGAAGACTTCCTGCGGCACTTCTATGCCGCCTATCACCCGATGTACAACGGCAATCAGCCGTTGATTCATCCTCAGCCTGCGGGCATTGCGGTGACCGACAGCGCCGCGCGATTCATCGGTTGGCATGCCATTACCCTGCTGCGGGTATCGCTGGACCCCTCGGGGGTCATGCGGGTGTATTTCTATAACCCCAACAACGACAGTGGCCAGGACTGGGGGGATGGCCTGGTGGTCAGCACCTCGGGTTGTGGCGAGCAGTTCGGGGAGGCGTCCTTGCCCTTCGAGCAGTTCGCGTCGCGCCTGTACATCTTTCACTACGATCTGCTTGAGTATGGCGAACCCGCCCAGGTGTCCCAGGAAGAACTGGACCGGGTGATGGGCTATGTCCATCGCAGTTGGGGGCGCGAGCGTCTGGCCCAAAGGTGCTATGATGCGCGGCCTGTGTAGTCGCGCGAGAGCATTATGAAAGACGTCGTCCGTGATCTGCTGGACGTCATCCGGCTGGAACAGCTGGAGACCAATCTGTTTCGTGGCCAGAGCCGCGATACCGGCCAGAAAAGCATCTTTGGCGGCCTGGTGGCGGGCCAGGCACTGATGGCCGCCAGTCGTACCGTGGACGCCGAGCGGCCGGTGCATTCCCTGCATGCCTACTTCATCCGCCCCGGTGATTTCTCCATCCCCATTGTTTACGACGTCGAGCGGGTGCGCGACGGCAAGAGCTTTACCACCCGTCGTGTCACCGCGATCCAGCATGGTCGCCCGATCTTCACTCTGGAAGCCTCGTTTCAGGTGGAGGAGGGCGGCGTGGAGCACCAGGCCGATATGCCGGCGGTGCCCGCCCCGGAGACCCTGCCGTCGGACCAGAGTCTGCGCGAGCAGTTTGCGCACCGGATTCCGGAGCGCATGCGCGAGGCCTTTCTTGCCGAGCGCCCGGTGGAGTTCAGACCGATCAAGCCCGCCAACGGTTTCGAGGCTGAACCGCAGGACCCGACACGCGAGACCTGGTTCCGGATTGCCGAACCGCTGGAGGTGGACACGGCCACGCACCGGGCGTTGCTGGCCTTCTGTTCGGATTTCGGCTTGCTGGGCACGGCCATGCTGCCGCACGGCATGAACTTCTTTCAGCCACACGTGCAGTCAGCCAGTATCGACCACGCCATGTGGTTCCATCGCCCCTTCCGGGTGGACGAATGGCTGCTCTACAGCACCCAGAGCCCGTCGGCCTCCGGCGCCCGGGGGATGAATTTCGGCTATATCTATCGGCAGGACGGGGTGCTGGTGGCCAGCGTGGCCCAGGAAGGTCTGATGCGCCTGCGGCCGCAGGAACCGCGCAGCTGATCTGATGGCCGATGCACTGATTCCGCTGCTGGAGGAGGTGCGTGGCTGCCGCCACTGCGAGGCGGTCTTGCCGCTGGGTCCGCGTCCTGTGGTGCGGGCCAGCAGCACGGCGCGGCTGCTGGTGATCGGTCAGGCCCCGGGCACGCGGGTGCACGCCTCCGGTATCCCCTGGGATGATCCCTCCGGCGTGCGTCTGCGGGCGTGGCTGGGGATGACGCCGGAGACCTTCTACGACGTTAGTCGCATCGCCATCATGCCCATGGGCTTCTGTTACCCGGGGCGAGGGCGGGGCGGTGACCTGCCGCCACGGCCCGAATGCGCACCCCTGTGGCACCCCTCGCTGCTGGCGGGTATGCCGGATATCCGGCTGATACTGCTGATTGGGAGGTATGCCCAACAGCGCTATCTGCCTGCCTGGCGCGGCAGTTTGTCGGACACGGTGGCGCGCTTTGCCGAGGTCCCGGCACCGTACTTCCCGTTGCCACACCCGAGCCCCCGCAATACCCGCTGGTTGCGCCAGCGGCCCTGGTTCGAGGCCGAGGTGGTGCCAGCTTTGCGGGCACGTGTGGCGGCCTTGATGGGCGAATAACCCTCCACTCCCGGTGGATAAGCGGGCACCAAAGCGCTAGAATGCGCGCCCCGAAACTCCTGCCATGTGAGGGCCCGATCTCGTGAATAAACTGGAAGACCACTTCGGACGCTGGAAGAACCGGGAAGAAATCGCCGAGTCGATGATTCCGATGATTGGCAAGTTGTACCGTGAGCAGAATGTCACCACCACGGTATACAGCCGCTCCATTGTCAACAAGTCCGTTATCCAGATTCTCAAGGCGCATCGCTTTGTGAAGCAGATCGAGGACGCTGAGCTGTCGGTCGTGGATACCTTCCCGATCCTGCAGGAGGTCAGCAAGCTGGACCTCGGGCCCTGCCGCATCGATATCGGCAAGCTGGCAGTCAACTGGAAGCAGGACAACCAGGGCAAGTCCCTGGAAGCGTACGTGCGCGCGGAACTGGCCGAGGCCACCGACAACAAGGTGGTGCACCCGGAGCCGACCGACGTGGTGCTGTACGGTTTCGGCCGTATCGGCCGGATCCTGGCGCGCCTGCTGATCGAGAAGGCCGGCAGTGGCGACGGCCTGCGCCTGAAGGCCATTGTGGTGCGTGAATCCGGCAAGGGCGACCTGCAGAAGCGGGCCAGCCTGCTGCGCCGTGACTCCGTGCACGGTCCCTTCTCCGGCACCATCGCGGTGGACGAAGAAGATAGCGCCATCATTGCCAATGGCAACTACGTCAAGGTGATCTACTCCAACGATCCGAAGGAAGTGGATTACACCCGGTACGGCATCAACAATGCCGTGGTCATCGACAACACCGGCAAGTGGCGCGACCGTGAAGGTCTGAGCCAGCACCTGGGCTGCCCGGGTGTGAAGCGCGTGATTCTGACGGCGCCGGGCAAGGGTGACCTGAAGAACATCGTGCACGGGGTCAATAATCACCTGATCGGCGACGATGACACCATTATCTCTGCCGCCAGCTGCACCACCAACGCCATCGTGCCGCCGCTGAAGGCCCTGAACGACAAGTTCGGCATCGCCGTGGGCCATGTGGAGACGGTGCACTCCTACACCAACGATCAGAACCTGCTGGACAACTTCCACAAGGGGCCGCGCCGTGGTCGCGCTGCGCCGCTGAACATGGTCATCACCGAGACCGGTGCGGCCACCGCAGCGGCCAAGGCGCTGCCTGAGCTGGCCGGCAAGCTGACGGGCAACTCGATCCGCGTGCCTACCCCGAATGTGTCGCTGGCGATCCTGAACCTGACGCTGGAGAAGGAAACCAGCCTGGCAGAGCTCAACGAGTACCTGCGCTGGGTGTCTCTGCACTCGCCGCTGCAGCGTCAGATCGACTTCATCAGTTCCCCGGATGCCGTGTCCACGGACTTCGTGGGCGCGCGACATGCATCAGTGATTGATGCCGAGGCGACCATCGTCAACGGCAATCACTGTGTGCTCTATGTCTGGTACGACAACGAGTTCGGTTACAGCTGTCAGGTGGTCCGTATCCTGCAGCAGATTTCCGGGGTCGAGTTCCCGTCGTACCCGAAGGATTGAACCAACTGAATAAAGGCCTGCTTCCGCAGGCCTTTTGGTGTCAACGTGAAGGCCGCTTGCGGCTGGCTGGCGCTGACGCGGCCTGATCCTTATAATGGCGCGCGCCAGTGATCTGCCCGGCAAATATCGCGCAAGTGCCGGTTTTCAAAAGCGTTTGCTGCACCTATCTCCAGAGTTTCAGAACGTGGGCGAGAGGCTATGATCAAAATCAAACGGGGGCTTGACCTGCCGATTACGGGTGCACCGCGCCAGGTGATCGAGGAAGGGCCGCGCGTACGCACCGTCGCCGTGCTCGGGGGCGATTACATGGGCATGAAGCCCACCATGGAAGTCAAGGAAGGTGACCGGGTCGGGCTGGGCCAGGTGATCTTCACCGACAAGAAGACTGACGGCGTCAAGTACACGGCGCCCGCCGCCGGTACGGTCGTGGCCATCAACCGGGGCCACAAGCGGGTCCTGCAATCCGTGGTAATCGAGGTTGAGGGCGATGCCGCCGAGACCTTCCCGGCCCATAACCAGGGCGCGCTGTCCAGCCTGAGCCGTGAGGCAGTGCAGGAACAGCTGATCGAGTCCGGACAGTGGACCACGCTGCGCACCCGCCCGTTCGGCAAGGTGCCGGCACCGGGCACGGCCCCCAGCGCCATCTTCGTGCCGGTGCTGGATACCAATCCTCTCGCCGCTGAGCCGGCTGTCATCATCAATGAACAGCTGGACGCCTTCCGCAACGGCCTGACCGTGCTGTCGCGCCTCACCGACGGCCCGGTCTGGGTCTGCCGCGGGCCGAAGACCGAGTTGCCGTCGTTCGCCGGTGGCCAGATCCGTGAAGAAAGCTTTGCCGGGCCGCACCCGGCCGGCAATGTCGGCACGCACATCCACTTCCTGCACCCGGTGGGCATGAAGAAGACCGCCTGGAGCGTGGGGTATCAGGACGTGATTGCCATCGGCAAGCTGTTCACCACTGGCCGTTTGTATACGGATCGTGTGGTGGCGCTGGCGGGTCCGCAGGTCGAGAACCCGCGTCTGCTGCGCACCCGCGTCGGCGCCAGCCTGGACGATCTGACTGACGGCCAGCTCAAGCGTGGCGAGAACCGTGTCATTTCCGGGTCCGTGTTCAATGGCCACAATGCCCGTGGGCCGCTGGCCTATCTCGGGCGCGTGGCCAATCAGGTCAGCGTGCTGCTGGAAGGTCGTGAACGCGAGCTGTTCGGTTATATTTCACCCGGCCTCAACAAGCACTCTGTTATGAACATCTACTTGTCCAGGCTGATTCCGGGCAAGCGCTTCGATTTCACCACCACGACCAACGGCAGCGAGCGTGCCATGGTGCCGATCGGCAACTATGAGACGGTCATGCCGCTGGACATCCTGCCCACTCAGCTGCTGCGTGCCCTGATTGTCGGTGATACCGACGCGGCTCAGGAACTCGGCGCGCTGGAACTGGTGGAAGAGGACCTGGCGCTGTGCACCTACGTGTGTGTCGGCAAGTACGAATACGGTCCGATTCTTCGTGACAACCTCACTCGCATCGAGCTGGAGGGCTGACCATGGGCTTGAGAGCAACCATAGATAGCAAGATTGCACCCCACTTCCATGAGGGGGGCAAACTGCAGAAGTATTACGTCTTCTACGAAATGTTCGACACCATGCTGTACAGCCCCTCCAGCACCACGCGGGCGGCATCGCATGTGCGTGACGGCATCGATCTGAAGCGGGTCATGATGACCGTGTTCTTCGCGACCTTCCCGGCGATCCTGTTTGGTATCTACAACACCGGCTATCAGGCCAACCTGCAGATCTCCGAGTTCGGCTACAGCGCTATCGAAGGCTGGCGTACCGCGCTGGTGATGGGGCTGACCGGCTTCGATCACACCAGTTTCCTGGCCAACTTCCTGCATGGTCTGGTGTACTACATACCGATCGTGATCACGGTCTACCTGACCGGCTTCCTGTGGGAAGGCCTGTTTGCCTGGAAACGGGGCCACGAAGTGAACGAAGGCTTCTTCGTGACCGGTATCCTGTTCACCCTGATCCTGCCGCCGGCCATTCCGCTGTGGCAGGTATTCCTGGGCGTCTCTTTCGGTATCGTGATCGGCAAGGAAGTCTTTGGCGGTACCGGCAAGAACTTCCTCAACCCGGCGCTGGTCGGCCGGGCGTTCCTGTTCTTTGCCTACCCGGCGCAGATGTCCGGTGATGCGGTCTGGACCGCTGTGGACAACTTCAGTGGTGCGACGCCGCTGTCGCTGGCGGCGTCTGGCGACCTGAACTTCGCCGCGGGCCTGACGGAAAATGCTGCCGTCGGTCACGTCGTCGACATTACCTGGATGCAGACCTTCCTCGGTGGCATCCAGGGCTCGATCGGTGAGACATCCACCCTGGCCATCATGCTGGGCGCCGCAGTGCTGCTGTTCACCCGCATCGCCTCCTGGCGCATCATGGCCGGTGTGCTCGTCGGCACCGTGGCGCTCGCCAGCCTGTTCAATGTCATCGGCAGCGATACCAACCCGATGTTCGCCATGCCCTGGTACTGGCACCTGACTATCGGTTCCGTGGCCTTCGGTCTGGTGTTCATGGCGACGGACCCTGTGTCGGCGGCCATGACCAATACCGGCAAGTGGGTCTTCGGGATACTCATCGGTCTGATGGTGGTGATGATCCGGGTGGTCAACCCGGCGTTCCCCGAGGGTGTGATGCTGGCGATCCTGTTCGGTAACCTGTGTGCGCCCCTGATCGATTACTTTGTGGTTCAGGCGAATATCAAACGTCGCCAGCGACGCACGGCAGAGGTGGTGTAATGGCTTTTAACAAAGACAGTGTTGGCGGGACCCTCCTCGTTGCCTTCATGGTGTGTCTGGTGTGTGCTGTGGTGGTGTCCACTGCAGCGGTCACCCTGCGCCCGACCCAGGAAGCCAACCGGATCCTCGACCGCCAGGTCAATATTCTTCGCGCTGCGGGCCGTTATGAGCCGGGTGTGAATGTGCAGGAAGAGTTCGACAAGATCGCCCGCCGCTTCGTGGATATCGAAACCGGCGAGTATGTCGATATGCCGGATGATTACGATCAGCGCCGTGCAGCCCGTGACGATCAGATGGGGCGCCGGTTGTCCGGTGACCAGGACATTGCGTCCATCCGTCGTCAGGCCAGAGTGGCCGAAGTCTACATCGTGCGTAATGAGGCCGGTGAGGCTGAACGCCTGATCCTGCCGATGCATGGCTATGGTCTCTGGTCCACGATGTACGGTTTCCTGTCGCTCGAAACGGACATCAACACCATCGCGGGTATCGTGTTCTACGAGCATGGCGAAACCCCGGGTCTTGGTGGCGAAATCGAGAATCCGCGCTGGCGTTCGCTGTGGGAAGGCAAAAAGCTGTTCGACGAGGATGGCGATGTGGCTTTCCAGGTGATCAAGGGCAGTGTCGACAGTGGCACACCTGATGCCGAGCACAAGGTTGATGGTCTTTCCGGTGCTACCCTGACCGCCAATGGTGTCACCAACATGGTGCGGTTCTGGGTCGGCGCGAACGGTTTCGGCCCTTATCTTGAGCGTCTGAAAAACGACAGCTCGCTGCTGAATTAAGGAGACAGTCATGGCCGAGAAAAAGAAGGACATCCTGTTCCAGCCCATTTTCGACAACAACCCGATTGCGTTGCAGATTCTGGGCATCTGTTCTGCGTTGGCGGTCACCACTCAGCTGAGCACCACGCTCACCATGTGTGTGGCGCTGACCTTCGTGCTGGTGTTTTCCAACCTGTTCGTGAGTGTGATCCGCACCACTATCCCGTCGAGCATCCGGATCATCGTGCAGATGACCATCATTGCCTCGCTGGTGATCGTGGTGGATCAGTTCCTGCGCGCCTACGCCTATGACATCAGTCGGCAGCTGTCGGTGTTCGTTGGTCTGATTATCACCAACTGTATCGTCATGGGCCGCGCCGAAGCGTTCGCCATGAAGAACCCCCCGGGCGTGTCTTTCCTGGACGGCCTGGGCAATGCGTTCGGCTACTCCGTGGTGCTGATTGCGGTGGGCTTCGCGCGTGAGTTGTTCGGCTCCGGCTCCCTGTTCGGCTTCGAGGTCATGCCGCTGGTCACCGAGGGCGGCTGGTACTACAGCAACGGTCTGATGCTGTTGCCGCCGAGTGCGTTCTTCCTGATCGGTCTGTTCATCTGGGCCCTGCGGGCCTGGAAACCGGAACAGGTCGAAGAAGAGCAGTTCAAGATGGCACCGAACTCGCGTACCAGCGACGTTTACTGAGGGGATGAGACGTGTTTGAACATTATCTGAGCCTGTTTATCCGCGCCATCTTCGTTGAAAACATGGCGTTGGCGTTTTTCCTGGGCATGTGTACCTTCCTGGCCGTGTCCAAGAAAGTACAGACCGCACTTGGCCTGGGTATTGCGGTGATCGTGGTCCTGGCTATCACGGTGCCGGTGAACAATCTGATCCTGAGCTACCTGCTGACCGAAAACGCGCTGGAGTGGACCGGGATCGAAGCACTGAGCAGTCTGGATCTGCGTTTCCTTGGTCTGCTCAGCTACATTGGCGTGATTGCCGCGCTGGTGCAGATCCTCGAAATGACGCTGGATAAATATGTGCCTGCGCTCTACAACGCGCTGGGGATCTTTCTCCCTCTGATCACGGTGAACTGTGCCATTCTGGGCGCCAGTCTGTTCATGGTCGAACGGGACTACACCTTCAATGAAAGTGTCGTCTTCGGTTTCGGTGCAGGCGTGGGCTGGGCCCTGGCGATCGTGCTGCTGGCCGCGATCCGCGAAAAGCTGAAGTACAGTGATGTACCGGATGGCCTCAAGGGTCTGGGCATTACCTTTATTGTGGTGGGCCTGATGTCGCTTGGCTTCATGTCCTTCTCCGGCGTACAGCTGTAACCGCGGGGTAGAGGAGAGCGATGATGAATCTGGAAATCGTGTTCGGCGTGGTGATGTTCACCACGGTCGTACTGCTGCTGGTGATGGTGATTCTGGGGGCCCGTTCGCGCCTGGTCAGCACCGGTGATGTGCGCATCAATATCAACGACGATGAGTCGATCAGTATCAATGCCCCGGCGGGCAGCAAGCTGCTCAATACCCTGGCCGACAAGGGGATTTTCCTGTCCTCGGCGTGTGGCGGCGGCGGCACCTGCGCGCAGTGCAAGTGCAAGGTGCTTGATGGCGGCGGTGATATCCTGCCGACCGAGGAAGGCCATTTCACCAAGAAGGAAATCCGTGAGGGTTATCGTCTGTCCTGCCAGGTAACGGTGAAGCAGGACATGAAGGTGGAAGTGCCGGAAGAGTTCTTCGGCGTCAAGAAGTGGGAATGCGAAGTCATTTCCAACAACAACGTGGCCACCTTTATCAAGGAGCTGGTGCTCAAGCTGCCGGAAGGCGAGGAAGTTGACTTCCGCGCTGGTGGTTATGTGCAGCTGGAATGCCCGCCCTACGACATCAAGTTCTCGGATTTCGATATCCCGGAGAAATTCCGTGGTGACTGGGAGCGTTTCAAGTTCTTTGACCTGCGGGCCAGGAACAACGAAGACGTGGTGCGTGCCTATTCCATGGCGAACTACCCGGACGAGCGGGGCATGCTCAAGTTCAATATCCGTATCGCCACGCCGCCCCCGGGCGCGAAGGATATTCCGCCGGGTATCATGTCGACCTTTGTCTTCAATCTGAAGCCAGGCGACAAGATCACCGTGTTCGGGCCCTTCGGTGAGTTCTTTGCCAAGGAAACCGACGCCGAGATGGTCTTTGTGGGTGGCGGTGCTGGCATGGCACCGATGCGTTCGCACATCTTCGATCAGCTCAAGCGCCTCAACTCGAAGCGCAAGATCAGCTTCTGGTACGGCGCACGCTCCATGCGTGAAGCCTTCTACGTGGATGAGTACGACAAGCTGGCCGAGGAAAACGACAACTTCAAGTGGCATCTGGCGTTGTCCGACCCGCAACCGGAAGACAACTGGACCGGCCTGACCGGCTTCATTCACCAGGTGTTGTTTGATGAGTACCTCAAGGATCACCCGGCGCCGGAAGACTGCGAGTTCTACATGTGCGGTCCGCCGATGATGAACGCTGCCGTGATCAAGATGCTCGAAGATCTGGGTGTCGAGAAAGAAAACATCCTGCTGGATGATTTCGGTGGCTGATGGCATGCCGATGATGCATCGTTCCATCGCAACGCAGGGCCTTCGGGCCCTGCTGTTGTTTGCTCTCCTGCTGATACTGCAGGGCTGCGACCGGGCGGAACGCATTGAGCGGATTGGCGGCCCGACCATGGGCACGGTCTGGCAGGTGCAGATGGCCGGTCTGCCGGCCGGTTCATCGGTCGAACAGATTCAGGACGATCTGGAGGCGCTGCTGGCGCTGGTCAACCGGCAGATGAGCACCTATATCGAGGACTCCGATCTGTCGCGTTTCAATCAGGCAGAGGCGGATACCTGGCAGCGGATTCCGCCGGATTTCGCGCGGGTACTGGCTTCGGCCCTGCGCATGGCCGACATCAGTGACGGCGCCTTCGACCCGACCGTTGGACCGCTGGTGAACCTGTGGGGCTTTGGCCCGGACGGTCGCCGTCGTGAGCCGCCTGCGGCCGACGTCCTGGCAGAAACCCGCGCCCGGGTCGGCTGGCAGCAGCTGGAAACCCGCGATGACGGGCGGGAAATCCGGCAGCCGGGTGGGCTCTATCTGGACTTGTCCGCCATTGCCAAGGGCTATGCCGTTGACCGGCTGGGCGAGTATCTGGACGCTCGCGGCGTGCAGGCCTGGCTGGTGGATATCGGTGGCGACATGCGCGCCCGGGGCGTCAAGCCCGACGGCAGCGCATGGCGGGTAGGGGTGGAGCGGCCGAGCAGTGGCGCGCGCCAGATCCACAGTGTGGTCGAACCTGGCGACATGGCGATGGCGACCTCCGGCGACTATCGCAACTACTTCCGCGACGGCGGGCGCCAGTTCTCGCACACCATCGACCCGCGTACCGCCGAGCCGGTGGACCACCAACTGGCCTCGGTCACCGTGATCCACCCGTCCTGCATGGAGGCGGACGGCTACGCCACGCTGATTACCGTGCTGGGGCATGAGGAGGGGCTGGCCTTTGCCCGTGAGCGTGACCTCGCCGTATTGCTGATCTCCCGGGACGGGGATGGCTTCCGTGAAGACATGACTGAAGCCTTCAGCGCCTATCTGGTACAATGACACCGTAGCGACCGGGAGCCGTTTGACATGATGACCTTTATTGCCGCCCTCGTGATTGTGGGCATCCTGTTTGCCGGTATGGCCATTGGCGTGATCGTGGCGAACAAGCCGGTCAAGGGCTCATGCGGTGGCCTCAGCGCTGTGGGCCTGGACGGCAGCTGCGATATCTGTGGCCGTAACCCCTCGGAATGCGAGACCCCGGAGGGCCGCGAGGCCGCCCAGCGTGCCCGCGACCTGTCACGTAACGCCCTTGACTGACTGCAGCGACCTTGGCCTTTGACGGGTGGCGCACGCGGCCGCCGCAAGTGCCGCAACACCGCGCATTGATACTCTCCGGCGGCGGCGCGCGTGCCGCTTACCAGGTGGGTGTGCTGCGCGCGGTGGCTGAACTGCTGCCGCGCGGCACGCCGAATCCCTTCCCGATTATCTGCGGTACCTCCGCCGGCGCCATCAACGCCGCGGGTCTGGCCGCCAATACCGGCAATTACCGCCTCGCCGTGCGTGGTCTGGAGCGCATCTGGGCCAATCTGACGGCGGAGCAGATCTACCGCACGGATCTGATGGCGTTCATCCGGTCCCTGCTGCGCTGGGCGCTGCCTACCTGGCTGACCGGCAACACCCCGGTCAACAGCGCCTTGCTGGACAGCCGCCCCCTGCGCCGTCTGTTATCCCTGGTCATCAACTTCCGGCATATCGAACAGGCCATCGCCCGCGGTGAACTGCACGCCCTGTCGATCACCGCCTCGTCCTATGCCACCGGCGAATCGGTGGCCTTCTTTCAGGCTGCCGCAGAGGTGGAGGAGTGGGCCCGCGCCCGGCGCAAGGGGCGTCGTACCCGGATCGATCTGGAGCATCTGCTGGCCTCGTCCGCCATTCCCCTGCTGTTCCCGGCCCAGTCCGTTTCGGGCAGCTATTATGGCGACGGTGCCGTGCGGCAGCTGGCGCCACTCAGCCCGGCGCTGCATCTTGGCGCCAGCAAGCTGCTGGTGATCGGGGTCTCCGGTAACGTGAGCGCCGATCACCAGCGTCACCTGAACGCCTACCCGTCGATGGCACAGGTGCTGGGCCACGTCCTCAACAGTGTCTTCGTGGATACTCTGGAAGGCGACGTGGAGCGGCTGGAGCGCATCAACAGCACCGTGGCCGCCCTGCCACGCGGTGTGCGCGACAAGCACGATATCGCCCTGCGGGAGGTCGAGGTGCTGAAGATCTACCCGTCACAGCCCATCGACGAGATCGCCGCCGCTCATATCGGTGAACTGCCACGTACGCTGCGCTTTTTCTTGCGCGGTTCCGGCGGTACCCGCTCGGCGGGCGCCGCAGCGGTCAGCTACCTGCTGTTCGAACCCGGCTTCTGCCGCGAGCTGATGGCCCTGGGGCACCGCGATGCCCTGGCCCGGGCGGACGAAATCCGGGCCTTCTTCGAGATCAGCGGCAGCGTGGCCTCAGAGCCCCTCGATCAGCGGGGGTGAGGGCTGCGGAAGCGGCCCCTTGCGGCGGCGTTCCTGGCTGGTGAAGTGGGTAATGAAGCTGGTGGGGTAGTCGGTAATGATGCTGTCCACCCCCAACGCCACCAACCGCTCGGCTTCACGCAAGTCATTGACGGTCCACACCGACACACGCAGCCCACGCTTGCGCGCCCGTTGCATCATGCGTGGCGTGACCAGGCTGTAATGGGCGATCAGCCAGCGGCAGCCCAGCGCTGCTGTACGCCGCGTCGGCTGCAGATAGCGGTACTCGCAGACGTAGCCGCGCATTACATTGGGCGCCTGCACGGCCATCATGCGCAGGAAGCCGGTATGGCTGGACGTCACCACCACGCGATCATGCATCCGCTTGTCGACGATCAGCACACGCAGATTGTGGGCCAGGCGCGTCAGGTAGCCACGATCGTCGCCGCCCTTGACCTCGAACTGGAAGCCCATGTCGGGCGGGCACAGGTCCACAACCTCCGCCAGGGTGGGGATGCCGATGGGGCTGTGCCAGCCGGGGGTATTGCGGCGTGCGTCCAGCAGGCCCAGCTCGGCCTGGGTGAACTGCCGTACAGGCCCTGTGTGCCAGGTAGTGCGGTCTACCTTGGGATCGTGGACGACAATCAACTGGCCATCGGCGGACATGCGGACATCCAGCTCGATCGCCTTGACGCCAGCGTCTACGGCAACCTGAAAGCTGGCCAGGGTATTCTCGGGGGCTTCACCACGGGCGCCGCGGTGGCCGACGATGGCGGGAAAATAGGGGATGTCTGACATAAGGCCCTGCATGCCTCAATAGTTTCTCGACACTATGACGGGGCGGTGACATTCCGGCAATAAAGAGCAGGCAAAAAAAGCCCGCCGGGGGGCGGGTCTGATGCAATAACTCATCAAATATCAGGAACAGTTGAGATCGCTTTATGCGACAGGTATCGGAATACCCTCACACGCGGCTCAGATTACAGAATGACTAATGCCTTGAAAACAGAACAAAAAGAAAAGCTGCTTTTCATAAACTACCAGTCATCGTCATCCGTCGCTGAAAAGCGCAGCGCGTTCAGCCCGGCATCCTGAGCATGTTCTTCAAGGAAGTCGATGAAATACTTGGTTTTTGCCGGCAGATTCTTGCGCGCCGCATAGACGATATAGAAGTCCAGATTCGGCACCGTATAGCCATCCAGTACCTTGACCAGCTTGCCAGTCTGTAACTCCTCCTGGACATCCCATTCGCTTTTCAGAGCGATACCCTGGCCATCCAGCAGCCAGCCGCGCAGCGTTTCTGCGCTATCGGTAATCAGGTTGCCGGTGACGCGGACCATCTCGCGGTTGTCCGGGCCGCTCAGCGGCCAGAGGTCGCGGAAGGAGCCATAGCAATCCAGCACCAGGCAGCGGTGGCGTTTCAGGTCAGAGGGGCGGCGCAATGGCGGCGACTGGGCCAGGTACTCCGGAGTGGCGCAGATGTAGCAACGATTACGCATCAGACGCTTCGCGATCAGGGTGGAATCGCCCGGCTGACCAATGGTAATGGCGATGTCATAGCCCTCACGGATGAAATCCACATGCTTGTCGGAAAGGTGCAGCTGGACAGCGGTTTCCGGGTATTCACTGGTGAATTGCGAGACCAGCGGAGCAATGCGGTTACGGCCCAGGCCCGAGGTGGAGACAACGCGCAGTACGCCCTTGGCGTTGTCGCCGCTGCGGGCGATGGCCGAGATACTGTCATCGAGGTCATCCAGGATCACCACCAGACGGTGGTAAAGCTCGGTGCCTTCCTCGGTAAGGCTCATGGAGCGGGAGCTGCGATTGAGCAGGCGAACGCCCAGCTCTTCCTCCAGGCGCGTCATGCGCTTGCTGATGGAGGCCGCCGACAAGCCGAGTCTGCGTGCTGCTTCGGTCAGTGTCCCGGCCCGGACGACCAGGACAAAAGTGGTGAGATCGGCTATTGAATTCATCGAAACCCTGCCTTTTTGAAAAGTAGCTTTAACCCAGTTTGTGTTTTCGCGCTGTGTGCGAGTCATTAGGCTTACGCGTGACTCGGATGACAGGCCGGGCGGCTGGGGTTCGACATTTCCGTGGCAGGGACACGTCGAGACGAGCAGTCGATATTTCGAAAAGCAGATTTAATTATATAAGCAGATTCACGAGGGGTTGTATAGCGTAGATAATTCATTGGTATGCACTGTCGGTCTTGTTATACGACAGTAGTACCGGATGCGATGGCGCCTGCCAATGAAGGCATATTGCCACTATTGTGTGGCGGCTGAAGTGTGCGTGGCGTGCGGTAACAGGCGTGCGGTAACAGAAAGTGTTACCGCACGCTGTTATTCAAGGATATCAGTCGCGAAAACGGCAGGTCAGGTCTTCATAGGCGTCAATGCGACGGTCGCGCAGATAAGGCCATATACGGCGTACCGTCTCGCTGCGCTGCAGGTCAATGTCATGCAGCAGCACGGTCTCGCTGTCGGCGTCGGCCTGCGCGAGAAATTCGCCTTGAGGGCCAGAAATAAAACTGTTTCCCCAAAATTGTATACCGTCGCCGCCATCCGGCGGGGCTGCTTCGAAGCCGGTGCGGTTGGCCACCAGCACCGGCAGGCCGTTGGCAATCCCGTGGGCGCGCTGAATGGTGATCCAGGCGTTCAGCTGACGCTGTTTTTCCGCGTCATCGTCGGCCGGTGCCCAGCCGATGGCCGTGGGGTAAAGCAGCATGTCGGCGCCAGCCAGGGCCATCAGGCGGGCCGCTTCCGGGTACCACTGGTCCCAGCACACCAGCAGGCCCAGTTTGCCCACCGAGGTCTGGATCGGGGTGAAGCCGCTGGCGCCGCTGTTGAAGCGAGCGTCGCCCGGGGTGAAATAGAATTTCTCGTAGAAGCCGGGATCATCGGGAATATGCATCTTGCGGTAGATGCCCGCCAGGCTGCCGTCGCGTTCCAGTACTACCGCAGTATTGTGATACAGGCCCGTGGCACGCTTCTCGAACAGGCTGCCCACCAGAACAATGTCCAACTCGCGGGCGAGTTGCCCCAGACGTTCGGTGGAGGGGCCGGGGATCGTCTCGGCCAGGTCGAAGCAGTCGGTATCTTCTGTCTGGCAGAAGTAGAGGCTGCGATGCAGTTCCTGAAGCATGACCAGTTCGGCCCCCTGGGCGGCGGCATCGCGAACCAGTGCTTCCGAGCGGTCCATATTGGCGGCCAGGTCGGCACTGTTGGCCTGTTGTATGACGGCAACACGCATCAGCGGTCTCCTTCCACGGGGTAGACGCCTTCCGGCAATTGCATGGTGACGCAGTGCAGACTGCCATGCTGGGCAATCAGCGGGCGGCAATCAATGCCGATGACTTCGTGGGCCGGGAAGGCGCCTTGCAGGCGTTCCAGGGCCTCGGCATCGGTCTCGCAGGCGTAGGTCGGCATCAGCACGGCGCCGTTGATGATCAGGAAGTTGGCATAGGTGGCGGGCAGTCGCTCGCCATCTTCATATTGCGCCGTGGCCATGGGTAATGGCACCAGGGTCAGGCCGTGGCGCTCGGCCAGGGTTTCCAGTTCAGCCTGCATCGCCTGGAGGGCCGGGTAATGGCTGTCCTCGCTGTCAGTGCATTGCACGTAGGCGATGGTCCGGGGATTGCAGAAACGGGCGAGGGTGTCGACATGGGCGTCGGTGTCGTCGCCTTCCAGGTGCCCTTCGCTGAGCCACCAGATGTCCTGCACGCCCAGCGCTTCCTTCAGGCGGGCGCTGAGGGTGGCGTCGTCCAGGCTCGGGTTGCGATTGGGGTTGAGCAGGCAGTGGCGGGTGGTCAGCAGTACGCCGTTGCCGTCGGTGTCGATGGAGCCGCCCTCCAGCACCAGATCCACAGCCTCGCGCGGCACTGACCAGTCCAGACGCCGGTTGACGGCGTCATCGTCGGCGGCGGCGAACTTGCCGCCCCAGCCGTTGAAGGTGAAATCGAGCAGGCGGGTGCTGCCGTCGCGGGTGACGGCAATGGGCCCGAAATCCCGGGCCCAGGTGTCGTTGTAGGGCAGGGCGCGCAGATGCAGACGTGTCAGGTCGGCGCCGGCCTCGCTGAGGCGCTGGCGGATCTGTTCGCCATGGGCATCGTCGTGGCACAGCACCAGCACGTGCTCGCGGGCCAGGATGGCCCGGGCGATCTCGGTATAGGTGGATTCAGCGGCTGTCAGCAGCCTGGCCCAGTCCGTGCTCGGGTGGGGCCAGGCCAGCATTACACCCCATTGGGGGTGCCATTCGGGAAGCAGGTGTGTCATGCGAGTCTCGCGCCGGGGTCAGGTCAATCGTCCGGCGCAAGGATAAAGCAAGGGCCGCCCCGTCTACCACTGAATGAAGAAGCCGCCGCCGTCACCGGCGCCCTGGTCATCGCGCTCGGCGGGTTCGGGTGCGTCTTGCGCTGCGGGTGGCTCAGGCTCGGGTTCGGGCTGCGGCGCGGGTTGCTGCGGCGCGGGCTCCGGTGCGGTCTGCGGTTGTGCCTGAGGCGTTGCCGCAGGGTCGTCCACGACGATGCGGCCGGTGTTCGGGTCGAAGCGGAATCGCGGCTCGTCGTCCTGCGGCGCTGCCGTGTCAGGTTCGGGAGCGGCCGGGGCGGGTTCGGTAGTCGCGGGTTCGGGCGCGCTCGCAGGGGCTTCCGCTGCGGGCGGGGGGCTGGCAGGTTCCTGCTTCACCTGGCCGTCGCCATCAAGCTCGCGCATCTGACCGGTGGCGGGATCAAACTGGAACTTCGGGCGCGCGGACGGAGTCTGCTGATCACGATCGATTTCTTCGATAGGGGGCAGTTCATCCACGGTCTGCGGGCCTGAGACCACCGCCGGCACGCGCGGGGCGTGATGCGAGACGGCATGCAGGGTGTAGTTGTTCTCGAAATACACCGTGAAATCGTCGTACACCCAGCGACTGATGGGGGGCTGGCCGACAGCGGGCCGGCGAGTGTTGGGCGGCCCGAAGGCGCGCTCCACCTGTGTCTGGGTCATGCCACGCTCGGGCATGGCCTGGGCCAGCGCGCTGCCCCAGGGCAGGCACAGAAGAAGTGCTGCCACGATACTGCCTGTTGTTGTTCGCATCCCGGTTCCCCCGTCGGAGGTGCAAAAGCCTGTTATATTGGAATTGCTGTGATATTGGAATTGAAAGTCTTGTGATATTAGAAAGTTAGATGTGCTTATTCAACCACTTTGGCGGAAGCACTCGCGTGCCGCCGTTCACAAAGCGGCAAACCCGTGACTCACCAGGGCAATGATGCTTAAATGCGCGCCATGTTCAAACCCGTATCCCTGTTCGTAGGCCTGCGTTATACCGGTGCCCGGGCCCGCAACAGCTTCATCTCCGTGATCACCCTGATCTCCGCGCTGGGCCTGATGCTTGGCGTGGCGGTGCTGATTACCGTGCTGTCCGTCATGAACGGCTTCGAGCGCGAGCTGCAGACCCGCATTCTGGGGATGGTCACCCATGTGTCCCTCTATGGCCGTGAGCCGGTCCAGGATTGGCAAGCGCTGGCTGCCGAGGTCGAACGCCATCCCCTGGTGGAGGCCGCAGCGCCCTTCGTCGAGTTGCAGGGCATGCTCAGCCATGGTGGTCAGGTGGCCGGGCTGATGGTCAATGGCATCGAGCCGGAGCCGGAGCGCAAGGTCTCCATCGTCGGCGAGCATATCTGGGCCGGTGATCTGGACAGCCTGGAAGCGGGCAGCTTCAACATGGTGCTTGGCTATGGGCTGGCGCGCAAACTGGGCGTCGATATCGGCGATCGGGTGGTGCTGGTATTGCCCGAGGCCAGTCTTTCGCCGGCGGGTGTGACGCCGCGTTTCCGGCGCTTCGAGGTCACCGGCATCTTCCGGGTGCGGGCGGAAGTGGATTCCCTGCTGGCCTATGTCCACGTGGACGATGCGGCGCGTCTGGCGCGCCAGGGCGGCACGGTGGAGGGCGTCCGGCTGCGGATCAGGGACCTGTTTGCGGCCCAGCGTGTCGCCTGGGAACTGCAGCAAGGCATGGGCCGGGCCTACTACACCAGCGACTGGACGCGCAGCCACGGCAACCTGTTCCAGGCGATCCGCATGGAAAAGACCATGATGACGCTGCTGCTGTCCTTCATCGTCGCGGTGGCGGCTTTCAATATTGTCTCCAGTCAGGTGATGCTGGTGACCGAGAAACGCGCCAATATCGCCGTGCTGCGCACGCTCGGTGCCTCGCCTGGCACCATCATGCGCATCTTCATGGTCCAGGGTACGCTGATCGGTTTTGCCGGGACCGCCGCCGGGGTGGGGCTGGGAGTGCTGATGTCCACCTATGTGCCGGATGTCGGCGCCTGGATAGAGCGCACCTTCAATGCCACCATGTTCGACGCCTATTTCGTCAATTATCTGCCCTCTGAGCTGCAATGGGGGGATGTGGGTGTGATTGCGTCCATCGCCATGCTGATCAGCTTCTCGGCGACGCTTTATCCTTCCTGGCGCGCCAGCCGCGTCGAACCGGCGGAGGCCCTGCGTTATGAGTAATCCCGCCGATATCGTGTTGGACGCCCAGGGTCTGGTGAAGCGCTACGTTGAGGGGCCGGTGACGCTGGAAGTGCTCAGCGGCATCAACTTGCGCATGCATGCCGGGGAAACGCTCGCGGTGGTCGGTTCGTCCGGTTGCGGCAAGTCGACGCTGCTGAACCTGCTGGGTGGGCTCGACTCACCCAGTGAAGGCGAGGTCAGTGTGGCGGGCCAGCCGCTGGCCTCCATGACGGAAAAACAGCGCGGGCTGCTGCGCAACCGGCATATGGGTTTTATCTACCAGTTCCATCATTTGCTGCCAGAATTCACCGCGCTGGAAAACGTGGCCATGCCGCTGCTGATCAGTGACGCTTCCGCCGCACAGGCGCAGACGCGCGCGCAGGAAATGCTTGAGGCGGTGGGGCTGGGGGAGCGGCTGACGCACAAACCATCGATGCTGAGCGGCGGTGAACGCCAACGGGTTGCCATTGCCCGGGCGCTGGTGACCCGGCCGAGCATTGTGTTTGCAGACGAGCCGACCGGCAATCTGGACGAACGCACGGCAACCCAGGTGCAAGACCTGATGCTGGATCTGAACCGGCGTTATGGCGTTGCCCTGTTGATCGTGACCCATGATCCGGCGTTCGCCATACGCTGCGCGCAGCGCCGTGAACTCCACGACGGGCAGCTTGCCGCCCCCGCCTAATGGTCCCCGTTTGCGTCCTGGGTCTTGGCCTGGCCGCGTCGCCGCCAGCTGCGCAGCACGGCCAGGCGCCACAACAGCCGTACCACGGCAAAGGCGATCGCGCCGAACACCAGACCGCAGAGTAACGACCCCAGCCACAGTGGAATCAGCTGCTCCACGAACCAGGCCACGGTGACCTGTTCCGGCATGGTGCGCGGCATCCCCAGCATCCAGGCACCCACCCGGTAGGTGAAATAGAACATCGGCACATAGGTCAGCGGATTGCTGATCCAGACGAGCACGATGGACATGGGCAGGTTGCATTTGAAGCGCAGCGCGAGGATCGCTGCCATCACCATCTGCAGCGGAATCGGCATGAAGGCGCAAAAGATGCCGATAAATGCCGCCCCCGACAGTGAACGACGGTTCAGATGCCACAGGTTCGGGTCGGCGAACAGGTGCCCCATGCCACCCAGCGAGCGGATTTCACGCAGGCGTTCGGCGGTGGGCAGATATTTGCGAAACAGCTTTCTCGGCATTGCACTCGCGCAGTTGGCGGCTCGGGCGCGCGTATTATGCCCGCTGTAATCCCTGACTGACAGTCATCTCCGCGATCACCCGTTACACTGGGCTCTCCTGTTAACCGATTGCATGGATGCAGCCGGATGAATGCCTTTGTACTGGCCGCGTTTTTCGCGCTGTTTACGGGCTGGGGCCCGGGATGGGGCGCTGGGCCGAGCCTGTTCCTGCTTGGGCTGGCATGCTGTGCCGGGCGCTTTGCCCGGCCCCGGTTGAGCCTGCTGTGCGGCCTGCTGGCCGGACTCGGGTGGGGCGCCGCGGCCGTCGACAGTGGCCTGTCGGGCTGGCTGCCACCAGCGCTCGCCGGGATGCCTCTGCAGGTCAGTGGTGTGGTGGCGGATCTGCCCGAACATGACGGATACGGCTATGCCGGGCAGGGGCGTGTCCGGTTTCGTCTCAGCGAGGTGCGGCTGCTGGATGAGCAGGTCGAGCACTGGCCTGATCCCGGCGACCTGTTACTGACGTGGCATGCCCCCGGTGCGCTCATGGCGGGCGATCGCCTGTGGCTGACCGTGCGCCTGCGGCCACCACGGGGGCAAGTGAATCAGGGCAGCCTGGATCGGGCGCGGCTGGACCTGGCCCGGGGCATCGGTGCGCGCGGCAGTGTGCAGGCGGTACATGCCCGGGTGTATCGACCACAGTCGCTGGCGGCCCGGCGAGCCCGTCTGAGCGCGCGTCTGGCCGAGCGGTTGCAGAACTGGCCTCAGGCGCAGCGGCTGTTGCCAGCACTGGTGACGGCAGACCGGCGCGCCATGACGGCGGATGACTGGGGGCTGTTGCAGCGCACGGGCACGGCTCATCTGATGGCGATTTCCGGGCTGCATATCACCCTGGTGGCCTGGCTGGTATGGCGTCTGTCGCGCTGGCTGCTGACCCCGCTGTTGCTGAGGTCCGGGTCGGCGGCCACGGGGGCCAGCCCGGCGCGCTGGGCGGTATGGCCCGCGATGCTGGCGGCGCTGGCCTACGCGCTGCTGGCAGGCCTGGGGCTGCCTGCGCAACGGGCGCTGCTGATGAGCCTGGTGCTGTTGCTGGCCATGACGGCGCGGCAGCAACCCGGCGCCGGGCAGGCGCTGCGGCTGGCGTTACTGGTCTTGTTGCTGGGGGCGCCGCTGACGGTGCTGGATAACGGCTTCTGGCTCTCCTTTGGTGCCGTGGCCCTGTTGATCTACGGCCTGCCGGGTGCCCGGCGTATGGGGCGCTGGCTGCTGCTGGTGCGGGCCCAGCTGCTGTTGTCCCTGGGGCTGGGCGCCTTTGCCGGTTGGTTGTTCGGTGTCTGGGGCCTGGCGTCGCCCTGGGCCAATCTGCTGCTGGTGCCCCTGTTTTCCCTGGTGATCATTCCGCTGCTGCTGGCCGGTGCCCTGGTGCCCGGCGCGCAGGGCCTGCTGACGCCCGCCGCCTGGCTGCTGGAGCGAAGCTGGCTGGGGCTGCAGTGGCTGGACCGGCTCAACCCGTCGTTGCCGCTGCCGGGCGGTCTGTTGCCGGTGTTACTGCTGCTGGCCGCTGCGGTGGTGCTGCTGGCGCCGCGCGCGCCCTGGCCGCGCTGGTGGTTGTTGCCGCTGTGTCTGCCGTGGCTGTGGCCTGCCAGCCATGCGCCCCCGGAGGGCGGCTTTGATGTTGTGGTGATGGACGTGGGGCAGGGGCAGGCCGTGGCGGTGCGTACGCGCCGGGGGCTGCTGTTGTACGACCTCGGCCCGGCCTGGCCGGGCGGCGATGCCGGGCGCACGGTGATCGAGCCCTGGCTGGCTCGTCAGCGGTTACCGCTACGCCAGGTCTTCATCAGTCATGGCGACCTGGACCATGCGGGGGGGCTGGGCAGTCTGATGCCCCGATTGGCCGGGGTGCCGTTGTACAGCGGTGAGTCGCATCGACTGCCGGGCACGGTGCCGTGCTGGCGTGGCCAGCACTGGCGTCAGGACGGCGTGGACATCGAGGTGCTGTGGCCGTCGCCGGAGATCCCCCTGAGGCATCCGAACAATGCCAGCTGCGTGCTGCATATTCGCGGCCGCTATGGCAGTGCCTTGCTTACCGGCGATATCTACAAACCGGTGGAATACTGGCTGCTGGACAACCACGATCTGCGTGCGGACCTGCTGCTGGTGCCACACCATGGCAGTGCGACCAGCTCCAGCCACGCTCTGCTGCGCGGCGTGGCGCCACGGGCGGCGCTGGCCAGTGCGGGGCATGACAATCGTTTCGGGCACCCCGCAGCGGCGGTCAGGGCGCGTTATGCGCGTTACGGCATCCCGCTGTGGGTCAGTTCTGAGACCGGCATGATTGTCTTTCCCCTGCGTGGCTCCCATAATCCGGCGCCATTGCTGCTGCGCCAACGCCTGCCTGTGGCGTGGCGGCCGGATACGGCGCAATGGTAATCTCGTGGCCGTTGCGCTTCTGTTCAGTTTTCAAGGGGAATGCCGTGCAGGAAATCATATTGGCCGGGGGCTGGATGATGCTCCCGATCCTGGTGTGTTCTGCGGTCGCACTGGCGATTGTGGTGGAGCGATTCTGGACCTTGCGCCCGGCGCGCCTGGCACCGCCGACGCTGCTGGCGCAGGTGCGCACCAGCTGGGGCAAGGGGGCCGTGGACCCCGGTTACCTGAAGGCGCTGCGTGAAAATTCTCCGCTGGGCCGTATTCTGGCGGTGGGGTTGAATAACGCCGAAGCCGGGCGCGACATCATGAAGGAGCGCATCGAGGAAGCGGCCAGTCAGGAAATCCATGACATGGAACGCTTTCTCAATACGCTGGGCACCATCGCGGCGATCACGCCGCTGCTTGGCCTGCTGGGCACGGTGATCGGCATGATCGACGTCTTCTCGGCCATCATGCTCCATGGCACCGGCGATACGGCGCGACTGGCGGGGGGGATTTCTCAGGCACTTATCACCACTGCCGCCGGTCTGAGTGTGGCGATCCCGGCCATCTTCTTTCATCGCTTCTTCGTGCGCCGGGTGGACGAAATCACCATTGGCATGGAGCAGACTGCGGTGACCCTGCTGGACTGGATTCACGGTGAGGGCGAACTGCCTGCCCCGGCTGCCCCGGCCGCCGCGCCGAAAAAGGCAGTACCGCGTCGCAAACCCGCAGGTGGAGCGGCATCGTGAAGTTCCGTCGCCAGCGTCAGGACGAAGTGGCCGTGAACCTGACGCCACTGATTGATGTGGTGTTCCTGCTGCTGATCTTTTTTATGGTATCGACCACCTTCACCCGAGAAACCCGGCTGGCAGTGACCTTGCCGGAGGCCTCGGGCATGCCGCAAGCGGAAATGCCCGAGCGGGTCGAGGTGGTGATCGGTCCGGGCGGGGACTATCTTGTCAACGGCGAGCAGTTGGTGCGTAACGATGCGGATACGCTGCGTTCCGTGCTGATGCGGCTGTCTGTGGACACGGCGCGGACGCCAGTCATGATCACGGCCGATGCCAATACCAGTCATCAATCGGTGGTCCGGGTGATGGATGTGGCGGGCCAGCTTGGCTTCGTCAATGTCAGCATTACCACCCGCGAGCCAGCCGGGGAGTCACCATGAGCAATACGGGCCAGAGCGGCCAGACCGGGGACGCTATCCACCCGGACAGCAACTGGGTCATCTACAAACGATTGCTGACCTATACACGTCGCCACTGGGTGGTGTTGTCGGGCAGTATTTTTGGCTACATCATTTACGCCTCCATGCAGCCGGCCATCGCCGAAATGCTGCGCATTCTCGCCGAGACCATCGAGAACCCGACGCCGACCATGGTGATGGTGATCTGTGTGGCGCCGATCACGATTGCTTCCATCCAGGGGTTCGGCCATTTTCTGGGCAACTACTGTATTGCCTGGGTCAGTCAGCGCATTGTTTATGACATGCGCAATGAAACCTTCCAGCATGTACTGCGTTTGCCCACCCGGGAATACCAGCAGAATGCCTCCGGGCGCATCATGTCCAAGGTTATCTATGACGCCCAGCAGGTGACGGCCGCCGGGGCCGATGCCGTGACGGTGATATTCCGCGAGGGCTTCACCGTGATCGGCCTGTTGATCTATCTGTTGTACAACAACTGGCAGCTGACGCTGATCCTGTTCACTGTGGGCCCGGTGATCGGCATTGTGGTCAATTACATGAGCCGTCGCTTCCGCATGATCAGTCGTAACATGCAGGGCAGTATGGGCAATATTACCCAGTACCTGGGCGAGGCCATCGAGGGCAATCAGCCGGTGAAGATCTTCTCCGGCCAGGAGCAGGAAGAAGCGCGCTTCGAAAAAGTCAGCCGCCGCTTCCGCCAGCAGAACGTCAAGATGGAAGCCAGCAAAGCGGTCAGCACGATCTCCGTGCAGCTGGTCATTTCTGCGGGTGTTGGTGTCATCACCTACCTGTACATCCAGCTGATGGGGGCGAACATCAGCATCGGTGAGTTTCTGGCCTTTATTGGCGCGGTTGGCCTGATCCAGAAGCCGATGAAAAAGCTGACCGATGTGAATGCCAAGATCCAGCGCGGCGTGACGGGTGCCGCCTCCATCTTCGAGTTGATGGATCGCCCGGCGGAACCCGACCCGGGTCAACGGCCGCTGGCACGTTCACGTGGCAATATCGAATTCCGTAACGTGACCTTCGGCTACTCGGCGGATTCGCCGGTGGTGCGCAATCTGTCCTTTTCCGCCGAGGCGGGCCAGACCATCGCGCTGGTCGGGCGCTCGGGGGCCGGCAAGAGCACCATCGCGGCGCTGGTGCCGCGCTTCTACGATCCGCTTGAGGGCACCATTCTGCTGGACGGCGTGCCCGTGACGGACTACAAGCTGACCGACCTGCGTCGGCAGATCGCGATGGTCACGCAGAAAGTCGTGCTGTTCAACGACACGGTGCGCAACAACATTGCCTATGGCGAGCTGCGCAACGCCACGGAAGAACAGATCATCCAGGCCGCCAAAGACGCCTATGCCTGGGACTTCATCAGCCGCCTTTCCAACGGCCTGGATACCGAAGTCGGGCAGGACGGCACCCAGCTGTCCGGTGGTCAACGGCAACGCCTGGCGATTGCCCGTGCGTTACTCAAGGATGCGCCGATCCTGATTCTGGATGAAGCCACCTCGGCGCTGGACAACGAATCCGAGCATTACATCCAGCAGGCACTGGAGCGGGTCATGAAAGGCCGCACCACGCTGGTGATTGCGCACCGGCTTTCCACCATCGAGGGGGCTGACCGCATTATCGTGCTGGATCACGGCAACATGATCGAAAGTGGCAGCCACGCCGAATTGCTGGCCAAGGGCGGTGTCTACGCGCAGATGCACCAGATGAACTTCGAGGAGCTCTGAACACCGTGTCGCTGGCGGAGCGCGTTTCCCGAGCCTGGTATCGCGACAGTGCCTGGCTGACGCCGCTGCGCCCGCTGGGGGCGCTGACTGCCCGGGTGGCCAGACGCCGCCTGGGCCGCTTGCGCAAGGGTCCTGATGCGGCGCCGGTGCCGGTGCTGGTGGTGGGCAACATCACCGTGGGCGGTACCGGCAAGACACCGCTGGTGATTGCCTTGTGTCGGGCCGCTGCTGCGCGGGGCATCAAGGTCGTGGTGATTTCCCGTGGCTACGGCGCCAGACCGCCGTCCCTGCCGTGGACGGTGACGCCGCAGCAGTCCGCCGCCGAGGCCGGAGACGAACCCCTGCTGATCAGCCATGCCACCGATGTGCCGGTGATCATCGACCCGCAGCGCGTGCGTGCGCTGACCGCCGCCCTGGACTTGCAGCCTGACCTGGTCATCAGCGATGACGGGCTGCAGCACTATGCGCTGGCCCGCACGGCGGAAATCGCTGTGGTGGATGCCCGGCGCGGGCTCGGCAACGGTCGCTGCCTGCCGGCCGGGCCGCTGCGGGAGCCCGCAAGTCGCCTGGACAGGGTGGACTGGGTGGTGATCAACGGCGACGGGCCGTTCCGCCATGCGGGGGGCGTGCCCATGCAACTGGACGCCCCCTGGCTGGAAAATGCCGCCTCGCAGGAGCGGGTGCCGCTGGCGGCGTTCGTCGCCCGTTACCCGCAGGTGCATGCCCTGGCAGGCATCGGCGATCCCGAGCGCTTTTTCGGCATGCTGCGCGGCAGCGGCTTTGTTGTGCAGCCGCATCCGTTTCCGGATCATCATGCCTTTGTGGCGGATGACCTGGCCTTGCCCGGCGACGCCCCGGTGATCATGACCGAAAAGGATCTGGTCAAGTGCCGGGATTTCGTGTCGCCCCGTTGCTGGGTGCTGCCGGTGACAGCGACACTGCCGCCCGGGTTCATCGACCGGGTACTGGCCCAACTGGTGCAGGATACTGAGATATGAGTTTTACCGTTGTGATTCCTGCCCGCTTCGGCGCCAGCCGACTGCCGGGCAAACCCCTGGCAGACATCGGCGGCAAGCCGATGGTGGTCCATGTGCTGGAACGTTGCCAGCAAAGCGCCGCGCAGGCCGTCTGGGTGGCCACTGATGATGCACGCGTGGCGGACGCCGTGCGCGACCACGGTGGCCAGGTGCTGATGACCCGCACTGACCATCCTTCCGGCACGGATCGTTTGCAGGAAGTCGCCGCTCAACTCGGCCTGGTTGACAGTGACATCATCGTGAACGTGCAGGGCGACGAGCCCCTGATTCCGCCGGCGGTGATCGATCAGGTCGCCGCCAACCTGGCGGCGCACGAGGGGTTCGGCATTGCCACCCTGTGCGAGCCGATTGGCGACCGGGGCAGCCTGTTCAACCCGAATCACGTCAAGGTGGTGTTCGACAGTAACGGTCGGGCACTGTACTTCAGCCGTGCGCCGCTGCCCTGGCATCGCGACGGTTTCGCCGACACTGACACGCATTTGCCGCTGCCCGAGGGACACTGGTGGCGGCATATCGGTATCTACGGGTACCGGGTCAACCTGCTGAACCGGTATGTCGGCTGGGCCCCCGCCCCGCTGGAGCAGGCCGAAGCGCTGGAACAGCTTCGCGCCATGTATCACGGTGTGCCGATTCACGTGGAGCCCGCCTGCGCGCCGGTGCCCGGTGGTGTGGACACCGATGCCGACCTGCAACGCATGCGTACCCTGATCAATGCTGGCGAGGTGTCATGAGCGTATCGGTACTGTTTGTCTGTCTGGGTAATATCTGCCGTTCACCGACGGCAGAAGCGGTGTTTCGCGGGCGTGTTCAGGCCGCTGGCCTGGAAGACCGTATCCGCATCGACAGCGCCGGTACTGGCGACTGGCATATCGGCAAGGCGCCAGATACGCGCATGCAGCGCGCCGCCGCCCGCCGTGGCTATGACCTGGCGCCGCTGCGCGCCCGTCAGGTGACGGCGGCAGATCTGAGCGCGTTCGATTATGTGCTGGCCATGGATAACGCCAACCTCAACGACCTGCGCGCCCTCGGCGATGCCAGCGGCCATCTGGGCCTGTTCATGGATTTCCATCCGCAACCGCCAGTGCGGGAAGTGCCAGACCCCTACTATGGTGGCGAAGCCGGTTTCGACGAGGTGCTGGACCTGGTGGAAACCACCAGTGACGCTCTGCTGGACGCGCTGCGCGCGCGCCTGGGCTGATGACGGACAACGCCGTCCCCCTGCATCACAACGCCGACCTGCGGTCGCGCAATACCCTGCGTTTGTCTGCCCGGGCCGAGTGGCTGGCCCTGCCGCAGGACAGCGCCGCTCTGGCGGCACTGCTGCGCGATCCGCGCTGGCGCGGCCAGCCACGCACGGTGATCGGCGAAGGCAGCAATCTGGTGCTGGCGGCGGATATCCCCGGCCTGGTGATCTGCCCGCAGTTGCGCGGCCGGCAACGACTGACCGAGCAGGACGATCAGGTGTTGGTGGAGGTCGGCGCCGGTGAGCACTGGGATGACGTGGTGGCCTGGAGTCTGGGGCAGGGCTGGCAAGGGTTGGAAAACCTGTCGTTGATTCCCGGTGCCTGCGGTGCCGCCCCGTTCCAGAATATCGGCGCCTACGGCGTGGAACTCAGCGACGTGCTGGAGGCTGTCGAGGCCCTGTCGCTGGAGGACGGCAGCGCCCGCACCTTTACCCGTGATGAATGCGGCTTCGCCTACCGCGACAGCCGCTTCAAGTCCGCCGAGCGCGGCCAGTGGCTGATTACCCGTCTGCGTTTGCGCCTGAATCGCACCCCGCGCCTGCAACTGGGCTACGCCGATCTGGCGGCACAGTTTTCCGCTTTACCCGAGACGCTGCAGACCCCTGCCGGTGTGCGCGACCTGATATGCCAGATTCGCCGCGCCAAGCTGCCAGACCCGGCCACGCTGCCCAATGCGGGCAGCTTCTTCAAGAACCCCTGTGTCAGCACGGCGCAGCACGCGGACTTGCTGGCACGCTTCCCCGACCTGGTGGCATTTCCACAGGCAGACGGGCAGATGAAGCTGGCCGCGGGCTGGTTGATCGAGCAGGCGGGCTGGAAGGGTCGCCGCGTGGGCGATCTGGGCATGCACGCGCAGCAGGCGCTGGTGCTGGTGAATCACGGCGCCGCCGACGGCACCGTCACCGGAGCTGACGTGCTCGCCTTTGCCGCCCAGGTGCGCGACAGCGTGCAGGCCCGTTTCGGGGTCACCCTGGAACAGGAACCCGTGATCCTGCCCGCTCACTCAGAACGCGGTGCGTAAACCCAGCGACAGCGAGTGGATACGGCCCCGGCCACCGTCCGTGTAGCGTACATACTCCATATTCAGCGCCAACGCATCGCTCAGCAGGATATCCGCACCCCCGCCGAAGGAGGTGCCATGCAGGTCTTCACGACGGCGCTCACGCACGCTGCCAATCAACAGCGGCTGGTCGCGCGTGATGCGCTGCTGGGCATGGGTGTAGCCCCCCAGCAGGTAGGGGCGGCCCATGCCCTGATTGACCGGCATGGACAGTTTGACGAAGGCCCCGGCCAGCCATTCGGTTTCCACTTTCTCACGCAGGCCATCGCGCATGCGCCGGTCGGACGAGATACCGGCACCCAGACGGCCCTCCAGGCCCAGGTACTCGTTGAACTCCACGCCCGTGCGCACATGCATGACGTAGGGACGCAGGTCCTTGTTGTCGCCGGGCAACTCGTAGCGCAGCGCCGCCGCATTGACACCCATATAGGGACCGACCGCCTGCACGGGCGTGCTCAGCAGGGCGCTCAGCAGCAGGGCAGGGGCGAGTTTCAGCGCCGTGTTGACGTTCAGATGAAGGGACAGACGGCTCGACATGGCAGCAGACTCCTCGCTATGCAGATACCCCAAGGATAGCGGAGCGTCAGTAAACACTCTGTGAGAAGAATGTTTCAGAGCCAGGTCTTGAGCAATTTACGCACCGCGCCCCAACGGTTGACCAGCAGCGCCGTGAAGATCAGCGCACAGCCGCCGAGTTGCTGCAGGCTCATGGTTTCCCCGAACCAGCCTGCCGCAAACAGCGCTACCCAGACCGGCTCGATCACCAGAATCACCACGCCATGGCTGTGATTCGACAGACTCTGCGCCCAGGTCTGCACAAAGAAGCGCGCTGCCGTGCCGATCACCGCACTGGCCACCACCCAGCCCGCCAGCTCCAGACTGAAGGACTGGAAGGTCGGCGCCCAGGGTTCCAGCAACCATGACAGCACACTGGTAAAGACCCCCACGGTCAACAGCACCATGGCGGTCAACGCGATCACCGGCACTTTTTCCCGCTGCTGCACCGCGCCATCGCGGGTGGTCAGCGTCTGGGTATTGGCCGCCTGGGTATTCATGCTGAAATACAGCGCAAAGATCGCCGCCGCCAGCACGAAATAGAACTGCCCCGCCTCGGGCCGGAAGCCGTGCTCCAGCGACAGCAAGGCCAGCCCCGCCACAGCCACGGGCAGCGCCAGCCAGGTGCTTGCCGGTGGCGTTTCGCGGAATACCAGCTTGCCGATCACCGGTACCAGCACCACCGCCAGACTGGTGAGGAACGCGCCTTCGCCCACATGCGTGCCGCGATGCAGGCCCGTGACCCAGAAACTCATGGCGATACCGAACACCAGCCCAACCATCACGGCGCGCTTGCACTGATCCGCCGTCAGCGTGCGCATCAGTCGCCAGCCCACGAGCGCCAGCAGGCCGCCCGCCATCAGAAAGCGGATGCCCATAAACAACAAGGGCGGCATCTGCATCACCGCTTCCTTGGAAAATATCCAGCTGACGGCGGCCAGCAACGTGACCAGGACCATCAACAGGTCGGCCTTGGTGGTGTTCGACATGAATCAGCTCGCGGGCAAAAGGTGGGCGCGGCAAAAAAGGCAGGCAGCGCAAAGCGCCAGTATAGCACCGGCCTCGCACGCCCGTACTGGCATCGCGTTACACCAGTGGCTAAAGTGATCAGCGATTCACGGATGAGCGACAAGGCAATCTGGGGGACGGGGTAGCATGCAACGGCAACATATCGCGGTGATCGGCGCGGGCACCGCTGGCCTGGCGGCCGCTATTTTCCTGGCCCGGCAAGGGCACCACATCACCCTGATCGAACAGGCCCCGGCACTGGCCCCCGTGGGCGCAGGTATCCTGCTGCAGCCCTCCGGCCTGGCTGTGCTCGATCTGCTTGGCCTGCGTGACAAGGCGCTGCATTACGGCGCCCGCGTGGACGCTCTGATCGGCGATACCGTGAGTGGCCGCACCATCATGCACACCCGCTACGCGGACCTGCGACGACCCGAGGCGACCCACGGCGTGGGCATTCATCGTGCCAGCCTGTGCCATATCCTCGATCAGGCCCTGGCGCCCCTGCCGCACAAACGCCTGATGAACACCCGCGTGGACACGCTGGCGGAGCAGGGCACAGGCGTGCAACTGACCCTGACCTGCGACGGCGCCACCGACACACTGGAAGCGGATGCCGTGCTGGTGGCCAATGGCAGCAACAGCCTACTGCGCCCACCCGCCCTGGTGCGTTACGACCGCCAATACCCCTGGGGCGCCCTGTGGACCATGCAGCCCCGCCCGGACACCCTGACCGAGCCTGCACTGCTGCAACGCTACGACGGCTGCCACACCATGGCCGGCATCCTGCCCACCGGTGTGACCCCGGCGCAGCCGGATGTACCGCTGGTGAGTGTCTTCTGGAGTCTGCCCGTGGCCGAGATGCCCGCCTGGCGCCACGGCGATGTGGACCTGAGCGCCTGGCGCCAGCGCGCCGAGACCGCCTGGCCCGATCTGGCGCCGCTACTGGCGCCCCTGTGCAACAGCCGCCAGTTGATTCCCGCCACCTACCGCGACGTGATCATGCGCCGCTGGGCCCAGGGCCGCATCGGCGTGATCGGCGACGCCGCCCACGCCATGAGCCCGCAACTGGGCCAGGGCGCCAACATGGCCCTGGCCGACGCCCTGGCCCTGGCACAGGCCCTGAGCGACGCCCGCGACTGGCCCGACGCCTGGACCACTTACCACCGCCTGCGCAGCGGCCCGATCCGCTTCTACCAACGCATGAGCCGCGCCCTGACCCCGGTATTCCAGTCCCACAGCCGCAGCCTGGCGGCGGCGAGAGATATGGCCTTTCCTTTGATGTACAGCATTTCCTGGCTGCGTAAACAGATGGCTTTAACGGTGGCTGGGCTGAAAACAGGGTTGTTTTGAGCGGGAGTTTTTCGCTTCGAATTATGAAAAATAACGAATAACCTGCTAGGGTCTTGTTTCTAAGGAGAATAACTAAGAGGGAATATGCTATGACTCTCCCCAGTATGCTCAAGTCTGGAGAAGTCGCTCGTCTGTTGCCTGTTGTCAGCGATAGCAGCAAAGAATCCAGGGCGGCTTCAATTCTTATGGCAACGCTATCTTCTGTTAAACCCTATTGCGAAAGTATGCTCGGGTCTTTGGGGTTGCGTGTAGGCAAGCGCGCAAATTTGGTAGGCTACGCCGAGGTGGTTTTCAACAAGGGCCTGGATGTGAAATCCAGACCGGATGGTCTCTTGGTGCTGGATACGGGGGGCGGGAAAACATGGACGGCCCTTGTTGAGGCGAAGATCGGGAAGACCGATCTTGAGCCGGAACAGATTGAGCGTTACCTGGCGCTGGCTAAAGCGAACGGCATTGATGCAGTGATTACCTTGTCTAACCAATTCGCGACCATTCCCTCTCATTCTCCCGTCAAGATATCAAAGGCTGCTCAAAAAGGGGGTGTTGCCCTCTATCATTGGTCCTGGGTGTACGCATGGACGCAGGCAAAGCTGCTTATGACTGAATCAGTTTTCGAGAATTCAGCTCAGCGATTCATTCTTGGCGAAATGGTGAGGTACTTCGGTCATGCGAGCATCGGTGTTTCGAGGTTCGACCGGATGAACTCGGACTGGAAGGATCTCGTGGCAAAGGTTCAGGCTGGTGCCGTCATACCCAAGACAGATCCTTCTGTAGAGGCGTCTGTTTCCTCCTGGCACCAGGAAGTTCGTGATATATGTCTTCTGATGAGTCGCAAGCTCAACACAAGTGTCCATGCATATCTTTCGCGTGCTCACAAAGAAAATCCCGACCTCAGAATGAAGGAGGATTGTGAGGCTCTGGTCAAGAGCAACAAGCTCTATGCGCGCCTGGACGTGCCGGATGCTGCGGCGCCCTTGGAGGTGGTTGCAGATCTGTTGCGCCGAAGTGTATGTGTGTATATGGCAGTAGCTGCCCCCAAGGACAAGAAGAAGACATCTGCACGTGTGAACTGGCTCATAAGACAGCTTTCTAACTCGAATGTCGAGAACGTTTATGTTCGTGCTAACTGGCCTGGCAGAGCTCCGGCTACGCAGGCTCTGCTAAAGAATCTTCGAGATGACCCATCGCTCATTGAAGCTGACAACAAGACCCTTTCTCCTGTCGGCTTTGAGGTGATGCTTATTCATGACATGGCGGGTAAGTTCAGCGGTGCCAAGACATTCATCGAACAGCTTGAGGATGCAGTGCCCCGTTTTTACAAGGATGTTGGCCAGCACCTTCGTGCGTATGTGCCTCCGCCTCCAAAGTTGAAGCCGCGTCAATCAGGCGGCGAAGATACGCTTGTGGTCGACCTAGAAAGTGAATCCATTGATCCGGTACAAGATGACACCTCATCGTTTGAGGCGCCGCTGAATCAGGTGGGAACAGATGCAGCTTCCAGTGCAGAGACTGCTCTCCCTGTCAATAACATCCCTGAAGAAATATTTCCGCCCGATGAGCGATGACTATCAAGCAGTACAGGTGCTACTTTAGTAGTGCCTGTACTGCCTTGAATTGCGGATGCAGGCTGTCCCGCATCCACTCAAACAACACCATCTCCGACGTCACCACATCCGCCCCGGCCTCACGCAACCGCGCCAGCGCCACCTCCCGATCCTCCGCAAACCGCGACCCACAGGCATCCGCCACCACCCGCACCCGATAACCCGCCTCCAGCAGATTCATGGCGGTCTGCAACAGACACACATGGGTTTCGCATCCGGCCAGCACCAGCTCATGCCGCCCCTGAACCAGCACGCCCTCAATATCCCGGGCCGCTGTGCCAAACGTGGTCTTGGTCAGCGTCTGATCACACAGGCGAGCGATCTCCGCCACGTTATGCCCGATCTTCTCCGGCCGCTGTTCGGTACCGATCACCGGCACGTCCAGCAATTGCGCCGCCTTACCCAGCCGCTCAGCGCGGGCAAGCACCTGTGAGGCGTTGTCGATGGCGGGCATCAGACGTTCCTGGTAGTCGATCAGTATCAACGTGCTGGTGTCGGCGTTGGCAAGCATGTTTGGCGCTCGTGTGGTGGCGATGCCTTTGACTGTAGCACCCGGCGATGACCTGTGCGCTGCGACGAACGTAGGGGGCGGTTGACCCTCTCGGTGCGGCGTGATCTGATCGCGGGAGCGTGAGTGGCACAAGGATGCTGGCGCTTTTATGTCTGGATGGTTTATCATCAGGTGATATAGTGCATAAGGAACGTGACACGGGTATGGATACCCTGCTTGAGCTCCATGGGTCGATATTTGATCAGATGGGTGGTTACTGGATAAAGATCGAGGCCTGGCAGGTGGAGGCCAGCCAAGAGATTCCGCACGGAATCCGGTATTCACTGACCCTCCATGAGCCCTACGGCAAGCGCATTCTCGGGTATGACAATGCCCATGCGGTGAAGATGCCCGGCAAATTCAAGTACGCTGGCCGCATCATGCCTTATGATCACAAGCATCGGCATGCGTCCGATAAGGGTGTGCCTTACACGTTCAGGGATGCGCAGCAGTTGCTGACTGATTTCTTCGACGAGGTAGATCGCGTGTTATCGGAGGTAAGGTAACGATGGCTACTCTGGTGATTGGTATCATGCCCCAGGCGCAGATTCGTCAGCGTGCACTGGCGATAGCGCGTGGAGATTACAAGCCGAAGGCCGGTGAGCCGAGAATATGGTTTACCTCCATGAAGTCGCTGGCAGAAGTGCTCAGCGATGATAACCGTGCTTTGCTGCGTGTGATGAAAGAGACGAAACCGCAATCCATCTCTGCGCTGGCTGCGGCGACGGGGCGTACGCCGGGTAACCTCTCCCGAACCCTGAAGACGATGTCCAACTATGGCATCGTGGATTTGAAGCGAGAGAACAATCACGTCCGGCCAGTCGCCAAAGCGACAACATTCCGCATTATCGCGGCCTGAAATAAAAAGCCCGGCTTTCGCCGGGCTTTTTATGACTACTTCAGTGCAATACCAACTCAGCTGGCCTGCGCCACCGGAATCTTCACCCCGTCAGCCACCTTCTGGTACTCGGCGATCTGATCGAAGTTCAGGTAACGGTAGATTTCAGCGGACATGGAATCGATGGTGGCGGCGTATTCCATGTATTCCGCCGTGGTCGGCAGCTTGCCCAGTACCGCAGCCACCGAAGCCAGTTCGGCAGAGGCCAGATAAACATTGGCGCCCTGGCCCAGACGGTTCGGGAAGTTACGGGTAGAGGTCGAGACCACAGTGCTGTTCGGTGCCACGCGGGCCTGGTTACCCATGCACAGCGAGCAGCCCGGCATCTCGGTACGCGCACCGGCGCGGCCGTAGATGTTGTAGTAGCCCTCGTCGGACAGCTGGTGCTGGTCCATCTTGGTCGGCGGGGCGATCCACAGGCGCGTGGTCAGCGAGCCGCTGGGGATTTGCTCCAGCAGTTTGCCGGCGGCGCGGAAGTGGCCGATGTTGGTCATGCAAGAACCGATGAAGACCTCGTCGATCTTGTCGCCAGCCACGTCGGACAGGGTCTTGGCATCGTCCGGGTCGTTCGGGCAGCACAGGATCGGTTCCTTGATCTGGTCCATATCGATCTCGATCACCTGAGCGTATTCCGCGTCCTTGTCGGCGCGCATCAGGCTCGGGTTGGCCAGCCAGTCCTGCATCTTGTTGATGCGGCGCTCGATGGTGCGGGCGTCGCCGTAACCGTTGGCGATCATCCACTTGAGCAGGGTGATGTTGGACTTCAGGTACTCGGTCACGCTGTCTTCGGACAGGGTGATGGTGCAACCGGCGGCGGACCGTTCGGCGGAGGCGTCAGACAGTTCGAACGCCTGTTCCACGGTCAGGTCTTCCAGGCCTTCGATTTCGAGAATGCGGCCGTTGAAGACGTTCTTCTTGCCTTTTTTCTCGACGGTCAGCAGGCCTTCCTGGATCGCCTGGTAGGGGATCGCATGCACCAGGTCACGCAGGGTGATGCCCGGCTGGCGTTTGCCCTTGAAACGCACCAGTACGGATTCCGGCATGTCCAGCGGCATGACGCCGGTGGCGGCGGCAAAGGCCACCAGACCGGAGCCGGCCGGGAAGGAGATGCCCAGCGGGAAGCGGGTGTGGGAGTCACCACCGGTGCCGACGGTGTCCGGCAGCAACATGCGGTTCAGCCAGCTGTGGATGATGCCGTCGCCCGGGCGCAGGGACACGCCGCCACGGTTCATAATGAAGTCGGGCAGGGTGTGGTGGGTTTCCACGTCGACCGGCTTCGGGTAAGCGGCGGTATGGCAGAAGGACTGCATGGTCAGGTCGGCCTGGAAGCCCAGGCAGGCCAGATCTTTCAGCTCGTCGCGGGTCATCGGGCCGGTGGTGTCCTGGGAGCCGACGGTGGACATCTTCGGTTCGCAGTACATGCCCGGGCGCACGCCCGGCAGGCCGCAGGCCTTGCCGACCATTTTCTGGGCCAGGGTGAAGCCCTTGCCGGTGTCGACGGGCTGTTGCGGCTTCTTGAACAGGTCGGTTTCGCCCAGGCCGAGGGATTCACGGGCCTTGCCGGTGAGGCCGCGGCCGATGATCAGGTTGATACGGCCGCCAGCGCGCACTTCGTCCAGAATCACCGGGGATTTCAGTTCGAAGGTGCTCAGCACCTCGTCGGTGCCGGCTTTGGTGATCTTGCCTTCGTACGGGTAGATGTCGATGGCATCGCCCATGTTCAGGTTGGACACGTCGGCTTCGAAGGGCAGGGCGCCGGAGTCTTCCATGGTGTTGAAGAAGATCGGTGCGATCTTGCTGCCGATGCAGACACCGCCCGCGCGCTTGTTGGGCACGAAGGGAATGTCGTCACCGAAGTGCCAGAGTACGGAGTTGGTCGCCGATTTACGGCTGGAGCCGGTACCCACCACGTCGCCCACGTAGGCCACCGGGTGGCCTTTGGCTTTCAGTGCTTCCATCTGCTTGAGCGGGCCGATTTCACCCTGTTTTTCCGGGGTGATGCCGTCACGCTCGTTCTTCAGCATGGCATTGGCGTGTACCGGGATGTCCGGGCGGCTCCAGGCGTCCTGGGCCGGGGACAGGTCATCGGTGTTGGTTTCGCCGGTGACCTTGAAGACGGTGACGGTGATCTTGTCGGCCAGAGCCGGTTTGCTGGTGAACCATTCGGCGTTGGCCCAGCTTTCCAGTACGGCTTTGGCGTGTGCGTTACCGGCCTTGGCTTTTTCTTCCACGTCGTGGAAGGCATCAAAGACCAGCAGGGTATGCTTGAGGGCTTCAGCGGCGATTTCTGCGGTTTCGGCGTCGTCCAGCTGGTGAATCAGCGGCTCGACGTTGTAGCCGCCCTGCATGGTGCCCAGCAGCTTGGTGGCGTGCTTGCGGTCGATCAGCGGGGAGCTGGCTTCGCCTTTGGCCAGGGCGGCCAGGAAGGCGGCCTTGACGTAAGCGGCCTGGTCAACGCCCGGCGGAATGCGGTTCGTGAACAGGTCCAGAATGAAGTCTTCTTCGCCCTTGGGCGGGTTCTTCAGCAGCTCTACCAGGTCGGCAACTTGCTGCTCGTTGAGCGGCTTCGGCGGTACGCCTTCGGCGGCGCGCTCTTCCACATGTTTGCGATAGGCTTCAAGCACAGCGCAATCCCTCATCTCGTCGTGGTTTGGATTTCTTTTGGAAATCAAACGCTTGGGGTGTATTTGGGGGTTGGTACGGCGCGCGGAGTATAGCGGTTTTAGCGGCTGATCGGAAGGGGGGCGCCCTAGTACGGGTTCTTGTGGCCCGTCGTGGCGCGGCGAAAACGCTTGTAGCTCCACAGATACTGCGCCGGGGCCTCGCGCACCATGTCTTCCACAGAGCGGTTCAGTGCGGTCAGGGCGGTGTCCAGATCCGGATCGTGGATGGCGGGGTCGGGGTCACGGAAGATCAGCCGGTAGCCATGGGGTTGGCGCAGGGCGGTGCACACGAATACCCGGGCGCCGGTCTGGGCGATCAGTTTGACGCTGAGGGTGCCGGTGTAAGCGGGGACGCCAAAGAAGGGTACAAAACGGCCACTGCCTTCGTCAGCCACCTGGTCGGGCAGGATGCCGGTCATGGCCGAGCCCTGGCGCAGGGTGCGTACCAGCCGGGCGACGCCGCGTGCGGTAGCCGGGTACATGGTGCTGTTGAAGTGCTCGCGGCTGCGCAGGACCAGATCATCCAGCTGCGGCAGTTCCGAAGGGGCAAACATGGCGTGCACGGAGAAGTGGTTGCCGATCCAGTAATTCACCACTTCCCAGCAGCCCAGGTGGGGCACCAGCAGCACCAAGGGCTGACCGCTGGCCAGCGCCTCGCGCAATGGGCCGTCGCCCTCCACGGACTGCACGCGGGCGAGGATGGCGTCCGGGTGGTGCCAGACATAGCCGATCTCGACCGCCGCGCGGGCATCTTCCACCAGTGACTGGCGCACCAGGCGGCGCTGCGCCGAGGCCGGCAGGGTGGGGAAGCAGAGGCGGATGTTGGTCTTGGTAATATGCCGGTGGCGGCCGGGCAGGCTGGCCGCCAGGTGGCCGAGCAGGCCGCCGAGCAGGCGGTTCAGGCGCCAGGGGAGCAGGCTTGCCAGGCGCAGGCCACCGGTGGCCAGGGCGCCTTTCAGGCGTTGTATGCGGTCGGCGTCGGACATGACCCGGCTTCCGTTATTGTGCGTCATCGTCAGGGGGTCGCTATACTACCGCGCCTTGATGCCGCTGTGGTCCCCCGACATGCATGATATTTCCGCCATCCGTGAATTCCTGCCCTGTGCTACACCCGATGCCTGGGTCCAGTGGGCGCTGGAGCACCCGGATATCCTGCTGATCGATCATGCCCATTGCGAGAAGAAGGCTGCCGCCACGGCCCTGAACATGATGTTTCGCTATATGGACCGGGCCGAGCTGCTGGACCCGCTGACCCAACTGGCGCGGGAGGAGTTGCTGCACTTCCAGCAGGTGCTGGGGATGATGCGCAAGCGCGGCATTACCTACAGGGCGCTGTCCTCGGCCCGCTATGCCCAGGGGTTGCGTGAGGTGGCTCGCAGCCACGAGCCGGCCCGTCTGGTGGATATGCTGGTCATCGGTGCGGTGATCGAGGCGCGCTCCTGTGAGCGCTTTGCCGCCCTGGCGCCGCATGTGGATGAGGAACTGGGCCGGTACTACCGCTTTCTTCTTAAGAGTGAGTCGCGACATTTCGAGGATTACCTGCGTCTGGCGCAGCGGTACGCCGCTGAGGACATCAGCGGGCGGGTGGCGGCGTTCGTGGCCCGTGAGGCGGAGCTGATTACCTCTCCCGACACTGAATTCCGGTTTCACTCGGGCATTCCTTCACGCGCCTGTGCCGCCTGAGCACCTCTTCACGCCCCGTCAGCCGGGACATTCGGCCTGATCCGCCCCTCGCCCCGGAGGGGTGGATCTTTACTTGTGGCGCCTTGCGGGCTGGGCTATTCTCGGGTGAGCAGTGCGACTACAACTTTATTACGACTGCCCCATAAGAAATAACAGGACAACAACACGATACTCCCGGGAGAGTACCAATGAGAAAGATAACCAAGGCCCTGCTGCCTGTGCTGCCCCTGGCGGTGGCGCTGAGTGGTTGCGGCAGTGACTCGAAGGTGCGGTTCGAGCCTCAGGCGCCTCAGGATGCCAAAGTCATATTCAATATCCAGCAAGGTGCTGCCGGCCTGCCGTTCCCCGCGGATCTGTTTCTGCAGGGCACTACGGATGGCTCGATCAACCTGCCGGGCAAGCTGAATACCGGCAATGCGCTCACGCCGCCTGCGGCCGCGCTGGCGGATCCCCAGACCGCGCTCAATACCATGGACGGGTTTGGTACTACGGCGCCGATCATTCTGCGCTTTACCCGCACCATCAACCCGGGCTCTGCCAACGGCGGCATCCGTATTTTCAAGGCGGATACCTCGGTGAACAACCCCGGCAACCCGCCAGCAGCGGGTGGCCCGATCCTGCGCGGTGCGTTGGCCAGCTCGCGCACCGTGGTCGCCCTGGGTGACGAGTTGCAGTTCGGCGTGGATTTCATTGCCATACCGCTGCAAACCAATCTTTTTGTGGTGCCGCTGAAGCCGTTCGAGCATATGGCGACCCACATTATTACGGTGACTGACGACCTGCTGTCTGCGCAGGGTGAGTCCATTGGTGCTGATGACCAGTATCAAGTGGCCAAGCTGCCTTCGGCGCTGATTACCGATGCTGAAGGTGAAACCTGCGTTCCTTCCACTGGCGCAGGCTGTGTTGTGTCGGCCACAGGCGAGGCCGTGGGTCTGAGCCTGGCCCAGGCGCTGCAACTGGAGCCGCTGCGTCAGCAGGTCAACCAGCATGAATCGCTGATCGCAGGTGCATCTGATCTGGAGCGGGGCGACATCTCCCTGACGTTCGGCTACACCACGCAGAATATTGGTGGTGCGCTGCAGAACGCCCGGCAGCAGGTGCTGAACGCCGGCGACGAGCCGCAACTGACTTTGCAACCTTTCCCGGCTCCGCTGCTGGCGAACTCCAACATTTTCGTGGGCACCCTGGGTAACCTGCTGCAGTTTGTTGACCCCGCCGCGCCGAACGCCTCGGTATGGCAGGCGCTCGAAGCCGCCTGGGCAAACACGGGTGATGCCACGATTGATGCTGTCTGTGCCGGTGGCCTGGGTGCAGACGGTGAGGGCAAACGTAATCTGGTGAGCTGTAACGCCTTTACGCCGGAAGTGGTCACGGCCGCGCACAGCATCCCGGTGCTGATGACCGTGCCGAACACCGCGACCATCGCGGGCGTACCCGGTTGCCAGGCGGCTGCCGACGGTGATGGCATCCCCGTGGTGATCTTCCAGCACGGTATTACCTCCAACCGTTCTGCTCTGCTGGCTGCTGGTGACGCTTTGTCCGGTGCCTGCCGCGTAGGTATCGCGATTGACCTGCCGAAGCACGGTATTGCTCCGGCTGGCGATCTGGCGCCGCTCTCTCAGGGTGCCGGTGAGCGTCTGGTTCAGGTCAGTGCGCCGTCCGGTTGCCAGGATGCCGGGGCTGTGTCCCTGGGCGAAGGCGAAGACTTCGTTTGCCCGTCCGGCGATCGTTTTATCAATCTGGAAAATCTGGCCAACACGCGTGACAGCATGCGTCAGGCGGTGATTGATCTGCAGTCGCTGTTTGTCGCACTGACCGAAGGCAATATCGCGGGCAGCAGCCTGCCGGCGATCAATGGCAGCAGCGTTCAGTTTACCGGTGTATCCCTGGGTGGGATTGTCGGCCTGCCATTCCTGGCCATCGAGCCGGGTGTGGGCGATGCAGTCATCAACGTAGCCGGTGGTGGCCTGTCGCGTCTGCTGGACGGTTCGCCGACTTTCGAGCCGGTGGTGACGGCGGGTCTGGCGCAAAATGGTGTGAACAAGCCGGGCGGCGATTATGAAGGCTTCCTGCTGATTGCGCAGACGCTGGTGGATTCTGTTGACCCGATCAACTTTACCGATCTGTCCGGCGCTGGTCGTGACATTCTGTTCCAGCAGATCAGCGGCAATCCGTCGCAAGCCAACTTCACCAACTGCCCGGGCGCAGCCACCTCTGGTGCTGATGGTTGCCCGGATATGGTCGTGCCGAGCAACGTGTACATGTCCTCGCCGCTGGCCGCTGCCTGGGGCATGCTGTCCGGCACAGGCCAGTTTGGTGCGCTGCCGGGCCAGGCTATCCTGACCACGCCGACCGCACTGTCGGGCACTGATCCGCTGGTGCAAGGCACGGGCTTCCTGGCTGTGGCGACGGCGTTCCAGCAATGGGTAGAGGCCGGAAATGACCCGGCTGCCTTCCCGTTCGCGCTCGATACCCGCACGGCGCTGCCGGGCACCGACCAGTTCTTCGGTCTGGATCTGCCGACCATTGGCACCGCAGGTGGCAGTGGCTCAGGCGTTGTCCGCTTCGTGACCGGTGAGCACGGTTCGCTGCTGCGTCCGGGGCCGGAGAATGTGAACCTGGCCGTCACCACGCTGATGCAACAGCAACTGGCGAGCTTCCTGGCGACCGGCAACATTCCGGCTGACTCGAATAATCCGCCGATCGTGCTCGACTGAGGTCAGGCACAATAAAAAAACCCGCCGAAAGGCGGGTTTTTTTATGCTGCTGCGGAATTACTGCTCATCGACCCGCAAGCTTTCCAGCCGTAAACCGCGTTCACTGTCAGCGACGATCTGCCAGACCAGATGACCCCAGTCCCCCAGGACCCAGCGTTTGCCGTGGCCGTCACTCAGGCCAATATCGTGGACGGCAGGGCGATGAGTGTGGCCATGGATCAGATCCCTGACGCCAGCTTCTTCCATCACGCGCACCACTTCCGAAGGCGTGACGTCCATGATGTTGCCCGCCTTGTTGGCGTTCTCCTGGGCGCTTTTCATGCGCATCATCTGGGCAATCATGCGCCGCTGTTCCAGTGGTTTGGCCAGCATGTCGGCTTGCCATTGCGGATCACGGGCCTGGGCGCGGAAGGCCATGTATTTTTCATCGCCGGTACACAGGCTGTCGCCGTGCATCAGCAGCACCGGGCGGCCGTACAGATCGACCACCACGCCTTCGTCCAGCAGGGTGCCGCCGCAGGCACGGGCGAAGTCGGCGCCGAGCAGGAAGTCGCGGTTACCATGCATGAAGAAGAGGGCGCTACCGGCGTCGCTGAAGGCGCGGAAGGCGGCGATGGCATCCAGATGAAAGGCGCTGTCGTCATCGTCACCAATCCAGGTTTCGAACAGGTCGCCGAGTACATAGAGAGCGTCGCAGTGGCCCGCATGGCGGGCCAGGAGCGCTTTCAGGGCGTGCAGATGGTCTGGTCTGGATTCGTCGAGATGCAGGTCCGAGATCAGCAGGGTGTAACTCATGGCGCCGGCGTGTCCTCCGAGGGCTTGTCCTGTACCTGCTCACCCTGTACGCGATAGACGCGTTTCATGATCACGCGTTCGCGCGGCACGTCACTGGAGGGCATGCCGCCCAGCATGGCGCCGCCGGTGCGCACGGCACTGATGTTGTCTACCACGTCCATGCCCTCGATCACTTCGCCAAAGACCGCATAGCCCCAGCCGCGCGGGTTGGGCGCGGTATGGTCCAGGGCCACATTGTTGACGGTGTTGATGAAGAACTGGCTGGTGGCGGAATGCGGGTCGCCGGTGCGGGCCAGCGCCAGGGTGCCGCGCCGGTTGCGCAGGCCGTTATCGGCCTCGTTGCGGATTGGCGCCGCGGTTTCCTTGCGGGCGTGCTCGTGGGTAAAGCCGCCGCCCTGGATCATGAAGCCGGGAATGACACGGTGGAAGACGGTGTTGTCGTACCAGCCATGGTCCACGTACTGGAGGAAGTTGGCCACTGACAACGGGGCCTTGTCCGGAAACAGGGCCACGACGATGTTGCCGTGGTTGGTTTCCAGCACCACGCGGGGTGGCGTGGCGCTTTCCGGGCCGTCTGTCGGGCGATCTGCCAGGCTGTTCAGGGGCAGCAGGGCAATCAGGGCAATCAACAGACCACGCATGGCGACATTCCTCGTATGTGATGCTTATTCTTCGATGATCTCGGCGCTTTCGATCAGCACGGTGTCGGTGGGGACGTCCTGGTGGAAACCCTTGTTGCCGGTGTCCACGGACTTGATGCGGTTGACCACATCCATGCCTTCGACGACTTCACCGAACACGGCATAGCCCCAGCCATCCTGCGAGCGTGCCTTGTCCAGGAAGTGGTTGTCACCCACATTGATAAAGAACTGGGCGGTGGCAGAATGCGGATCGGAAGTGCGGGCCATGGCCACGGTGCCGGTTTCGTTGGAAAGACCGTTGGCGGCTTCGTTCTGGATCGGTGCGCGGGTCGGCTTCTGCTCCATCTTTTCAGTGAAGCCACCGCCCTGGATCATGAAGTTGCTGATCACCCGATGAAAGATGGTGCCATTGTAGAAGCCGTCTTTCACATACTGGACGAAGTTGGCAACGGTTTCCGGTGCCTTCTCGGCATCCAGGGCAATGACGATCTTGCCATAGGTGGTGGTAAGTGCGGCTTTCATCGGGAGGTCCTCCGAGCTTTGACTGACAGGGGTCGCACTGTACACTAGCGGCCCCGGTGACCGGAACCTTTTCCTTGCCTCAGGAACCCTGTAAACGCATGAGTGAACGCAGCGAGACGCCGACCCATTTCATCCGTCAGATCATCGACCGGGATCTGGCTGAAGGCAAGCATGGCGGCCGGGTGGTGACCCGTTTCCCCCCGGAACCCAATGGCTATCTGCATATTGGCCATGCCAAATCCATCTGCCTCAACTTCGGCGTTGCCGAGCAGTACGGCGGTGCCTGTAACCTGCGTTTCGACGACACCAATCCCGAGAAGGAATCGGACGAGTATGTGAACTCGATCCGTAATGATGTCGAATGGCTGGGCGGGCGCTGGGATGGCCAGGTGCGGTTTGCCTCGGACTACTTTGATACCATCCATGAGTGTGCGCTGGCGCTGATCCGCGCCGGGCATGCCTACGTGGACAGCCAGAGTCCGGAGCAGATCGCTGCCAATCGGGGCAATTTCACCACGCCGGGCACGGACAGCCCCTACCGCGACCGCGGTGTGGACGAGAACCTGGCGCTGTTCGCCGACATGCGTGCGGGCACGCTGGATGAGGGCCAGGCGGTGCTGCGTGCCCGCATCGATATGGCCTCACCGAACATGAACCTGCGTGATCCGGTGTTGTACCGGATTCGCAGGGCGCGTCACCACCATACCGGTGACACCTGGTGCATCTATCCGATGTACGACTTCACCCATCCGATCTCGGATGCGATCGAGGGGATCACGCACAGTCTGTGTACCCTGGAGTTCGAGGCGCACCGACCGCTGTACGACTGGGTGCTGGACACGTTGACCGGGCTGGTGGACTTCCCCAGCCGGCCCCGTCAGTACGAATTCGCCCGTCTGAACCTGAATTACACCCTGACCAGCAAGCGCAAGCTCAAGCAGCTGGTGGACGAGGGGCATGTGTCCGGCTGGGATGATCCGCGCATGCCGACGATCTCCGGTCTGCGTCGTCGTGGCTATACCCCGGCGTCCATCTGGCGTTTCTGCGACATGGTGGGCGTGGCCCGGGCCGACTCTGTGGTGGATGTGGCCATGCTGGAAGCGGCCATCCGCGATGACCTGAACCAGCATGCACCCCGGGCCATGTGCGTGCTGCGGCCCCTGAAGCTGGTGATCGAAAACTGGCCCGCCGGGCAGGTCGAGCAGTTGGAAGCCCCGATGCACCCGCAGAACGAGGCCATGGGCACACGCCAGATCCCGATGTCCGGTGAGGTCTTTATCGACCGCGAGGACTTCCTGGAAGAGGCGAACAAGAAGTTCAAGCGCCTGGTGCTCGGGGATCGCGTGCGGCTGCGCTACGGCTACGTGGTGCGCGCCACGGATGTCATCAGGGATGCGCAGGGTGAGATCGTCGAGGTGCGCTGCACCTATGACCCTGACACGCTGGGCAAGAATCCGGAGAACGATGAAGGGCAGGGCAAGCTGCGCGGTGTGATTCACTGGGTGTCGGCGGCGCAGGGCGTGCCCTGTGAAGTGCGTCTGTATGATCGCCTGTTTACCAGTGCCAGCCCGGAGCGTGAGGAAGACGGCGTGGCCAGTTGCCTGAATCCGGCGTCCCTGACGGTGCTGGAGGGCGCCATGGCGGAGCCGTCGCTGGCCGTGGCGCCGGTCGAGAGCCGCTTCCAGTTCGAGCGGGAAGGGTACTTCTGTGTCGACCGGGACAGCCGCCCCGACCGGCCGGTGTTCAACCTGACGGTGGGGCTGCGCGAGTCGTTCTGAGGAGTGCTGGGCTGAGCACAGCGAACCGGACTGGCGCACCAGCCCGGCGGCCTGTGTCAGGCCAGTGCTTTCTCGCCAGCTTCCAGGGTCTGGTAGATCAGCGTGTTGATGGTCATGGGCCCCACGCCACCCGGTACCGGGGTCCAGGCGCTGACGCGGTCTTTCAAGGGTTCCAGCTCGATATCGCCGACGCCGCCGGGGTGATACCCGGCATCCACCACCACGGCGCCCTCCTTGATCCAGTCGGCCTTGATGAATTCGGGCTTGCCCACCGCCCCGACGACCACGTCGGCGCGGCGGATATGCTCGGCCAGGTCCTGCGTGCGAGAGTGGCAAATGGTCACGGTGGCGTTGGCGCCGAGCATCATCATGGCCATGGGCTTGCCCAGGATCGGGCTGCGGCCCACGACCACCGCATGCTTGCCGGCCAGTTCGACACCGTAATGCTCCAGCAGGCGCATGATGCCCTTCGGCGTGGCGCAGCCGTAGGCGGCTTCGCCCATGCTCATGCGGCCGAAGCCCAGGCACGTGACGCCGTCCACGTCCTTCTCCAGGGCGATGGCATCAAAACAGGCACGCTCGTCGATCTGGGCGGGCACCGGGTGCTGCAGCAGGATGCCATGCACGTCCGGGTTGGCGTTCAGTTCGGCAATCTGGTCCAGCAGCTGCGCTGTGGTGGTGCTCTCCGGCAGCTCAATGGCCCGGGAGGCCATGCCGACGCGCTGGCAGGCGTTGCCCTTCATGCGCACATAGGTGGCCGAGGCCGGGTCAGCACCCACCAGCAGGGTGGCCAGAATCGGTGTGCGACCGTTGGCACGGGTGCGTAGTGCCTCGACACGCTCGCGCATATCGGCTTCGAATTTTGCCGCCAGGGCCTTGCCGTCAAGAACCAGCGCAGTCATGGATGTCAGCTCTCCAGAGTCGGGGTGTGCGGGGTGGTCAGGGCGCGCATTCTCGCATGGATGGACAGGGGAGGCCACGCGCAGATCGCGGGCTTGCGGTGCAGTCTGTCGGGGCATGCTGTATATTATCTGCGCGATCAGGCGAAGGTCGGGGGAAAACAAGGGTTTATCCGTTGACGCTCCCGAGGGCTATGCGTATTATGCCGCCTCGCTCGAGTCGCACCGTCGGGGTGTAGCGCAGCCTGGTAGCGCGCCTGCTTTGGGAGCAGGATGTCGGGGGTTCAAATCCCTCCTCCCCGACCACATGATGCGCCTGTAGCTCAATTGGATAGAGCAACGGCCTTCTAAGCCGTAGGTTGCAGGTTCGAGCCCTGCCAGGCGTGCCAATTTCCGAGGAAGTGGTACGGCGCAGGACATCGAGACAGTTTCACAGTGTCGATTCACAGTGTTAATGGTGGCTGTAGCTCAGTTGGTAGAGCCCTGGATTGTGACTCCAGTGGTCGTGGGTTCAAGTCCCATCAGCCACCCCATCTACCGCACAGAAACGGCGCCCTGGTAACAGGGCGCCGTTTCTGTTTGGGCGCCTGTTTTATATACAGATCGCTTTAAAGTTGCCCGGCAGGTCGTTGTTGCATATAGGCAAATGCGAAATTCTTCCTGTGCGCAATGAGTACTGGTCGGAAGAAACTCCTACCCCTCCTGTGATTTGATGCACCAAAAGAAGCGCTTGGTGCGCCATAAATCCCGTGGGGGGAGTATGAACGATCTGTTGAAGGCCTCATTGCTGGCCATTGCACTGTGTGTATCGGTGCTGCCGGGCCTGGTTGTCGGGGGTGATATGACCCGCGACCGCATCAAGGGCCTGGATGAGCAGGTACAGGACATCAAACAGGATGTGCTGGCCATCTCGACCGAACTGCTGCAACTGGAAGAAACCCTGATCTTCCCCTCCAGCACCCAGGTTTCCCTGTTTGTTTCTCTGGCAGAAGGCAGCCGTATCCAGCTGGATGCGATGGATGTCCGGCTCAACGGCCAGGACGTGACCCACCATGTGTACACCCACCGGGAAGTCGAGGCACTGCGTCGGGGTGGGGTGCAGCGTATCTACACCGGCAACCTGCGCAGCGGCGAGCAGGAACTGGAAGTGACCGTGCGTGGGCCTGACGGCCTTCACGAGCGAGCCAGCCACCGCTTCAGCAAGGGTGCCGGGCCGGCCCTGGTCGAAGTCGTTCTCTCGGGCGGTAGCGCCCCCGTCCACTTTATAGACCGCTGATTCATGCCGAGCCGCTACCTGCTTCTGCTTCTGGCGATGGGTGCCGTGACCACCGTGCAGGGCGCCGAGACGCGCCTTGCTGGCGGCGATCGGGACCTGTTCCTGGGCGAAGCGTTCTACCACGCCGGGCAGGAACACTTCTTCGATGCCATATCGCGGCTCGATGCCGAGTTGCTGCAATACCAGCGGGTGGACGAGCGCGACCGCGATCCGCTGCATATCCACGCGGGGCTGGCGCATTTCTCGGTCGGGGATTTCGAGCTGTCCTACCGGATGCACAACAAGGCAGGGCGGGCCATCGCGGCGGTGCTGGAAGGCAACGTGCGCCAGTCGGTGCGCAATGAAGCGGCCTATCGTCTGGCGCGCATCTATTACGAGAAGGGCGACCACGACAACGCCCTGAGCACGATCGAGCGCATTGATGGTGCGCTGCCCGAGCGGGTGCGCGACGACGAGCGTTTGCTGCGGGCCCAGATCTACATCGTCAACGGGCGCCATGCCGAGGCCGTCGACGTGTTGCGGCGCCTGGAGCGGGTCCCCGGGTACGAAGGCTTTGCCGGTTACAACATGGGCGTGGCATTGATTCAGCAGGGCGACGAACGCCGGGGGCTGGCGCAGCTGGATCGCGCCGGGCAAATTCGGGTGCGCGGCAATGATGCCGCTGCGCTGGCGATTCGCGACAAGGCCAATCTGGTGCTCGGTTTTCACCTGTTGCAGGGCGAGCGACCGGAAGACGCGGCGCAGTATCTGAACCGCGTGCGCCTCGAGGGGCCTTTCTCGAACCGGGCATTGCTTGGTTCCGGCTGGTCCGGTGTGGCGCAGGAGCGCTTTGATCGCGCCCTGGTGCCCTGGAGCATCCTGTACAAGCGCAATCCCACGGACAAGGCCGTGCAGGAAAGCCTGCTTGGTGTGCCGTATGCCTACGCCAACCTGGAGATGCACGGGCGCGCGGCGCTGCTTTACGGCGAAGCCCTGGAGGCATTCGATCGCGAGCTGGAGCGTCTGCATGCCTCGATTCACAGCATTCGTGAGGGGCACTTCTTTCGCGCCATGGTGCGCGAGGAAATTCGTCTGGACAGCAACTGGCTGGTACGCCTGCGCGAGCTGCCGGAGAGCCCGGAAACCTGGTATCTGATGGAGTTGATGGCGTCCAACGACTTCCAGACGTTGCTGAAGAATTACCTGGACCTGGAAGACATGCGTCAGCGTCAGGCGGCCTGGTTGACGGACCTGGATGCCTATGAAGACATGATTGCCCTGCGGCGCGGCTATTATGCGCCGCTGCTGCCGGGCATTGACGAACGCTTTCGGGTGCTTGATTCGATGATCCGGCTGCGTATGGAGCAGCGCCAGAGCCTGAATGACCGCTTGCAGCGGCTGTTGGTGGCGCCGGATCCGGGCATGCTGATGACCGCCGAAGAGCGTTTGCTGTTGCAGCAGCTGGATCGCATGGAGGCCGAATACGCGCAGGACCACAGCGCAGTGGGTGATGAGGCAAGACGGCGGCTGGCGCGTTTGCGGGGCCGCGTGCTGTGGGATATCGAAACCGGCTATCAGCAGCGTTTGACGGAAGCATTCGACAATCTGCGCGAGCTGGATCAGCACGTGCGGCGTCTGGATGAGATTTATGCCGCGTACGTGCGCACGCGCCAGGCCGCCACGCAGAGTTATCAGGGTTACGACGATCGCATCCGTCTGGCGCGTTCGCGTATCCGCCAGGACCAGGATCGCGTTGCGCAGTTGATGAAGGGCATGGAACACATGCTCGAGCGCATGGCGATCACGGAACTGGAAGCACGCCGTGACCGGCTGGAGCAGTATCGGGTACGGGCACGCTTTGCCATGGCGGAAAGCTACGACCGGGCCGTGAAAGCGCAGCAGCAGGCGCTGATCGGTGAGGGGGCGCCATGATGGTGATGCCCCGGAGACTGCGCTCGCTGGTCAGGCTGTGGCCCCTGGTCCTGATCCTGGGGCTCAGCGGCTGTGCGTCCATGTCCGAGCGCGGCACCCTGGCACAATTGCAGCGCGTATCCCTGGATCTGGAAGACGCCCGCATCGAAGGTGGCATCGAGCGGGCGATGCAAAGCTATCAGCGTTTTCTTGAAGAAACGCCGGAGTCGGCCATGACCCCGGAGGCATTGCGCCGCCTTGCGGATCTGAAGCTCGAGCGCGAGTACGGGGTGCTGGAAGTGCCATCGCCCGCCGAGCGACCAGCTGTGTCGCGCGGTACGACATCCGCGCCGGCGGCACTGGCGCGCCCGGCCCAGGCTGAGCGGGTGGCTGGCCGGCAGATGTCTGACGACGAATCCTCTGAGGCCCAGGAATCCCTGGCTGATTTCGAGTCGCGCGCCACGCAGATGGACATGACGGCGCAGGCGAGTTCGTTCGAACACGAAGATGAACTGGCCAATCGGGGCGCTGAAGAGGCGATTGCCCTGTATCAGCAGCTGCTGGAGCAGTATCCCTATTACGAGCGTAACGACCAGGTGCTGTACCAGATGACCCGGGCCTACGATGAGCTGGGGCGCACGGAAGAGGCCGTGGCCGTGATGGATCGCATTGTGGCTCAGTACCCACGCTCCCGGGTGATTGATGAAGTGCAGTTCCGGCGGGGTGAGTTTTTCTTTACCCGGAACCGTTTTCTGGACGCGGAAGACGCTTACCAGGCGGTGGTACGGCAGGGTTCGACCTCGTTCTATTACGAGATGGCCCGTTACAAGCTGGGCTGGACCTTCTACAAACAGGACATGCTCGAAGAGGGGCTGGATCAGTTTGTCGCCCTGCTGGACTACAAATTGCAGACCGGCTACGACTTCGATAATCCGGGCAGTACGGTGGAGCAGCAGCGTCTGGATGACACGCACCGCGTCATCAGCCTGAGCTTCTCGGCCCTGGGTGGCCCCGAGACGATCGTGGAGTACTTCGAGCAGCGTGGGGCACGTCGTTACGAAGTGGATATCTATCGCAATCTGGGTGAGCACTACCTGGAAACACGACGCTACTCCGACGCGGCGTCGGCCTACAAGACGTTCGTCGATCTGAATCCCTTCCATCGCCTGTCACCGCATTTCGACATGCGCGTGATCGAGATCTACAAGCAGGGTGGCTTCCCGATCCTGGTGATCGAAGCCAACAAGGATTTTGCCAACAGCTATGGGCTGAAGTCCGAGTACTGGACCCATTTCGATGTCGAGGCCTTCCCCGATGTGCTGGCGCTGCTGAAGGACAACCTCCAGGAACTGGCCAATTACTATCATGCGCTGTATCAGAACCCGCAGTTCTCCAGCGACAGGGCGGAAAACTTCCGCGAAGCCCAGCACTGGTATCGCGAGTTCCTCACGTCTTTCCCGCGTGAGGATGAGTCACCTGTCATGAACTACCAGTTTGCGGACCTGCTGCTGGAAAATCGCTCCTACGGTGAGGCCGCGCGTGAGTATGAACGCACCGCTTATGACTATCCGCAGCATGAGCAGGCCGCTGCCGCCGGTTACGCCGCGGTATACGCACACCGTCAGCACCTTCAGGACCTTCAGGAAGAAGAGTCCATCAAACGCGACGTGATCCGCAGCTCCCTGCGTTTTGCCGAGACCTTCCCGACGCATGACAGCGCATCGCTGGTGATGGGCGCGGCGCTGGAAGACATCTTTGCCATGAACGATCACGCCTTTGCGGTGACGACCGGCCACAAGATGCTGGACATGTTCCCGGAAGCGCCGGCAGAAGAACGTCGGGCTGCCTGGCTGGTCGTCGCGCACTCGTCCTATGAACTGGCTCGCTATCCGGAAGCAGAGACGGCCTACCTGAGCGTGTTGGCCTTGACCGACGACGGTGATGACAGCCGAGCCGAGTTGGTGGAGAACCTCGCTGCCTCGATCTACCGCCAGGGTGATCTGGCCAGTGAAGCGGGAGAGCATCGTCAGGCGGCTGACCACTACCTGCGCCTCGGGCACGCCGCGCCGAACTCGCGTTTGCGTCCGGCCGCCGAATACGACGCCGCCCAGGCATTGATGGCGCTGGAAGCCTGGGACGATGCCATCGAGGTGCTGACCGCCTTCCGTCGTCACTACCCGCAGCATCGCCTGCAACCGGATATCACCAAGAATCTGGCCCATGTGTATGGCGAGGCAGGGCAGCTGTCCCTGGCGGCCCGCGAGTATGAGCGCATCGAGCGCGAGAGCGATAATGAGGACATTCGTCGAGAGGCCCTGAAGGTGGCGGCAGATCTCTACGAGCAGGTTGATGAGGACGACGAAGCGATCCGTGTCTACCGTCGCTTCATCAGCCACTTCCCGCAGCCATTGGGTCCGGTGGTGGAGATGCATCACAAGGTGGCGTTGTTGTTGCAGGCGCGCGGTGACACCAATGCCCAGCATGCCGAGCTGCGACAGATCGTGGCGCTGGACAATCGCGCGGGCGAGCAGCGGGATAACCGTATGCGTTACCTCGCGGGGCATGCCGCGCTGACCCTGGCTGAGCCGGGCTTCAAGGATTATGTCGCGATTCGTCTGACGCAGCCCTTCGAGCGCACGCTGGTGCAGAAGCGCAACACCATGCGCGAGCTCAGCCAGACGTTTACCGCGCTGGTGAATTATGAGGTGGGTGAGGTTACTGCTGCGGCCACCTGGTATGTCGCCGAAATCTACTACGAGTTCAGCCGGGCATTGATGGACTCCGAGCGGCCTGCGGGCATGGATGAGCTGGAAATGGAGCAGTATGAAGAGTTGCTCGACGAGCAGGCCTACCCGTTCGAGGAGCGCGCCATTGGTATTCATCAGCAGAACATTGCATTGATTGATCGCGGCATCTTCAACCGTTGGGTGGATCGCAGCGTCACTCGTCTGGCTGATATTGTGCCGGGGCGCTATGCACGCTTCGAGGAGAGCAGCGGCTTCATTGCTGGCATTCGCAATGTCAGCTACGAGAGTCTGACACACCCGAGTCTGCCGGAACCGGAACAGGAGCCCGAGGAAGAACCTGCGGCTGTTGAGCAGATTTCTGCCGACGAAGATGCTCAGGAGATCGAGCTGGCGGGAGGTGCCCGATGATGCGCGCGTGGCTTTCCAGGCAATGCCTGTGCTGGGGCATGGCGTTGTGTCTGCTCGGAATCTCCGGCTGCGCGGCGCTGTCTCCCGGTGGTCGATCCGGCAGCCTGTCCGATCGTGACGTGGAGACCTTCCAGCGCGCCATGGCCCTGCTGCAGGCCGAGGATTACCACGCGGGCATCGCGCTGCTCACTGGCATCACGGACAACACGCGCGCCAGTGCCATCCCCTTCATCAATCTGGCCATGGCCTACAGCCGCATTGACGAGCTGGACAAGGCGGAAGAGAGCCTGAAGGTGGCGCTGGAGATCGAGCCGCGCAACCCCGTGGCTCACAACGAATATGGCTTGCTGCTGCGCCGGCAAGGTCGTTTCGAGGAAGCGCGCCAGGTGTACCAGAACATCCTTCAGCGATACCCGGACTTTGCGCTGGCGCGCAAGAATCTGGGTGTCCTGTGCGACATCTATCTGCGTGATTACGAATGTGCGCTCAAGGCCTATCAGGCCTACAGCGCGGTGGCACCCGATGATGAGGAAGTACGTATCTGGATCGCTGATCTCGAGTGGCGTGTGGAGGGAACATGACGCGACGTTATCTGATGCTTTGGTCTTGCCTGTTGCTGGCCGTGTCACCGGTTCAGGGCAGTGATGCTGACGGCGACATCAAGGAAATTTCAGGCATGTCGGTGATGGGCAACGAAGATGCCCCGAAATCACTGTATATCGTGCCCTGGAAGAGTTCTGAAATTGGTATGGAAACCGATTTTACCTCCAGTCTGCTGAATGAAGACATGGTGCCGGTGGACAGGCCCGTTTTCATGCGCGAACTGGAGTTCTATCACGTAAGTATTGAGCATAGAGGGTATTGACGCATGAACACGATAATAAAGTTTTTCCAGGATGGCGGTCTCTGGATGTACCCGATCCTGGCCGTGGGGTTGGTGGGGCTGGCGTTCGCGGCGGAGCGCTTTATCAAGCTGTACCTGCTCGAGCGCGCCAATCGCCGGGCCTGGGATGCCTTGCAGCCCGTGCTCGCCAAGGGGGATTTCGACAAGGCACGGAAGATGGTGTCGCAGGACAATTCGGCCGTGGCCCAAATGCTGACCATGGGCCTGGAAGTGCAGGGCACCGTACGTCGCCGTGATGACATCGAGGTGGCCATGGAAGAGGCCATGCTGGAGATTACCCCACAGCTGGAAGCGCGCACTGTTTATATCTCGATGTGCGCCAATATCTCCACGCTGCTGGGTCTGCTGGGCACCATTATCGGTCTGATCTCTGCCTTCGAAGCCGTCGCCAATGCCAACCCGGCAGAGAAATCGGCGCTGCTGTCCAGCTCTATCGCCATGGCCATGAACACCACCGCTTTCGGTCTGATTTCCGCCATTCCGCTGCTGGTCTGCTTCAGCATGATCAGTTCACGCACCGCCGCCATTGTAGGCAGCCTGGAAATGGTATCGGTCAAGACACTGAAGCTGATCAGCACCTTTGCCAAGCGCAACTATCAGCAGACGGATGTCGCTGCCGATACGACCGTACGTGATGCTGCCACGGATGCCAGTTCCGATGCCGGTGATGACACCGATGGATTCGAGCCCGCCCCGGCGACCAACTGAGCACTGAGCTATGGCCAGAAAAGCACGCAAGAAAGCAGCAGAAACCATGGAGCTGGATGTTACCTCCTTCATGAACCTGATGGTGGTGCTGATCCCGTTTCTGCTGGCCACGGCGGTGTTCTCCCAGGTGAGTATCCAGGAACTGAACCTGCCGACGCCGGGCGCAGGGGGCGCTATCGCGGATACGCCGCCGGTGGTGATCGAAGTGGTGGTGCGCAAAGAAGCACTGGAGATCGGCGACGGCAAGACCATTCGCTATCGCCTGCCGGTGGAAGACGGTGAATATGATTTCCAGGAGCTGTCACGCACCTTGCTGGACATGAAGCTGGCGAATCCTGACAAGGAAGACATCACCGTACTGCTGGAGCCGGACATCCGCTACAACGACATGATTGCCACGATGGATGCGGTGCGACTGTATCGCGCGCCGGCCACCGAGGGCGATGACAACGGCCAGACCGGGCATGCAGACCAGTTGCTGTTTCCCGATATCGCCATAGGGGACGCGCCATGAAGAATACACGACGCTTGCGCCGGCTTGCGCGCGTGGGGCAGCGGCCCGCCGCATCACTGAGCCTGACCTCATTGATGGACATCTTCACCATCCTGCTGCTGTACCTGCTGGTGAACCAGTCGGACAACCCGGTACTGGATCCGCCCAGGGAAATCGTACTGCCCAACTCGATTGTCGAGACCAAGCCGCGGGAGACCGTGGTAGTGGCAGTGAGCCCTGATGAGGTGCTGATTCGGGGTGAGCACGTGATGTCGATGCAGGCATTGCTGGAGAGCGAAGGCAGCATTATCGAAGCCATTCGCGACCGCATGCAGTCCATTGGTGAAGGAGCATTGGGGCTGGGGGATGACGATCTTGACGGGACCGAGGTGACCATCCTCGCCGATCAGGATGTGCACTACAGCACCATGAAACGCATCATGGCCTCCTGTACTGCGGCGGGATACAACCGGATATCACTCGCGGTAAATCAGATATGACTTCCATATTGGCAGAGCGACAGCAGGCGCTGAGTGAGCAGATCGAGCGTGAAGAGTACACGCTCCGGGCGCTGCATTCAGACCTGCAAGACGTTGATGCCGCGCTGACCGAGCTGAAGCCGCAGCGCGAGCAGATCAAACTGTTGGGCGTGGTCTGTGATTCGCTGGATCAACTGAAAGCCATGGGTAGCGCGTCGCTGTTCTGGGGTGACGAGGTTACTGACGAAGAGCACGACCGCAATATTGCCCGGACACGGGAACGGGTAGAAGCGTTTGGCGGCAAAGTGGTGTCACTGGACAGCCGACGCAGCGCCTTGCTGACGGACATCGAGCAACGTCGCGGCAACCTCAGTGAGCTGCACTGGCACTTTGATGCCGTGACCGAGGAAATGGAAAACGCGCGCTTTGACTATGTGCTGGAGCGCGAGCCCGACGATGAGAAACTGTTCCGCGTCGGCGTCATGCCCTGGTCAAAGCCCGAAGACGATCAGCGCAGGCTGCGCAAGGCGCTGCTGGTGTCGCTGATGTTCATGCTGGTGATCGGCGGGGTGCCGCAGATCTGGGAAGTGCCCCAGCGTGACCCGAACGAGAAAGTGGAAATTCCCGAGCGACTGGCCCGGATGGTCCGGGAGCGGGCACCGCCCAAGCCGGTGGAAACGCCGGTGGAACGACCACAGGAACAGCGCCAGGAAGAAGCGAAACCCGAGGAGCAGCAAGTGGCGCGGGAGCGTCCCGAGCCGCGGCCTGAAGAAGTTCGCCAGGCCCGCGAGCGCGCCCAGAACCGGGGTGTGCTGGCGCACAGCAGCCTGTTTGCCGATATGGAAGACGACGCCATGTTGTCGAACCTGGGCGCCAATGCCCGCATCTCCGGTGACATGAGGGAAGGCGGTGCGCAGAGCAGCGGTGCGGAAGGTTCGCGGGCGCTGATCACGGCTTCTACACGAGGCAGTGGTGGTGCGGCGGCGCTGGCTGATGTCAGCCGGGGTGGCGTGGGGACGGGCAGCGGTGTTGCGATTGGCGACCGGGGCGTTTCCACGGGGCGTGTGCAAAGCGATGTGGCGGCCATTCAGCAGGAAGCGCGACCGCTCAGCGACGGGGTGGGGCCAAGTCGGACCGACGAGGAAATCCAGATCGTCTTCGACCGCCACAAGTCGGCACTGTACCGGCTCTACAACCGGGAACTGCGTAACAACCCGACCTTGCGCGGCAACATCATGCTGGAGCTGACGATCCAGCCGGACGGCTCCGTATCGGCCTGTCGGGTGGTGTCCTCGGACCTGGCTTCCGACACATTGGCTGAGAGCATTGTTGATCGGGTGAGCCGTTTCAATTTCGGGCCGAAGGAAGGAGTGTCGGCGGTCACCATCCGTTACCCCATCGATTTCCTGCCCGCAGGGTGAGGCAAGTCACGCTTTTTCTTGCGCGGGGCGAAGTGGTTGCGAGGGGCTTCACGGTATTGGTTTTTTTAATGTAAGAAGATAGGCCTACTTTGGGGGTGCGCCGATTATCGTATCGGCGCGTTAACCATAAGAAAAAAAGAGTTTTCAATTTGACGACGAGCACTGTCCGGATTCTTGCTGGCCTGGGGGGACTGCTGCTTCTACTGTTTTCAGTGGAAGCACGAGCAGCTTACGCCAATGTGTGTGTGGCCAACGCGCAGAATCCGCCGACCAATCTGGTGAATGTCCAGACCTCCAGCTTTTGCGAGCTGTGTGGCTTTGGTTATGTGGACGTGCAGATCACTAACCCCTATCGCGCGGGCACCAATGCCCCGGACGGCAACCTGCCGTACGAAACCCGGACGACCCAGCAGTGCAGCGGACCGCCCTGGAACCAGACCTGTGTGGATGTGGTGGAAAGCCGCCGCAATCCGGATTACGGATCGCAGAATCCGGCCCTGAATTTCAATAACGCCAACAGCCTGACCCTCACATTGACCAATGGCCTCGAGCGCTACACCGGGGTGGCAGCGCAGAACCTGGCTGGCGGTACGGCCTCTGGCACCAACGTGGTCACGGTCAGTGGTATGGGCAATCTTGCGCCGGGGCAGACGCGCACGGTGCGCATTCCGGTACATCGTCGCCCGGATAACACGCCGGAAAGCCTGTACAACACCACGCCTCAGGCCACGGCGACCATCAACTACACCATGGCCGATGGCTGTAACGACAATCCCGGTCGGCGCCGCAACTGGCGCGGTGACCAGTGGTATTCGGGCAGCCTGACGGGACAGTTCGATTTCTGGGAGACCTATAACCGCCCGGCCAGTCAGCACACGGGCAACGTGAATATCCGTCAGCCCCAGTTGGCGCTTAACAAACAGGGCTGGAACTACACGGCCGGGCAGCGCCTGGGCACGCGCAGTGGCACCGTGTACGGCCACAACGATGATGACATCGTCTGGCGCCTGAATATCGCCAATACCGGCAATGCGCCGTTGCAGGATCTGCGCATTGATGACGTGCTCAGTCGTGCCGATGTCATGAATGCGCACTATGCTTGCCCCAATGCGACTGCGGCCAATAATATTGCAGCCAACAACGGCATCCTGCCCGGGGGCTCGCCTTGTGTTCCGACGGATGCGCTGACCGGCCTGGTGCTGGCCGACTGGAATGTGGCCCCGCCATTCGGCCAGGGCACCAACATTCCGATGCCCTACGCCGCTACCGTCGACGCCGTGACACCCGGCACTTCGACCGGGGCGATCGATATTGCCGCGGGTGCCAACATCAACATCTATATTGTCGGCAAGCTGCAAGGGAACGCCTCATGCAGTAGCGGCGACCCCATGCGCAACCGCCTGAACGATGTGCAGTTCGGTTGCGCCGTGCAGTCGCCGCCGGGCGGCATCCTGCAGTCTGCTGGCCTGAATGCCGACGGCTTCATTCGCACCTGGTACGGGCAGGGGCATGTGGGTCCCGGTTCGCTGGATGCACTACAAGTCACCCGCAACCTCACTGGCATTGATGGCAGCAGCACGGTCGGCGCGCGTGGCCTGATGACTGTCACGCTATCGAACCAGAGCGGCGGCACTGTCTGGTTCGACGGAGACCTGGATTACCATCTTCGCGATGTCCTGCCCGAGGGCTATGTCGTTGACCCCAGCTATGTGCCGAGGATTGATAATCCGAACAATGGATCCCTTTATGGTCCCTACGCGGGCCGTGTGGATACCCTCACCTGGATCAACGCGCAAGGCGCGATTCCCGGGGAGGTCAGCGACAGCACCAGTTATCTGAACAACACTGCGCCGGAGTTCAGGCTGTCCAGCAGCACCAGCTACACCGAATCCAATCCGGATGGTGCCTACAACACCGGCCGCGTCTATCGCGACCTGATGCGTCATGGCGACGTGGTGGTGATCCGCTTTGCGATCATTCTCAAGGACCCGCAGTACTACGATCTGGCGGCGGACCTGGATGTGATCGAGGAAAATCCGGGCGTGATGCTGGAGCCGCCGCGCACCGACGTGCCCACCGACCCCCCGGCATTGCCGTCAACGCTGAATCACACGTTGAGTGTGCAGGCGCGCACCCTGTGTGCCAGCCAGAGTGTGAACTACACGCTGCAGGGCAACGGCACCAGTAACAGCCCGAGCCATAACACCGCAGGCAGCGCCATTGCCTTCGAGGCCGAAGACCTGGATGTCAGTATTGACCAGGCGACCTTTATCCTGACCAATGATCGCAGCCAGCACACACCGCTGTCGGTGACGGTGGAAAACAATGGTGGTGTGGCAGCGCGGGATTTCAGTGCCTTCATCACCTTCGGTGCCACCATGAATGTGGTGACGGCGACGCCGCCTCCCGGCTACCAGTGTGATGCGGTGCCGATCACCGGTGCGGGCGTGCCCCAGCCGCAACCTTATCGGGTGTGGGTGGTCAACCCGCCGCCGGACGCGCCTGGTAACCTGCACATGCCGCTGCCGGGCAATGGCACGGTGTACCGTTGTTATCCCAATCAGGGCAATCCCCTGAACCGTAATCTGGCTCCCGGCGCCAGCGTTCAATTCAACTTTACCGTCAACAAGACCGAGGACCCGGCCGGTATCCTCGCTGACGACCTGACCTTCCGCGCCGACGTGGTGGGCGAAATATTCAGCGTGGCAAACCTGACTCTGCCAGCGACGAACATCAACCGGGTAAATACGGGTGGCGGCACCAACAATATTCGTGTGACCGGCGTGGAGGTGAGCAATACGCCCACCGCCATCACCAACGCCCATAACCTCTGGTTCCCGGCCCCCGGCACACCCGGCAATACCCGTACGGACGGCGAAGTCGATCGCGGCAACAACTATTCGCTGGACGCGCACTGGTCACGGGGCATCGGCTTCAACCTGAAAAAAGACCCGGTGACAGCCGGTGATACCGACTCCGGCGGTTTCGGCGGCATGCCGACCCTGGGTCACTGCAACGAAAACACGGATAACGTCAGCTACGCCGCCGCCAACGATTATCCCGGTCAGGCGCGCCCGGCTGAACATGTGCAGATCGGCGAAGAATGCACCGTGCGAATCCAGACCGGTGGCTGGTTCGGTTTCGAGTCGCGCGGTTTCAACTTTATCGGCGTGCGGGACATCCAGGTGCTGGATGAGGTGCCTGCCGGGCAGAACTATATTTCCAGCACGACACCACTGATCACGCCGCAGATCGCCGGGGCCACTCAGGTGCCCAATGACCCGGGCGCGGTAGCGCTGGGCGACGGCCTTTTCGGTTGGCGCTTCACTGGTAATCAAGCCGGCACCGATGGTTTACCGGACTACATCAGCAGCATTGATGAGTGGTTCACCATCAACACCACCACGCGGGTGCTGAACGACGCGTTGAACGACCGCGCCGGGCCGAACCTGCATGCCGCCAACAGCCCGAACGTGCTCAATTCCAGCTTCCAGGCGACCTTCTTCAATAACAACACGGGCCAGCACGAAACCTATCTGTTCGGTTACGGTGAAGTGGGACAGATCAGCCCGATCCAGAACCAGAATCCGCCCGGCAGCTCGACGGTGGGCTATCCCAACGAGCCGATTCGCCGTGTTGATCTGGTGGTGACGGAACCGTTGATCGAAGTGACCATGCAGGTCTGTGACGAAACACGGCATGGCATGGGTGAGGCCTGCTCGGAATTTGTCGACGAGATTCCCGACGCCGCCACCTCCAACAGCTATGTCTATCGCTTGACGGTGAGCAACCGCGCCGCTGACGACGGCCAGCCGCGCGCGCCAGCGTACGACCTGACCGTGACCAGCATTCTTGATGACTTGCTGCAAGTGATGCCGCTGGAGAGTGACGGCCTGGATAACGACGGCGATGGCCGTGTGGACGGTGCTGACAGCGGTGGTGAGGGTGAGATCATCGGCAATGTCATGTTCGATGGCAACGAGACCCAGGTAATTTTCCGCCATCAGGAAGGGGTGGATGGCACCGGCCTGCGTCGGCTTGAAGCGGGTCAAAGCCTGTCACTCTACTATCGCGTCAATCCGGATGACCGTATTGCGCCGGGCCAGAGCCGGGCCACCCGCTTCAGCGTCACCTACGATTCGCTGGAGGGCAGCACCAACGAGCACGGCAACCAGACGGTCGTCACGCCGGGCACGGGAGAGCGGGGCGGTGCGAGGGTTTATGAAAGCGATGACGCCGACACGCTGATCACCTTTATTGAGCCGGAAGCGCGGCCCAAGGAAATCATTGCCCTGTCTGACACCACACTGGTGGCGGCGGGCATGCAGGACGTCAAGATCGGTGAAGAAATCCAGTATCGCCTGACGGCCGAATTGCCGGTGACCTTGCTGCGCGATCTGACCGTGACGGACATGCTGCCTGCGGGCCTGCAATGCGCCGAAGCGCCCGTGGTAGATCTGAGCACAGCGCCCTGGGATGTTGCGGGCTTCAAACGCCCGGATCTGTCACCGGTGCCGCCCGTAACGCCTCTGTGTGATGGCAGTCAGGTGCGCTGGGAGTTCGGCGATGTGACGCTCACCGACCCGTCACCTGGCAGCAGCCGCTTTACGTTCCCGTTGAGCTTTATTGCGCGCGTGGACAACAGCGCAGGCAATCAGGACGGCACCGTGCTGACCAACGGCAGCCCGGCCACTGTGGCCACCCTCACCTGGGTGGACAGCCAGGATGTGACCCAGACCCGGAGTTACGGCGAAGTGTCCGCCACGGTGACCGAGCCCGACGTCTCGCTAAGCAAAGCCTGGGACGCGCCGGACGGTCTCGATGCCGGCGACGACATTACCATTACGCTGACTGCCACCAACAACGGCAGCGCGGCCGCCTACAACCTGCGTCTGTGGGACAACCTGGACGGAAGCGGCATGACCTTCCTGCCGGGCAGTGTTGGCGGTACCGATCCACCGGACCTGGTGGATACCTCGACCTTTGGCGCCAATCAGCCGGTCTTCGTCTGGGCGCCGGAAAACCCCTTGTTGCCCGGGGAAACCCGCACCATGACCTTCCAGGTGCGTGTGGACGACACGGTGCAGCCGCTGCAAATCCTCGATAACCTGGCCGACGCAGTCTGGACGTCCTTGCCTGGGCAGACGACCGCGCTGAACAGCGGCGGCCAGATCGGTGCCGATGGCGCTGCGGATGGCCAACGGATTGGCGTGCTGCCCCATGCTGGCGACGCTATCAACGATTACGAAACCAGCAGTAACCCGGTCGACGCCACCGTGGCCGGGCTCGCGGTCGCAAAGACCGATCTGTCGCCAGACGTACTCCCCGAAATTGGCGCCCACAAGCAGTTCGAGATCGTTATCGATCTGCCCGAAGGCACCACGGAGAACCTGCGGGTTGAGGATCTGCTGGCCAGCGGCTCCACCAGTTATGTGCTGACCCGTGACGCGAACTTTGAGGTCAGCTATGACTTCGAGGGTATCGTCAGCATCAACGGCGCCGCGCCCGGTGAGGCGGCGTTTATCGCCGCGCCGGTGGATGGTGCCAGTGGCACAGCCGTCTGGGATCTGGGTACCGTCCTGACCGAAAGCGAAAATGACCTGCCGGTGGCGGGGCCGCTGAATCCGCGCATCCGCATCACCTATTTCGCCCGTATCAACAATGATGTCGATACCAGCGTGGGCGATACCCTGCAAAACCAGGTCAGCGTCAGCCACCGTCATGGTGACGACGCCAGCACTGTGGTGCTGGGTGACACGACCGCGCCGATCACCGCCATCGAGTCGGCGTTGGTGGCGGACAAGACGCTCACCAACCTCAGCGGCGGCCAACTGATTGCCGGGTCCGAGCTGGAATATACCGTCACCCTGAGCAACCAGGGCAATGCCACGGCCTATGATCTGAATATCGTCGATACGTTGCCCACCGGGCTCGAATTCGAGGACAGCTTCACGCCCACGGCGACCATCGGTGGCGTGGCGGTCAGCGGTTTTGTCGCGACCCCGGATCAGGATGGCACGGGTCGCCTTGTCTGGGGACGCGAGAACAACGACGGCTCGCTGGACCTGCCCGCGGGGCAGACCCTGGTGCTGACCTATCGAGTGATCGTGACCCAGACCGGCGGGCCTTTCACCAACACGGTCACGGCGGACTGGACTTCGCTACAGGGCGACAGCGGTTACCAGCGGACCGGCGACGGCTGCCCGGTGGTGACGGCGCCGGATATCTACTGTGTGAGCGCGCAGAGCACCAGCGACGAAGCCACCGACAATACCGACTTCAGCAAACTGTATGTCAGCGACAGCTGGACCAGTGATGGCAGCAACGCCACGGATCGGCGTCTGCGCGTAGGCGATACGCTGGTGTACCGCCTGGCGGTGACCCTCAACGAAGGCAGCACGCGCAACGTGCGCTTGCTGGACACCTTGCCGGACGGCATGGCGTTCGTGGAGCTGGTGCAGGTCAACGGTGTCACCACCGAGCCGTTTATCGCCAGCGCGCCCTTCAGCCATGACCCTGTCAGTGTCAGCGTAGCCGGGCAGGACATCACCATCACCCTGGGTGATGTCATCAACGCGGTCGACAACGACCCGAGCAATGATGTGTTCGTCGTGGACTACCGCGCCGCAGTCGTTACCGACGTATTGCCGCACCAGAGCAGCCTGGATCTGACCAACCAGGCGCGCTTGCTGCACGATGCCTTCAACGGCGACCCCATGCCGCCGTTGCCGGGCAGCGATCAGATCAATGTCAGTCAGCCGCTGCTCAGCGCGCTGGAAAAAACCGAGCGCAATGGCCTGGTCAGTCCTTATGACGTGGTCAGTCTGGCCACGGACATCATGGCGTTCCGCCTGCAGACGCAGAATGAAGGCGATGCGCCGGCCTACAGCGTACAGATCGTTGATGATCTGCCCTCGCAGCTGGATGAAACCACGCTGACGCCACCACAGGTGACGGTGGCGGGTACCGTGCTGGGCGCCGCCGATTACGTCTATACACCGCCCGCGGCCCGCGGCGGCAGTTTCACCCTGCAACTGAATGTGCCGGTGATGCCGGGCGACAGCGTGACAGTGGATTACGACATCGGTTTCCACACCGACGTACCGCCGAACCAGCAGTGGCATAACAGCGCCATGCTGTATGAGTACTGGTCGCTACCCGATGCCGACGGGCAGCGCTATGCCCCGGACGACGAGGCACGCTTCACCATGCAGAACCCGGTGACCCTGGCCGGGCTGGACAAGGTCCTGGTGGCGCCTGCCGACAAGATCACCATCGGTGAAGAGGTGACCTATCTCATCACCGTGCCGGGCGAGGTGCTCAGTGCTGCACTGGATGATGTGCAGGTGCTGGACGTGCTGGACGACGCACTGGAGTTTGTTTCTGCCAGCGTGGCCGGTGGCCTGCAACTCATTGACAACGGCAGCGGCGGACAGCAGGTCGATCTGACCATTACACAGATTCCTGCGGGTCAGCAGGCTGAGATCACGCTGCGGGCTCGCGTGCGTAACACCGCCGAGACGCAGGCCGGTGACACCTTCACCAACAGCGCTTCTTATGTGTACGGCGGCGATACCCTCAGCAGCCTGCCGACCGACCCGCTGACCCTTGCCGAACCGCAGTTGAGTCTGGCGAAAAATGCCACGCCGCCAGCGACCCTGAGCGCGGGCGCGGTGGTCGAGTACAGCCTGCAGCTGACAGCAGAGGCCGGACCGGACGCGTCGGATGCCCATGACCTGGTGCTGGTGGACACACTGGATATCGGGCTGCGCTACGTGCCCGGCAGTGCCACGCCCGGCGAGCCGGTCGTCAGCATTGATCCGGACACCGGTCGTGAAGTGTTGACCTGGACTTTCGCCACCCTGGCTGAAGGGGACAATCTGACGGTCAGCTATGACACCACGATCCAGGACAGCGTGGCGCCGGGTCAGACACTCAACAATACTGCGACGCTGCGCTGGACCAGCTTGCCGGGTGACGACGCCGGGCAGCGGGACGGCAGTGAAACCCCGCCGTGGAATGATTATGTGGCGACGGCGGACGCCGAGGTCACGGTGGATGACAACACGGGCTTCAGCAAGGTCCGTCTCAGCGATACCTGGAACAGCGCCGATGACACCGTACGTGTAGGCGACCGGGTACGGTTTGCCCTGCGGCTGGCGTTGCAGGAAGGGACCTATCCGAATGTGCGGGTCACCGACATCCTGCCCACCGGCCTGATTTTCGAAGAGGTGATCAGCGCCGATTTCTTCGGCACACCGGGCAGCGTGAGCGCCGACATCAGCGGCGCGCAGATCACGTTTGATCTGGGCGATGTCACGCGTCCGGCAGGCAGTGGCGATACGCTGGAGATCATTTATGAAGCACGCGTTCAGAACGAGAGCGTGCTCAGCCACCAGCCCACGCAGCAGACCCTGAGCAACAGCGCCACGCTTGAGTATGGTTTGCCGTCAGGTCCCGCCACACCGCTTACGGCGGAGGCTGCGCTGGAAGTACTGCAGCCCTTGCTGGCCATTACATCGGTGACGGCGGACGACACAGAAATCAGTGCCGGACAAAGCGTGACCCTGACGGTAGATATCATCAATACAGGTGATGCTCCGGCTTATGATCTGCAGATACAGGACCTGCTGCCAGCGGGGCTGCGCGAGCAAGGCGTCAATACGGTCAGCATCAGTCTGCTCAGCGGTGCCGTCTTGCCGCTGCAAGCGCCCGGCTACGATCCGGCCACCGGCGTTGTGCTGTGGAATCTGGATGGCGTCGCCGATGCCTGGACAATCCCGGTGGGCGATACCCTGCGGCTGGTGTACGAAGTCACCGGGGATGCCGGCCTGGGCGCTGGCCTGACGCTGGAAAACAGCGTAACGCTGCCGTTCTATTATTCTTTTGATAATGACGCCGTGCCGAGCGGCGGCCAGGCAGATGAGCGTCAGGAGTACAGCTTCCCTGAAGCATCCAGCGCAACATTGAGCACGCCCTTGCCCGTGGCGCTGGACAAGGACATCACCCAGGACACCGCCGCCATTGGCGAACCGTTTGCCTACCGCATTACCGTGCCCGCGCAACCCTCCAGCACCGCCCTGTACGACGTGCGCATTCTGGACGACCTGAGCCTGTCCGAAGCGGACCTGCGTTTTGTGTCGGTGAACCGTGTGGGCGCCGGTAGCTGGACGCCGGTCAATGTGGGCAATGACACCCAGCTGGTGATCGCGGGCGAGGGTGATGGCATCACCATCCCCGCCGGGGAACAGATTACCGTGGAGGTGGTGGTTGCGTTGCAGGATACCGCCACCAATGTGGCCGGGCTGGTGTTCCGCAATCGGGCGGATTATCGCTACAACGCGCTGCAGGGCGACGACAGCACGGGTGCAGACGGCGGTGAAGGCATTTCGCCAGAGATGACCATCGTTGAGCCGGACACGCTGGTGGTGAACAAGACCGGGCCGGACAACCTGTATCCGGGCCAGCAGGGCAGCTTCGTACTGACGCTGGAAAACACCAGCGAGGCCACGGCCTGGGATATCACCCTGATTGATCTGTTGCCCGATCTGGCGCAAGGCGGTCTGTGCGCGCAAACGCCGCAGATCACCGCGATGGAGGTGGCCGGCACGGCGCTCACGGCCGGCACCGATTATCAGGTCAGCTATGCCGATTGCCAGCTGACCCTCAATGCCCTGACGCCCGCCGCCGCCGTGGCGCCGGGTCAGGTGATGACGCTGACCTACAGCGTCTGGCTGGACAACGACACGGCCGGTGGCCAGACCCTGACCAACGTGGCCGGGGCGACACGCTGGTACAGTCAGCCCGCCAGCCAGGACAACCGCCGCGTGTATGAGCGCGAGGTGACCGACGGCAGCGTGGGCGTGGACGATCATGAAGACGCCCACAGCCTGATCAGTGAAGGCGCCGAACTGCAGATCGAAAAGCGGGTGGTCAACGTCACCAGCGGCCAGGATCCGGGCACTGATGCGCGCCCGGGTGACACACTGCGCTATGACATCGTGGTGACCAATGTCAGCGCTGTGCCGGTATCCAGTTTCGATATTCTCGATGACCTCGGCGCGCTCAATGCTGACCCGGTTTTTGTCAGTGGCAGCCTCAACCGGATCAGCACGCTGCCGGATGGCGCCAGCGACGTCAGCGATGCCAGTGGCGGCACCTTCGGCAGTGGCCTGCTGGATATTCGTGACCTGACGCTCGCGGCGCAGGGCGAGAACGGCGACAGCGTGACCGTCAGTGTGCAGGTGCAATTGGCCCCGGTGATTGCCAACGGCACCGAAGTGCTGAACCAGGCCGCCGTAAGCAGTTTCGGCGTGCCGCTGGGCCTCAGTGATGATCCGAACGTGTCCGGCGAGCAACAGCCCACCGTGACGCTGATCAGTGCGGCGCCGCAGTGGCGGGTGGAAAAGGTCTCGACCTACCTCGACGGCGATCCCGACGTCCTGATGGCGGGCGAAACCCTGCGCTACACCCTGACGGTGCAAAACATCGGCAGTGAGCATGCGCACTCCGTTCGCCTGCGCGACCCGCTGCCAGCCTTCACCGGCTACGTGGCGGGCAGTACCACGCTCAACGGCCAGAGTATTGCCGATGTTGGCGGTGCCTCGCCGTTGCAGAATGGCATGCTCATTCATGCGCCGGGCAACCCCGTGCCCGGGGTGATGGAGGCGGGCACCGCCGACAATATCGCCGTGATCACTTTTGTGGTGCAGGTGAACGACGACACGCTGGACGGTACCGTCATCAGCAACCAGGGCTTTGTGACCGGCGAAGGCGAGGGCAGCGGTCCCTTCGAGGAAGCTCCCTCCGATGATCCGGGCACTTCTGCGCCGAACGACCCGACCCGCGATATTGTGGGCAACCTGCCGTTCCTGACGGCCATCAAGACGGTGGCCATCGAAGAAGATTTCGGCACCCCCGGTGTGGTCGATCCGGGTGATGTGCTGCGCTACACCATCGTGGTGATCAACAGCGGTGCACAACCGGCCACGGACCTGCGCTTTATCGACGGCATTCCAGAGCACACGACCTATGTGGCGGGCAGCAGCACCCTGAACGGGGCGCCGGTAGCCGACGTCGGGGCTACCTCGCCCTGGGTCGCCGGAGCGCCGATTCAGGGCGACGGCGCGCCTGCGGCGACGCTTCCCGGGCAGGACACGGCGGTGATCACCTTCGCGGTGCGCGTGGATGACGGTACGGCCGAAGGCACGGTGATCAGTAACCAGGGGCAGGTGACCAGTGCGGAGCTGCCCACCGAGCTCACCGATGCCGATGGCGATCGCAGCAACGGGTATCAGCCTACGGAAGTGGTCGTGGGCTCCGGCCAGCAACTGCTGATGACCAAGAGCGTGCAGGTCGTGGGTGGCGGTGCGGTGGAAGCGGGCCAGGAGCTGGAATACACCGTCACGGTGCGCAATACCGGGCTGCAGCCGATCGGCCAACTGGTGATCACCGATGACCTGAATGCGCTGGTGGGGCTGGCCGATTACGTGGCCGGTTCGGCGACCCTCAACGGCAGCAGTGTGGGTGTCGATGTCACGGGCAACGTCATCACCATTGATTACGGGGCGACCTTTGGCGAACTGCCGCCCAATGCGGTGGCCACCTTGCGCTTCCGCGTGCGCGTGGCCGACGACGCGGCCATCGGTGAGCGCATCACCAATACCGCTGAAGCCACATGGAATACGCCGAGCCAGCAAACTGAAGCGTCGGTGTCGGTGGACGTGGGCGGCATTCCCGGCACGGCCACCCTGAACGGCAACGTCTGGCACGACGTCAACTTTGACCGCGTGCGCGACAGCGGCGAAATGCTGCTGGCCGACTGGGTAGTGGAAGTGTATCGCGCCGGCAACCGGATCGGCGCCACCAGCACTGACAACAACGGGGCGTATCGTCTGGCCGGGCTGGCACCGGGTGTGACCGACGCTGACCGCTATGAATTGCGTTTCCGCGCGCCAGGGGCAGGGCCGGACACCGCCATGCTGGGGCTGGCCGATTCGCCGTTCAGCAACAGTCTGCAGCGCATCAGCGAGATTGAAGCGGGTTCCGGCAGCAATCTGCAGGCCCTGAATCTGCCGATTCATCCCAATGGTGTGATTTACGATGCCATTACCCGGCAGCCGGTGCCGAATACCACGCTGACGCTGGTGAACAGCGCGGGCATGGCTGTGCCCGAGAGCTGCCTGGACGACCCGGCGCAGCAGGGCCAGGTCACCACGCGCAATGGCTTCTACAAGTTTGATCTCAACTTCAGTGAGCCAGGCTGTGCGGCCGGGGATTATGTGATCCAGGTGACGCCGCCCGGTGGCGATGAGTATGTTGCCGGTGTCTCGCAGATCATCACGCCGCTCACTACCGCCGACACCGCCGCCTACGATGTGTCGCTGTGCAGTGACGATGCCGTACCGGCGACCAGCGCCTGTGAAGTCCAGGCCTCGGCCTTGCAGCCGCCGCAGTCGGTGGCCGCGAACAACCCGCTGACCGGCTATCACCTGCATCTGACCTTCAGCCCGGGGGCCATCCCGGAGCACAGCCAGATCTTCAACAACCATATTCCGGTGGACCCGGTGATGGACGATGCCGTCAGCATCAGCAAGGTGGCCTCCATCGTGAACGTCAGCCGTGGCCAGTTCGTGCCGTACGTCATCCGCATACGCAACAGTTTCGGCACCGATCTGAACAATGTCGCCATTCTCGATACCTTCCCGGCGGGCTTCCGCTATGTGGCGGACTCGGCGCGCCTCAACGGGGAACCCGTGGCGCCGGTGCAGAATGGTCGGCAACTGCTCTGGAGTGATCTGGATCTGGCCGCTGATGCCGAGCACACCCTGACCATGCTGTTCATTGTCGGCTCCGGCGTCAGTGAGGGGGAATACACCAACCGCGCCCAGGTGCTGCAGCAGCTGGTGCCGCGTTCGCTGCCGGAAGGCTTCAATGCGATTTCCGGCGAAGCCAGCGCCACGGTGCGTGTGGTACCGGACCCGGATTTCGATTGCACCGACGTGATTGGCCGGGTGTTCGATGATGCCAACCTGAACGGCTATCAGGATGAAGGTGAAGTGGGCCTGGCCGGCGTCCGCCTGGTCACTGCCCGTGGTCTGCATGTCACCACCGACAGCCATGGTCGCTTCCACATCACCTGCGCTGCGGTGCCGAACGAGAATCGTGGCAGCAATTTCATTCTCAAGGTGGACGACCGCACCTTGCCCAGCGGGTATCGCCTGACCACCGAGAACCCGCTTGTGCAGCGTGCCACCCGAGGCAAGATGATCCGCTTCAACTTTGGCGCGACCCTGCATCGCGTGGTGGGCCTGGATCTGGCCAACGACGTCTTCGAACCGGGCACCACGAGGCTGCGCCCGCAATGGCAATCGCGGCTGCCGCTCCTGATGCGCGAGCTGGAAGCGGGGCCCTCGGTGCTGCGCCTGGCGTATATGGCGGAAACCGAGAACCGCCGCCTGGTCGAGCGCCGCCTGCGCGCCATCAAGCGCCTGATCGGTGACGAATGGGCCGAGCGTGAGAACCCCTACGAACTGACCATCGAGACTGAAGTGTTCTGGCGAACCGGCGCGCCCCCGGCGAGGAGCAGACAGCAATGATGATGCGACGTAATGGGCGTGCGTCCATGCTGGCGCTGACGGTGTTGCTGACGGCTCCGGCGTTTGGCGATGTGCTGCGGGAAGAGGCCGGGCAGCAGGGCAATCCCTGGTTGCGGGACACCATGCCGCTGGGTGAAGCCACTGAACGTGAGCTGCCGCTTTATCGGGACAAGCAACTGTGGATGCAAGACGACAGCATCTATCGGGAACGTCTGGGTGACCGCATCGAGACGCAACAGATAGAGGAGGAGGTGTCGCGCACGGTCAAGTTGCAGGGCGTGGTGCCGCCGATCCGATACCAGTCCGGCGGAGCGGAAATTTCTGCCGAGTACGTCACCATGCTGCGCGATGTGCTGGAGCAGATGCGCGGCAAACGCAATGTGCGGCTTCATTTTGTGGGGCATTCGGACAATATTCCGTTATCCGGCCAGCTGCGTGATCGCTTCCAGGACAATACCGGTCTGTCTCGTGAGCGGGCCGGCGCGGCGGCCGAGTATTTCCAGGTCATGCTGGGGCTGCCGCCGGAATCGATTTCCTACGAAGGCCTGGGCGAAAGCCAGCCACTGGCCAGCAATGCCAGTGAGGCGGGCCGGGCGCTGAATCGCCGGGTGGAAGTGGAGGTCTGGTACGACGAAGTGGACGAGGTCATCGTCGAGCGCGACGTCGTGATCACTGAGCAACTCAATCGCCTGAAAATCTGTCGTGCAGAAACGGTATGCCGACTGACCTATCAGGAAGGCCATGCGCGTCGGGCGCGGGTCAGGAATCTGGTGCCGCCATTGCATGTCGGCGAGGAGTCCATCGAGATTCCCGCGGCTTTCCGCCATCATGTCCTGCAAGCGCTGCAAAACCTGGAAGACAAGCCGAACGTGGTGGTGCGTCTGGTGGGCTACACCGACGATGCGCCGCTGACTGGCCGTGATGCACGCATTTACGGTGATCACCTGAGCCTGTCCCGGGCTCGTGCCCGGCGTGTCATGCTGGCCTTGCAGGAAAGCCTGGCGCTGCCGTCCTCCATGCTGGAAAGCGATGGTCGCGGGCTGAGTAACCCGGTGGCCTCCAATGACGATGCCGCCGGGCGAGCTCTGAATCGGCGTATCGAGGTGGAGTTCTGGTACGACGACATGCTGCAGTCGTTGCCTGATGAGCCGCAGATCTGTCCGGAAGATGCCGGCGCGGAAACGGTCACGCGGGTTTATGCGCCGCCGTCCGGGCCGATTGCCCCGATCCGTTATGACAACACGCAACCTCAGATCAGCGATGAATGGGTGGCGCGACTCGACCAGATTCTGGACGAGGTGCGCGACAAGACCAACGTGCGCTTGCGGTTTATCGGCTACACCGATAACCGGCGTATGGACCGCCGCGTGGCGATGGTCTACGAGGATGACATCGGCCTGTCCACGGCGCGCGCACGGATCGTGCGTGACCGGGTCAGCGAGCGATTGGGTCTGGACGCCGCACGTGCCGAACATGAAGGTCGGGGTTATGTGCAGAGTGACGACGTGGTCAACACCGGCTTTGTGGAATCGGATGTCTCCCGCGTGGTGGTGCAGGTGGTCTATGACGAACTGGCGCTGCTGGATGACTACGAAGGCGTCGATATCCAGCGCCTGACCCGTGAGGTGGATATCGCCAATCCCTATGCGCTCAACCTGATGCGCATCACCGTGGATGGCAAACCCATCGATGACCCGAACAAGCGCTCTGCGGATGTGCAGCGCTGTACCGACGTGGCGCTGGAGCAGGCGGATATCCGCTTCCGTTTCGATAATCTGGAACTGAAGCCGCGCCTGAACGTGACGGCCTGGCCCAACACCGTCCGTTACCAGCAGGATCCGGACAGCGACAGGCTGGATCATCTGGTGCAGTTCCGCCTGTACACCAACTACGCCGCCTTTATCGACCGTGCCGAAGTGCGCCTGTTTGAAGACGGGCAATCGCTGCGTGATACGCCGTTGGCGGTCATACCGCTGGACGCAGGGCAGGGCGAGTGGGAGGCCGACTTTGCCGAGCATCGTGCGCCGGGCCGCGCCCTGCAATACCTGGTGCGGGTCTACGACCGTCAGGGGCGCTACGATGAGACCGGCACCCAGACGCTGTGGGTGGTGGATGAGGTGGACGACATTGAGGATGCCGGGCGTGAGCTGCTGGTAGGCTACGGCCATAACCGGTTGATGGTGTCCAATATCCCGCTTGCCGGTGGCACTATCCGGGTGGAGGGCCGCCAGGTGCCCGATCAGCGCCAGGTGTTTGTCGCTGGTCGCCCCGTGCCCTTGTCGGAAGACGGCGAGTTCGTGGCCGAAGAGTTCCTGCCTGCCGGGCAGCACACGGTTGAAGTGGCGGTGATCGATCACGAGGGGAACGGTGAGCTTTACCTGCGCGATCTGGCACTGAATCGCAGTGACTGGTTCTATGTGGCCATTGCGGACCTGACCGCGTCCCTGAGTGATACCCGCGGCCCGGCCCGGCTGGTGACCCAGGATGATCGCTATGACAGTGACTTCAATGTCGACGGGCGACTGGCCTATTTCGTGCGCGGCAAGTTCGGTGAAGGCTGGCAACTGACCAGCAGTGCCGACACCCTGGAAGGCCCGGTGGAGGATCTGTTCAGCAACTTCCTGAACAAATCACCCGACGCCATGTTCCGCCGTATCGATCCGGACTACCACTTCCCGACCTATGGCGACGACAGCACCGTGGAAGACGCCGCGCCGACACTGGGCAAGTTCTATCTGAAATTGCAGAAGCACAACAACTACGGCCTGTGGGGGAATTTCCGCGCCAGTTATCTGGACAATTCCCTGGCGCATATCGACCGTGCCCTGTACGGCGGTAACGTCCACTGGCAATCCGATGACGTCACCAGCTTCGGCGAGCAGCGCATCATGGTGGATGGCTTCGTCGCTGACCCGGGCACTGTCGCCGGGCGTGACGAATTCCGCGGCACCGGGGGCTCCCTGTATTACCTGCGTCAGATGGATGTGCTGGAAGGTTCCGAGCGGGTGCGCATCGAAGTGCGTGACAAGGTGTCGGGCATGGTGCTGGCCGTGAAGAACCTGCTGCCGGTGCAGGATTACGACATCGATTATCTGCAAGGGCGCATCATGCTGGCCGAGCCCTTGTCACCCAGCATGGCGGACCAGTTGCTGGTCAGCACCGATACCGGTGGCGGCAATGAGGTGTATCTGGTGGCGCGCTATGAATACAGCGCCACGTTCGACCGGATCAGCAACCTGTCCCAGGGTGGGCGCCTGCATTACTGGATGGGCGACCATATGAAACTCGGCCTGACCGGCAGCAACAGCCAGGGCGAGGGCACCAGTGATCTGGGGGCGGTGGACGTGACCCTGCGCCACAGCAGCCAGACCTGGTTGCGCACCGAGTTTGCCCGCAGCCGGGGCACCGACGGCTCCACCTTCCTGTCCCGCGATGGCGGCTTCAACTTCGACGGGGTCAGCAATGGCGCCTTGCCGGGCCAGGAAGACGATATCCGCGCCAATGCGTCTCGTATCGATGCCCGGGTCGGATTCCGGGATGTGCGTGAGAGCGCGCCGGACGGCTATCTCACGGCTTACCAGCAAACGGTGGATGCCGGCTACTCGTCACCGGGGATCATCACCGACCGGGATGTCACCCAGCAGGGCGGCAGTATGACTGTGCGGGTGACCGAGGCGACTGACGTCACCGTGCAGGTGGACAGCAGCCGCCAGCGTCAGGGCCTGCAGACCGAGGCGGGTGAGGTCAATGTGGGTCACCAGCTTGGCGAGCACTGGCGCGTCAGCACCGGGGTGCGTCAGGAGCGCCGCAGCGACAACTCGGTTGCCGTGCCGCTTACCCAGATCGAAGGGGATCGCACCGATGTGATCCTGCGGGGTGATTACGATTCCCGCCGCCGCTGGTCCGCCTACGGTTATGCCCAGGGCACCACCGCCAGCAGCGGCAACCAGGAAGACAACGGCCGTATCGGGGCGGGTGGCGCCTGGCGCTTCAGCGACCGGCTGCGTACCGATGGCGAGCTTTCCGGTGGTGACATGGGCGTGGGAGCTCGCCTGGGCACGGACTTCCTGATGTCGGACCGCAGCAACCTGTATCTGGGCTATGCGCTGGAGAACGAGCGCGATACCCAGGGCGTGCGTACCCAGCGCGGCAACCTGATCTCCGGTTTCCGCACGCGCTATTCCGACACCACCAGCGTCTATGTGGAAGAGCGTTACACCCACGGCGACGTGCCCACCGGCCTGATTCATGCCACCGGCATCGACATTGCCCCCAATGACCGCTGGCATTACGGCGCCAGTCTCGATTTCGGGACCCTGAGAGATCGCCAGACCGGTGCTGAACACGAGCGCCAGGCGGTGGCGGGCCGGGTAGGTTACGTCCAGGATACCGTGCGGGTGGCCAGCGCTCTGGAGTATCGCCATGACCGTATCCAGGCCTCGGATCTGCAACGCTCCACCCGTGACACCTGGCTGACCAAGAACAGCCTGCGCTATCAGTTCACGCCGGACTGGCGTCTGATCGGCAAGCTGAACTACGCCGACAGCCGCAGTTCGCTCGGCTCCTTCTACGACGGCCGTTTCGTCGAGGCGGTGCTCGGCTATGGCTTCCGGCCGGTGCTGCATGACCGCCTCAATGTGCTGGCCAAGTACACCTGGTTCTATAATCTGCCCAGCGCTGACCAGGTGACGATCAGCAACACGGCGGCGGAGTTCATCCAGAAGAGCCATGTGTTCTCGGTGGACACCCTGTATGACCTGACCCGGCGCTGGAGTGTCGGCGGCAAGTACGCCTACCGGCTGTCGCAGTTGAGCATGGACCGGGAAAATCCGGAGTTCTTCGACAGCCGTGCCAGCCTCTACATCCTGCGGGCGGACTGGCGTGTGATTCGCCAGTGGGAGACCACCATCGAGGCGCGTCTGCTGGATCTGCCGGATGCGCGGGACCAGCGCAGCGGCGCCCTGGCGGCGCTGTACCGCCACGTCAACGACAACGTGAAGTTCGGTGTCGGCTACAACTTCAGTGACTTCTCGGACGATCTCACGGACCTCAGTTATGACCACCAGGGGGTCTTCATCAACCTGGTCGGCAAGATGTGATGGGCTCCTGCAGGATGCGCCTGTGGCGGGCAGGGCGGCCCTTCGTTATAATCGCGGCCCTTCCTGGCACTGTGTGGTGTGGAGCCATTCGCGTCCCATAGCTGCCTGAAACAAATTTTTCTTTTAAAAGAGGAAGTTATGCAGGTTTCTGTAGAAACAACTTCAGGTCTGGAGCGCCGCCTGACCGTAGGCGTACCGGCGGAGAAACTGGACAGCGCAGTCAAGGCCCGTCTGGCTGATGCCCAGAAGAACCTGCGAATCAACGGCTTCCGCCCGGGCAAGGTGCCCATGATCGAAGTGAAACGCCGCTTCGGTCAGGCGGTGCGCGACGAAGTCCTGGGCGAAGTCATGCGCGAAAGCTTCATCGAGGCCGTGGGCAAGGAAAATATCGAGCCGGCCGGCATGCCTGATTTCGAGCCGACCGTGAACGAGCCGGGCAAGGACCTGGAATTCGTTGCCACCTTCGAGGTGTATCCGGAAATCGAGCTGGCAGCGCTGGGCGCGGTCGAGGTCGAAAAACCGGCGACCGAGATCACCGATGCCGACGTCGACAAGATGATCGAGCAGCTGCGCGAGCAGCGTGCCAGCTTCGAGACAGTGGAGCGTGCGGCCGCCAAGGGCGATCGCGTCAACATCAACTATGCCGGCACCCTGGACGGTGAAGCCTTCGAAGGCGGCACGGCCGATGGCCAGCAGCTGGTGCTGGGTTCCGGTCAGATGATCCCGGGCTTCGAGGAGGGCATTGAGGGCCTGTCTGCCGGCGAGCAGAAGACCATCGACGTGACCTTCCCCGAGGACTACCAGGCGGAAGAGCTGAAAGGCAAGACCGCCCAGTTCGCCATCACCGTGAACAAGGTGGAAGCGAAGCAGTTGCCCGAGATCGACGACGCGTTCATGGAGCAGTTCGGGGTCAAGGAAGGCGGCATGGACGCCTTCCGCGCGGAAGTGCGCAAGAACATGGAGCGCGAGCTGAAAAATGCGCTGCGCAACAAGGTCAAGGAGCAGGTCATGAACGGCCTGGTCGAAGCACACTCCTTTGACGTGCCCGGTGCACTGGTACGCGGCGAAATCCAGCGCATGCGTCAGCAGATGATGCAGCAGTTCGGTGGCGGCCAGCAGTTCGATGCCAGCATGCTGCCGGAAGAGCTGTTCCGCGAGCAGGCCGAGCGCAGCGTGCGTCTGGGTCTGATCGTGCGCCAGATCCTGGAGAAGCACGAGCTCAAGGCCGACGCCGACAAGGTGCGCGCCCAGGTCGAGGAAATCGCGTCCCAGTACGAGCAGCCGGAAGAGGTGGTCAGCTGGGTCTACAGCAACCCGCAGCAGCTGCAACAGATCGAAGGCGCGGTGCTGGAAGAGCAGGTGGTGGAGCTGGTGCTCGGGCAGGCCAAGGTGTCTGAAAAGGCCATGTCCTACGAAGAAGCGGTCGCCCGCCAGCAGTAATCTGCGGCGAGTTCCCACACGCAAAACGGGGCCTTTCGGCCCCGTTTTGCGTTAATTATCGCCAGTTTGTGCAAGATTTGCGCAACCCGCCGCCGATTCACGTGGGCTTTATGGACCTGTGCGCCCGGCGCGGCATAAGATGCAATGAATACCCGTTAACGCAGGAACAGTGCATGACAGACATCAACGGTATCTCCACGTCGGCCAGCGGTCCCTCGGCTCTGGGGCTGGTGCCCATGGTGATCGAGCAGACCGCTCGCGGCGAGCGCTCCTTTGACATCTATTCCCGCCTGCTCAAGGAACGGGTGATCTTTCTGGTGGGCCAGGTCGAGGATCAGATGGCCAACCTGATCGTGGCGCAGATGCTGTTTCTGGAATCCGAAAACCCGGACAAGGATATACACCTGTATATCAATAGCCCGGGCGGGTCCGTCACCGCAGGCATGTCCATCTATGACACCATGCAGTTCATCAAGCCGGCGGTATCCACCATGTGTATCGGCCAGGCGGCCAGCATGGGCTCCTTCCTGCTGGCGGCGGGCGAGAAGGGCAAGCGCTTTGCGCTGCCCAACTCACGCATCATGATCCATCAGCCGCTGGGCGGTTTTCAGGGGCAGGCCTCGGATATCGAGATTCACGCCCGTGAGATCCTCAAGATCAAGAGTCAGCTCAATGCATTGCTGGCCCACCATACCGGTCAGCCGCTGGAGGCCCTGGAGCGCGACACCGACCGGGACAACTTCATGGACGCAGAACGCGCCCGTGAGTATGGGCTTATAGATCAGGTACTTACCCGGCGCAGCGTCTGAACGCCGTGGCGCAGGCGGCCGCAGGCTTGAAAAAGCCCCGTGTTGCCTGCATCTTGAAGAGAAATGAAGTGTAGAGGCGATCCCGATGACCGATCACACCGGCGGAAAGAACGACGACGGCAAGCTGCTGTACTGCTCGTTCTGTGGCAAAAGCCAGCACGAGGTGCGCAAACTCATCGCCGGCCCTTCGGTATTCATCTGCGATGAGTGTGTGGATCTCTGCAACGACATCATTCGTGAAGAGGTCAGTGAGGATGCTGCGGAAGACGAATCGCGGCGCCTGCCCAAACCCCACGAGATCAAGTCCACCCTGGACGACTTCGTTATCGGTCAGGAGCGCGCCAAGAAGGTGCTCTCCGTGGCGGTGTACAACCACTACAAGCGGTTGCGCGGCGGTGCCGAGACGAATGCCCGGGGCAAGAAGGGCGATGAGATCGAACTGGGCAAGAGCAACATTCTGCTGATCGGGCCTACCGGTAGCGGCAAGACGCTGCTCGCCGAGACGCTGGCACGCTTGCTCAATGTGCCCTTTACCATCGCTGACGCGACCACCCTGACCGAAGCCGGTTATGTGGGGGAAGACGTCGAGAACATCATCCAGAAGCTGCTGCAGAAGTGCGACTACGATGTCGAGCGCGCCCAGATGGGCATCGTCTACATCGACGAGATCGACAAGATTTCGCGCAAGTCGGACAACCCGTCCATCACCCGCGATGTCTCGGGCGAGGGCGTGCAGCAGGCGCTGCTCAAGCTGATCGAGGGCACCGTGGCCTCGGTACCGCCCCAGGGCGGACGCAAGCACCCGCAACAGGAATTCCTGCAGGTGGACACCTCCAATATCCTGTTCATCTGTGGCGGTGCCTTCGCGGGCCTGGAAAAGATCATTCGTGACCGGTCCGAAAAAGGCGGCATCGGCTTCGGTGCCGAGGTGCGCAGCAAGGACAAGACGGTCAATGTCGGTCAGACGCTGCTGGATGTCGAGCCGGAAGACCTGATCAAGTTCGGCCTGATTCCGGAATTCATCGGTCGTCTGCCAGTGATCGCCACGCTGGAAGAACTGTCCGAAGAAGCACTGATCCAGATTCTGACCGAGCCGCGCAATGCGCTGACCAAGCAGTATGGTCGTCTGTTCGACATGGAAGGTGTCGAGCTGGACTTCCGCGAGGACGCGCTGCGGGCGGTGGCCCAGAAGGCCATGGAACGCAAGACCGGCGCGCGCGGGCTGCGCTCCATCCTCGAGAATGTGCTGCTCGATACCATGTACCAGGTACCCTCGCAGGACGGCGTGGCCAAGGTAGTGATCGATGCCGCGACCATCACCGGCGAGTCGGAGCCGCTGCTGATCTACGAACGCAGCGAGCAACCCTCCAAAGCAGCCCCGGAGTGATCCGGGGCTTCTGATATCGAGGCCTGATGTGCTGAAAGATATTCCGTTATTGCCACTGCGAGATGTGGTGGTTTATCCCCATATGGTCATCCCGTTGTTTGTCGGGCGAGCCAAATCCATTCGTGCCCTTGAAGTCGCCATGGCGGGCGACAAGCAGGTCCTGCTGGTGGCGCAGCGTAATGCGTCTGACGATGATCCGGGTGCGGAAGCGCTGCACCGGGTAGGCACCGTCTCCAGCATCCTGCAGATGCTGCGCCTGCCTGACGGTACCGTGAAGGTGCTGGTGGAAGGCAGCGAGCGTGCCCATGTGGTGCGTGTCGACTTCAACGACGAATGTGCTGTCGCCGATGCGCGCGAGCTGGGCGAACGCCTGCCACCGGACAATGAAGCCGAGGCATTGAGCAAGACGTTGCTTGAGCAGTTCGAACAGTACGTGCGCCTGTCCAAGAAAGTCGCCCCGGAAATCGTCAGTTCGGTGTCGTCCATTGACGAACTCAGCCGCCTGGCCGACACCATCGCGGCCCACCTTCAGCTCAAGCTGGAAGAAAAGCAGGAAGTCCTGGAGATGGCGGACACCCGCGAGCGGGTGGAGCATCTGATTGCCCTGATGGAATCCGAGATCGACATCTTCAACGTCGAGAAGCGGATTCGTGGCCGGGTCAAGAAGCAGATGGAGCGCAGCCAGCGCGAGTACTACCTGAATGAGCAGATGAAGGCCATTCAGAAAGAACTCGGCGACATGGACGAAGGCGGCAACGAGATCGAGGAACTGGAGCGCCGCATCGGTGCTGCCGGTATGCCCAAGGACGCCCGCGACAAGGCCCAGAGCGAACTGACCAAGCTGAAGATGATGTCACCCATGTCGGCGGAAGCCACGGTGGTGCGCAGCTATCTGGACTGGATGGTGAGCATTCCCTGGAAAAAGCGCAGCAAGGTGCGGCATGACCTGCGCGCGGCCCAGGAAATTCTCGACCAGGATCATTATGGCCTGGAAGAAGTCAAAGACCGCATTCTCGAATTCCTGGCCGTGCAGAGCCGTGTCGGCAAGGTCAAGGGTCCGGTGCTGTGCCTGGTAGGCCCGCCCGGGGTGGGCAAGACCTCCCTGGGGCAGTCCATTGCCAAGGCCACCAACCGCAAGTTTGTGCGCATGGCGCTGGGTGGCGTGCGCGATGAAGCCGAAATCCGTGGGCACCGCCGCACCTATATCGGTTCCCTGCCGGGCAAGGTGATGCAGAAGCTGTCCAAGGTGGGGGTGCGCAACCCGCTGTTCCTGCTCGACGAAGTCGACAAGATGGGCATGGACATGCGTGGTGATCCGTCGTCGGCCTTGCTGGAAGTGCTTGATCCGGAACAGAACAATTCCTTCAACGACCACTATCTGGAAGTGGACTACGATCTGTCCGAGACATTGTTCGTGTGTACCTCCAATTCCATGAACATTCCCGCACCGCTGCTGGATCGTATGGAAGTGATTCGCATCCCCGGCTATACCGAGGATGAGAAGGTCAATATTGCGCGCCAGTATCTGGTGCCCAAGCAGTGCGAGGCCAACGGCCTGAAGAAGGATGAACTGCGCTTCGATGACGACTCGCTGCGGCATATCATTCGCCACTACACCCGGGAAGCCGGCGTGCGGGGCCTGGAGCGCGAGATCAGCAAGGTGTGCCGCAAGGTGGTCAAGGAACACCTGCTGGCCAACAGCGCCGAGCCGGTGTCCATCGAAGGCGAAGACATCGAGCAGTACCTGGGGGTACGCAAGTACAGCTTCGGCCGTGCCGAGGAACAGGATCAGATCGGTCAGGTCACAGGGCTGGCCTGGACCTCTGTCGGCGGCGAACTGCTGACCATTGAAGGGGTCTCTACCCCGGGTAAGGGGCTGGTGACCATGACCGGCTCCCTGGGCGATGTCATGCAGGAGTCGATCCGGGCGGCCTATACGGTGGTCAAGAGTCGTGCTCGCACGCTGGGTATCCGTCGTCGGCAACTGGAACGGAACGATTTCCATATTCATGTGCCTGAAGGAGCAACACCGAAGGATGGTCCCAGCGCCGGTGTCGCCATGTGTACGTCACTGGTGTCGGTCCTGACGGGTATTCCGGTCAAGGCGGAAGTGGCGATGACCGGCGAGATCACCCTGCGTGGCCAGGTGCTGCCCATTGGCGGCCTCAAGGAAAAGCTGCTTGCGGCGCATCGGGGTGGTATCCGTACGGTACTGATTCCCCAGGAAAATGAACGTGATCTGAAGGAAATTCCGGAGAACATCAAGTCGTCGCTCGATATTCGTCCGGTAAAATGGATCGACCAGGTTCTCGAAGTGGCACTCCAGCATATGCCGACGCCACTGAGTGAAGCCGAGGTGGAGGAAGAGATCGCCACCGCGGAAGATGGGAAGAAAGGTGACACTGATCGAGTCAGCACCCATTGACAAGTGAAGTTTTTTGCTGAATTGATCAGCAAATGTAAATGCTCGGACTCTCTGGAGGCCGCTTTCTTGACGGGTTTCAGGCCCGTTGGTATAAAGTCGGCTTCCATATCAGGGACGTGACGAGCGCTCCAGTGAAGAACGGGAAATCATAAAAGGGGATTTTCGTGAACAAATCAGAACTGATCGATGCAATTGCAGCTGCAGCAGATATTTCCAAAGCTGACGCCGGCCGCGCACTGGACGCTACCGTGGACGCCATCACCAAGGCGCTCAAGGGTGGTGACAGCGTGTCACTGGTAGGTTTTGGTACCTTCGCCGTGAAGAAGCGTGCCGAGCGAGAAGGTCGTAACCCGCAAACGGGCCAGACCATCAAGATCGCGGCCGCTAACGTGCCGGGCTTCAAAGCCGGCAAGGCCCTCAAGGACGCGGTGAACTGAGTCGTGTACGGGAGCGGTAGTTCAGTTGGTTAGAATACCGGCCTGTCACGCCGGGGGTCGCGGGTTCGAGTCCCGTCCGCTCCGCCAACAGAAAAGCGTATCCTTGACGGGGTGCGCTTTTTTGTTTGAGGCCTGGCGTTGGGCCTGGTACTGAATAATTCGGAGAATACACAATGCAGGGGTTCAGGCGATTCTTGCGCGGTCCGGCAGGCAAGGTCCTGTTGGCGGCGATTATCCTGCCGTTCGTGGTGTCCGCCTTTTATGGCTACTTCACCGGCGGAGGGGGCGGCGACGTGGTCGCCAAGGTAGAGGGTAATTCCATCACCCGCGCGGCGGTCAACAACCGCGTACAACAGGTGCGCCAGAATGTGCGTGCCCAGGCGCCGGATATTGATCCGGACATGCTCGACAATTTCGTCAATGCCAGCATGGTGTTGCAGGGCATGATCAACGAGGTGCTGATGATCAGCGCCGCTCGCGACGCCGGTTTGCGTGTCTCCGAGGAGCAGGCCGCGCGCGAAATCACCCGCACGCCCGACTTCCAGGATCCACAGACCGGACGTTTCTCGCAGCAGGTGTTCGAGCGCACCGTGCGCAGCATCGGCCAGTCCCCGCGCGGCTACATCGCCGCTCTGCGCGAGCAGATGGTGCTGGACCAGTTCCGCAGCGGCATCGAAGACACCGAGTTTGCCTTGCCCTATGAACTGGCTGAAATGCGCCGTCTGGGTGAGCAGCGTCGCGATGTGCGCTATATCCGCGTCAGCGCGGATGCTCTGCGCAGTGAATTCGAGATCAGTGACGAGCAGGTGACAGCGTTCTACGAGGCCAATGCCGACGAGTTCGTTCGCCCGCCGCACTACCAGGTCGAGTACCTGTTGCTGGATCGCAGCGATTTCATGCAGGGCATCAGCTTCTCCGAGGAAGAAATCCGCGAGGAGTACAGTGTCCGCCGCGAGATGATCGAGCGTGCCGCTTCCAGCGCCGAGCGCCGTCGTATATCGCATATCCTGCTGACCGGCAGCGATGCTGAGTCCCGCGCCGAAGCACTGCGCGAGCAACTGGCCGACGGCGCCGACTTCGCCGCACTGGCGGCCGATGCCTCGGCCGACGCGGCCACGGCGTCTGCGGGCGGTGATCTGGGTACGGTTGCGCGAGGCGACCTGCCTGAGGAGATGGAGACAGCGGCGTTTTCCCTGGCCGAGGGCGAGGTGTCCTCGCCTGTGGCCAGTGACGCCGGGGTGCACCTGATCAAGGTCACGCGCATCCAGCGCCGTGAGCTGCCTGGTTTTGCCGAGATGCGCGACAATATCGAGCAGGACATGAAATCGGCCCAGGCTGAAGCCGAGCTTAACGAGCGCGTGATGCGTCTTGAAGAGCTGGCCTTCGAACACCCGGATCTGCAGGTGCCTTCCGAAACGCTGGAGCTGACGTTGCGCCGCACCGGCTTCTTCTCGCTCGATAATCCGGAGGGCATTGCCCGCGAGCAGGCCGTGCGTGCCGAGCTGAACAATCCGGCGGTGCGCGAGCGTGGTCAGAACAGCCGCCTGATCGAGTTGAGCCCGACCCGTTATGCGGTAGTTCGCGTTGCCGACTCGCAACCGGCGGAGCCGATTCCGCTGGCAGAAGTGCGTGACCGTATCGTGCGCCGCTTGCAGCTGCGTGAGGCCTACGAGCGCATCGAGGCCATGCTGGCCGAGGGCGAGTCGACTCTGGCCGAGGGCGGCGATCTGGATGCCCTGGCAGCGCTGTGGCAGCGTGATGTGAGCACGGCGTCCGATCTGGAGCGTGGCGCCAGCAATCCCGATCGGGAACTGGTTGATCGCGCCTTCCGTTTGCCGCGTCCGGCTGATGAGGGCGAGCGGCCGCTGGAGATCATCCGTCTGGGCAATGGCGACCTGGCGGCACTGTCTCTGGATGCGGTGCGGGATGGTGACCCTGAAGGTCTGACGCCGGAACAGACGGCACAGGCGTTGGCGCAGCTGGGCGAGATGGAAGGCGAGCGCAGCTTCCGCCACACCGTGGCCTGGCTCCGCGAAAGCGGCAAGATTCGCCAGTACCCGGAACGGCTGGCAGGCAACGACGTCGAATAAGTGGTTGGTCGCTTGAAGAAAAAGCCCCGCTTGCGGGGCTTTTTTTGTGGGCGCTCATGCACGGCTATGTGGTTCGCTGGGAGGCCGGTCCGTTCGGGAGGTTTGGTGGTGATGGCCCTCGGGGGGCGGGTAAGGGTTTTCTGGACACGCCGCAAGTACATCCATGTAGGCTCTCGTTCGGCATCCATGCCTCTCGAAGGTCCAGAAAACCCTTACCCGCCCCCCGAGGGCCGTCACGCGCAGCCCTATCTTCAAGCGGGCAGATGGCCGACGGTGTTGTTCCTCCAGCACGCGCTATCACCACTGAACGCAGAATCTCGCACCGGCGTTGAGGCGGGGTGCGCCCTGTAGGGACATCTTTGCCCAGGGATGGGCAAAGAAAGAGCGCCCATGGACGGCTTGAGCGGTCCCGGAAGGGCGTACCCCGCCTCAACGCCTCCCCGCTGGAGGGGCAGGAGTTCGGTTACTCCTCTTCAATCACACCTGACATGGCCGAGGTATTGGCCCCCGCATCCACATAGGTGATTTCGCCCGTGATGCCGGAGGCCAGATCGGAGCACAGGAAGGCCGCTACATTGCCGACTTCCTCGATGGTTACATTGCGACGCAACGGTGCCTTGTTGGCGTTGTGGTCAAGCATGCTGCGGAACTTCTTGATGCCCGAAGCCGCCAGCGTGCGGATCGGCCCGGCAGAAATGCAATTTACCCGAATGCCTTCCGGGCCCAGGCTGGCCGCCAGGTAGCGCACACTGGCTTCCAGGCTGGCCTTGGCCATACCCATGACGTTGTAGTTGGGCACGGTCTGCTGCGACGCATGATAGCTCAGCGTCAGCAGACTGCCGTTGCGGCCCTTCATCATCGCGTGGCCAGCCTTGGCCAGTGCGACGAAGCTGTAGCTCGAAATGTCGTGGGAGATATGGAATCCCTCGCGGGTCGCCACCTCGACAAAGTTGCCGTCCAGTTCACTGGCCGGGGCGAAGCCCACGGCGTGGATGATGCCGTCCAGACCATCCCAGTGCTTGCCCAGTGAGGCGAACACGGCATCGATTTCTGCATCGCTGGCCACGTCACAGGGAAAACACAGCTCCGGGCGACCACCGAATGCGTTGGCGGCCTTTTCCACGCGGGTCTTGAGTTTGTCGTTCTGGTAGGTGAAAGCGAGTTCGGCGCCTTCGCGGTGCATGGCTTCGGCGATGCCCCAGGCGATGGATTTGGTGCTGGCGATACCGACGATCAGATAACGTTTACCGGCAAGAAAGCCCATGGTGGTTCCTCTTGAAAGCGATCTGGGGGCAATGTAGCGGAAAGCTGCGGCGGCTGCATTGCTCAAATGCAACAAATTCCACCCGGAGCCGGCTCAGCTCAGGGCATGGACCCGGGTGGAAAAGGCGGCCTCAATCAGGGTGCGAGTATAGAGGTGTTGCGGATCGCGGAAGATGGCCTCTGTGGGGCCTTGCTCCAGCGCCTTGCCGTCGCGCATGACCACCAGCTGGTGGCTGATGGCACGGACCAGCTTCAGGTCGTGGCTGATGAAGATATACGACAGCCCGTGACGTTCCTGCAGATCGCGCAGCAGTTCCAGGACCTGATGCTGGACGCTGCGGTCCAGTGCAGAGGTGGGTTCATCCAGAATCAGCAGTTCGGGTCGCAGGATCAGGGCGCGGGCAATGGCGATCCGCTGGCGTTGGCCGCCGGAAAACTCGTGCGGGTAGCGGTGTTGCCAGTCGGCGGGCAAGCCGACTTCCCCCAGGATGGTGGCGACTTCGGCGGCGCGTTCGGCGGCCTTCATGTCGGGGCGGTGCACCTGTAAACCCTCCCCGATGATCTGGCCTACGGTCATGCGCGGGTTCAGCGTGCCCCAGGGGTCCTGGAAGACGACTTGCAGGCGCGCGCGCCAGGGGGTCATGGCGCGGCGGTCCAGCGGGTCAAGGCGAGCGCCGTCCATCTCGATCTCACCGCGGCTTTCGATCAGGCGCAATATTGCCATGGCCAGGGTGGATTTGCCGCTGCCGCTTTCGCCCACGATGCCGAGGGTTTCGCCACGACGGACCAGGGTGTCCACACCGTCCACGGCGCGGAACCAGCTCTTGCTGCCGAAGAAGCTTTTCGGCCCCTGCCGGAACCAGACGCGTAAATCCCGGGTACGCAGGTGCTCGGGGCGTGTTGCATCGGGGATCGGCGGTGTGCCGCCGGGTTCGGCGGCAAGCAGGTGACGGGTGTAATCGGCGGCGGGAGCCTGCATGACCTGAGCGGTAGGGCCCTGTTCGACGATCTGGCCGCGATGCATGACCGCAACATCCTCGGCGTAACGGCTCACCAGACCCAGATCATGGGTAATCAGCAATACCGCCAGGCCCATCTCCTGCTGCAGCTGTTTGATCAGATCCAGGATGCCGGCCTGCACGGTCACGTCCAGCGCGGTGGTGGGCTCGTCGGCAATCAGCACGGTGGGGTCATTGGCCAGCGCCATGGCGATCATGACGCGCTGCCGCTGGCCGCCGGACAGCTGGTGCGGGTAGCGGCCCAGCAGGGTCTCGGGTTTTGGCAGGTGTACCTTGTCCAGCAGGGCCAGTACGCGCTTGCGGGTGGCGCTGCGGCTCAGGCCCTGATGCACGGCGATGCTTTCGCCGATCTGTTTTTCCACCGTGTGCAAGGGGTTCAGGGCGCTCAGGGGTTCCTGGAAGATCATGCCGATACGGCCGCCGCGCAGGCCGCGCAACTGCTGTTCGTTCAGATGCAGTATGTCGCGATCTTCGAAGGTCATGGCGCTGGCGCTGACCTGGGCTTGCGGCGGCAGCAGGCGCAGCAGGGAGAGGGCGGTCACGGATTTGCCGGACCCGGATTCCCCGACCAGCGCCAGCATGCGTCCGGCATGCAGGGTCAGGGATACCTGATCCACCACCGGATCGCCGGTGCCGAAGCGGACGCTGAGGTTTTCGATCTGCAGTCGGCTCATTGCAGGTATTTCCTCGGGTCGAAGGCATCGCGCACCGCTTCACCGATAAAGATCAGCAGTGACAGCAGGAACGCCAGGGACACGAAGGCACTGATGCCCAGCCAGGGGGCGTGCAGGTTGGCCTTGCCCTGACCCAGCAGCTCGCCCATGGAAGGGGAGCCGGGCGGCAGGCCAAAGCCGATGAAGTCCAGGGTGGTGAGCATGATGATGGCGCCGTTGAGGATGAAGGGCACAAACGTCAGGGTGGCGACCATGGCGTTGGGCAGCATGTGCCGCCACATGATGGTGGGTGTGGGCACCCCCAGGGCCTTGGCGGCGCGCACATAATCCATGTTGCGGCAGCGCAGGAATTCGGCGCGCACCAGATCGACGAGCGACATCCATGAAAACAGCAGCATGATCAGCAGCAACCACCAGAAATTCGGGGTCACGAAACTGGAGATGATGATGATCAGGTAGAGGATCGGCATGCTCGACCAGATTTCCAGAAAGCGTTGGCCAGCCAGGTCAATCCAGCCGCCGAAGTAGCCCTGGATGGCGCCCACGGCGATGCCGATAACGCTGCTGGCAAAGGCGAGTATCAGACCGAACAGCACCGAGGTGCGGAAGCCGTAGATGATCCGCGCCAGCACATCGCGTCCCTGATCATCGGTGCCAAGCCAGTTTTCGCCAGAAGGCGGTGCAGGGGAGGGTACGGTGAGATCATAGTTGATGGTGCTGTAGCTGAAACGGATCAGCGGCCAGATCATCCAGCCGTCGTCTTCGATCAGCTCGCGAACGAAGGGGTCGCGGTAGTTGGTTTCCGTTTCGAACATGCCGCCAAAGGTGGTCTCGGGATAGCTGTGCAGCACCGGTAAATAGAAGTTGCCCTGGTAGCTCACCAGCAGCGGCTTTTCGTTGGCGATGAGTTCGGCGCCCATGCAGATGACGAACACGGCCGCGAAGATCCACAGCGACCAGTAGCCGCGACGGTTGGCCTTGAAGGTCTGCCACTGGCGCTGGTGTACGGGATTACTGAAGACCATCAGTTGTCCCTCCGCTCGAAGTCGATGCGAGGGTCCACCAGCACATAGGTCAGGTCGCTGATCAGCTTCAGCACCAGCCCGATCAGGGTAAAGATGAACAGGGTGCCGAAGACCACCGGGTAATCGCGGCTGATCACGGCTTCAAAGCCGAGCAGGCCGAGTCCGTCAAGGGAGAAGATATATTCGATCAGCAGCACGCCGGTGAAGAAGACGCCGACAAAGGCAGCCGGGAAGCCGGCAATGATGATGAGCATGGCGTTGCGGAACACATGGCGGTAGAGCACCTGGTTTTCCGTCAGCCCCTTGGCGCGGGCGGTCTGCACATACTGCTTGCTGATTTCATCGAGGAACGAGTTCTTGGTGAGCATGGTCAGGGTGGCGAAGTTGCCGATGACGATGGCAATCGTGGGCAGGGTAATATGCCAGAAGTAATCGAGAATCTTGCCGCCAAAGGTCAGTTCCTCAAAGTTATCCGAGGTCAGGCCACGCAGCGGGAACCAGTCCAGGTAGCTGCCGCCGGCAAACAGCACTACCAGCAGAATGGCGAACAGGAAGCTGGGAATGGCGTAGCCGACAATGATCAGGCTGCTGCTCCAGACATCGAAGGGAGAGCCGTGGCGCACGGCCTTGCGGATGCCCAGCGGGATCGAGACCAGATAGGTGATCAGCGTGCTCCACAGCCCCAGCGAGATGGATACCGGCAAGCGTTCGCGTACCAGTTCCACCACGCTGCGGTCGCGATAGTAGGATTCGCCGAAGTCGAAGCTGGCGTAGTTGCGGATCATCAGCCAGAAGCGCTCGTGGGCGGGCTTGTCGAAGCCGTACATCTTCTGAATGCGCTCCAGCAGCTCGGGGGGCAATCCCTGGGAGCCGCGATAGCCGCCTTCACCGCTGCCGACGAAATCGGCCCGGCTCCCGGCAAACTGACCGCCGGTGCTGCTTTCGATGCCGCGCAGTTCGGCCACCATGCGCTCTACCGGGCCGCCGGGGGCGGCCTGAACGATGATGAAGTTCAGCAACAGGATGCCGAACAGGGTGGGAATGATCAGCAGCAGCCGACGCGCAATATAGCGACTCATTCAGCGTCCTTGTGCCACCAGGTATCGAGCGGCAGCCCATGGGGCGCCGGTTTGCCCGGATGGGCCAGATGTTTCCAGTAAGCAATACGGAAATGGTCGGTGTACCAGTTGGGAATCACGTAGTGCCCCCATTGCAGGGCGCGGTCCAGCGCGCGCACACGAGTCACCAGTGCATCACGGTCGGCGGCGCTGATCACCAGGTCGACCAGCGCATCAATGGCGGGGTCCTGCAGGCCGAGAAGGTTGCGCGAATCCGGCCGGTCCGCCGCGCTGGAGTGCCAGAAGTCGCGCTGCTCGTTGCCCGGAGAATTGGACTGGGGGAAGACATTCACCACCATGTCGAAATCGAAGCGGCGCAACCGCTCGATATACTGGGTGTGGTCCACGCGGCGTACTTCGGCACGCACGCCCAGGCCGCGCAGGTTATTGGCAAAGGGCAGCGATACGCGCTCCCAGGTGGCGCTGTCGATCAGGATCTCGAAACGCACCGGCTGGCCGTCGGGTGTATGCAGTTGACCGTTGCGCAGTGTATAGCCTGCTTCGCGCAACAGGGTCTGGGCACGTAACAGGTTGTCCCGCGGGCGGCCACTGCCATCGCTCTTCGGCGGGTTGTACACCGAGGTAAAGACCTCTTCCGGCAGCTTGTCACGCAGTGGCTCGAGGATCGCCAGTTCATCCTTGCCGGGCAGGCCCTCTGCGGCCAGTTCGGAGTTCTCGAAGTAGCTGCGGGTGCGACGATATTGATTGTGGAACAGGTTCTGATTGGTCCATTCGAAATCAAAGGCGTAGGCCAGTGCCTTGCGCAGCGTGCGGTCCTGGAACAGCGGGCGGCGCAGATTGTAGGTGAAGGCCTGCATGCCCGAGGGCAGGTCATGATCAAAGGTGTCCATGATGATGTCGCCCCGGCTCAGGGCGGGACCCTGGTAGCCGTTCGCCCAGTTGGCGGCCACGTTCTCCAGGCGCAGGTCGTAACGGCCACCCTTGAAGGCTTCCAGGGCGACAGTGTCATCCAGGAAGTATTCGTAGCTGATCCGGTCAAAGTTGTGGCGGCCACGGTTGACCGGCAGGTCCTTGCCCCAGTAATCAGTGCGGCGTTCATAGACCACGCGTTTGCCGGGGTCGTGGCTGACGATCCGGTAGGGGCCGCTGCCCAGGGGCGGCTCCAGGGTGCCGCGCTCGAAATTGCGCTCTTCCCAGTAGTGTTTCGGCAGTACCTGCATCTGGCCAACGATCAAGGCCAACTCGCGGTTGTCGCCGCCACTGAAGCTGAAGCGCACCCGGTGTTTGTCCAGGGCCTCGACCTTTTCCACATCGCCGTAATAGAAGCTGTAGAAAGGCTGTCCTTTTTCCGTCAGCAGCGTGAAGGTATAGACGACATCCTCGGCAGTGACCGGCTTGCCGTCGGCAAAACGGGCTTCCTCGCGCAGGTGATAAATGACCCAGCTGCGGTCCTCGGGCATTTCGATGCGTTCTGCCAGCAGGCCGTATTGGGTGAAAGGCTCATCGCTGCTGCTGGTGGTCAGGGTATCGTAGAGCATGCCCAGACCGGCTGCGGGGGAGCCTCGGGAGATGAAAGGGTTGAAACTGTCGTAGGTGCCGATGGTGTGTCGACGCAGGCGCCCGCCTTTGGGCGCATCCGGATTGACGTAATCAAAGTGGGCGAAGTCAGCGGGGTATTTGGGTTCACCATGCATGGCGATAGCGTGTTCGCCCGGGGCGGCACTCAGGCCATGGCTGAACAGGCCGGCCAACAGCGCCGGCAGAAGCACTCGTTTCATCACGTCTTGTCACCCTAGTCTGTTTTTTTCCACCAGGTCTCGGTACCCAGTATGTAGGGCATGGGCGCATCCGGGCGACCGAACTTGTCCCACCATGCCAGCCGGTGGTGATCAATGTACCAGTGCGGCACTGAATAATGCTGCCAGAGTAGCACGCGGTCCAGTGCCTGCATGGCAGCGCGGTAATCGGCGTCAGTTTCTGCGGCCATGCTGGCGTCTATCAATGCATCCACTACCGGGTCACTGATGCGTGAATAGTTGCGGCTGCCCGCCATGTCTGCACTTGATGAATGCAGGTAGTCACGCAGTTCCGGTCCGGGATAGGCGCGCTGCGGCAACACAAAAATCGTGATGTCGTAGTCGAACCGGTCGAGGCGCTCCTTGTAACTGGCCGGGTCCAGGGGACGATAACTGGCCTGGATGCCGACGCGTTCAAGGTTGCGCAGATACGGTTCCACCACACGCGCCATACCGGGTGTCTGATAATTGAGAATTTCCAGGCGCAAAGGTTCCCCGCTGTCACGGTGTACCAGATGACGCCCCTGGATGCGGTAACCGGCCTCTTGCAGCAGCGCGATGGCCTGCTGCATGCGCTCACGGATGTTCCCCGAGCCATCACCCTGCGGGTGCTGGAAAGGTCGGGTGAAGAGTTCGGCGGGCAGGCGCTCGCGGAAGGGTTCCAGCAATGCCAGCTCGCGTCCCTGGGGCACACCGGTCGCGCTGTTGAGGCTGTTCGGGAACCAGCTCTCGGAGCGTGCATAGGCATCGTTGAAGATGGCGCGGTTGGTCCACTCGAAATCGAACAGCAGGTTCAGGGCCTCGCGCACACGGCGATCATGCAGTGGCGGGCGGCGCTGGTTGATGAAGAAGGCCTGGGTGCCCTTGGGCACACTGTGTGGAATTTCGGCCCGCTGGATACGGCCACGGCGCACGGCCGGGAAGCTGTAGGCGGTGGCCCAGTGCTTGGCCACATAGTCCAGATGCACATCGTAGCCGCCGGTCTTGAAGGCCTCGAAGCCCACCTGGGCATCGCGGTAGAAATCGAAAACCACCTCATCGAAGTTGTAGCGGCCGCGATTGACCGGCAGGTCGCGGGCCCAGTAGTCCTCGACCCGTTCAAACACGATCTGCCGTCCCGGGCGGACGCGCGCGATGCGGTAGGGGTTGCTGACCACCGGGGGCTCCAGCGTGGCGCCGAAGTCACGTTCGGCCCAGTAATGGGCGGGCAGCACGGGCAGGTCGCCAAGAGCGAGCGGCAGATCCCGGCGCCCTTCACCGGTCAGGGTGAAGCGCACCCGGTGGCTGTCCAGCACCTCGGCCCCGGTGACGTCGCTGAGCATCAGGGCATAGCGTGGATGACCCTGTTCACGCAGCAGATCAAGGGAAAAGACAACGTCTTGTGCGGTAATCGGAGTGCCGTCGTTGAAGCGCGCTTCCTCGCGCAGGTGAAAGATCACCCAGTCGAGGCTGGCCGGGTACTCCACCGTATGGGCGATCAGCCCGTAGGCGCTGCTGGGTTCGTCACCGACCCGGTTATGGGCACCGCTGCCCATCAGCAGGGTATCGGTGGTCTCCAGAAAGCCGAACACCGAGGCCCCCGGGGTGCCGGCCAGGCTGCGGCCGGTCATGACATAAGGGTTGAGGCTGTCGAAGGTGCCGAAGCCAAACAGCTTCAGTGTGCCGACTCGGGGCGCGTCGGGATTGACGTAATCGAAGTGCTCGAAGTCAGCGCCATAACGCAGTTCCCCGAAGGGGCTGTAACCGTGGCTGCGGGTGACCGGATCCTCTTCCCGCCCGCTGGCCTGCGCGCTGAGCGCCAGCAGCCACAGCAGGGCGGGCCACAGGTGCATGGCGGGTCGCATGACAGTCATCCTCGGCTCTCTCCTTGTTGTCCTGCCGTGGTCATGCCGGCCTTCGGTACGCCGGATCAGGGGGCGTCGCGGATGTCTACGTACAGCGTCAGTTGTTGCCCCGGTTGCAGGAAGCGATTGCGATCAATGTTGTTCCAGCTGCTGATCTGGTTTACCGACACATTGAAGCGGTTGGCGATGGCATGCAAGGAGTCCCCTCGACGCACTGCATAGTTGATACGGCGCACCATATCGGGGCGATTGCCGTTGCTGTTCGCGGCCGGCGCGGCCTCGCTGCTCCAGATGGCCAGTTCCTGACCGACACGCAGCGTGTCGCCCGGGGCCATCTGGTTCCAGGCGGCCAGCTCGCGCACGCCGACCTTGTAGTGGCGCGACAGGCCCCACAGGGTGTCGCCGTTGGTGACCCGATGGGTGATCTGCTGGCGGCCGCTGACAGCACGGTTCTGGCGTGCGTCCAGACGTGCCTCGGCACTCAGGGTGTAGCTGTCCGGGTCGCGCGCCGGGCGCGGAATGAGCAGAGTGTTGCCGGCGACGATGGTGTTGCCGCGCAGGCGGTTCACTTCGCGCAGCATCTCCGGGGTGGTCTGGTGGCGGTTGGCGATGCTGATCAGGCTGTCACCCCGGGCGATGGTGTAGCGCTCCCAGCGCATGCGCTGTTCCGGCGGCAGGCCCGCCACGCGCTCACGGAAGGCTTCAGCCCGGTCGGCCGGCACCAGCAGCCGGTGCGGGCCGTTCGGTGAAGTGGCCCAGCGGTTATAGGCCGGGTTCAGCATGTAGATTTCTTCCAGTGACACCTCGGCCATCTCTGCGGCCTGGGCCAGGTCCATCTGGCCGCCGATATCCACGGCTTCGAAGTAGGGCGTGTCGGGGATGGCCTGCAAGGTCACACCGTACGCTTCCGGATCGCGCACGATCTGGGCCAATGCCAGCAGTTTCGGTACATAGGCCATGGTTTCGGCGGGCAGGCGCAGGTTCCAGTAGTCGGTGGGGCGGCCGGCATTGCGATTGCGGGTAATGGCGCGGTTCACGTTGCCGCCACCGGCGTTGTACGACGCCAGCGCCAGCAGCCAGTCACCGCCAAAGCGGTTGGACAACTGCTGCAGGTAGGTCAGCGCGGCGTCGGTGGAATCGATGATGTCGCGACGGCCATCGGACCACCAGTCCTGGTCCAGGCCGAAGTGACGGCCAGTGGAGGGGATGAACTGCCAGGGACCGGAAGCGCGGCCATGGGAGTAGGCAAACGGATCAAAGGCGCTCTCGACGATGGGCAGCAGTGCCATTTCCATCGGAATGTTGCGGGCCTCGGCTTCCTCGACGATATGGTGCAGATAGCGCTCGGCGCGGGTGGCGACCCGGTCGAGGTAGCCCTGATGGCGGGCATACCAGTTGCGCTGGGCGGTGATCCGGTCGTTGTCCACGTCCAGATCCAGGCTGAAGCCGGCGCGGACCCGGTCCCACAGGTCGGCATCGCTCTTCGGGGTGGCTTCCGGATCGGGGTCAGGATGGCCGCTGAGCACCACCGGGTCAGGGGACAGCTCAGTGGCCGCCGGCATGGGATCCAGATCGTCAATGGCCGGTCGCAGGCTGCAACCGGTCGTGCTTGTCGTGATAACCCCGAGGCCAACAAGGCCCAGCATCAGAAGTGTGTATCGCATTGTAAGGCAGGACTCCGCAGGCCCCGGATGGTCGGGGCGCGTCTATGGTTGTTATGACCGATGCAACTCGGATGCCACATTCTATGTAGCGGTTGCTTACCCGGGCAAGCCGGGCTGCGGTCGGTTCACGCCGTGCATCAGAACTGGTCTTTCCACTGACGCAACTGGGCAAATACTGCCGTATCACCGTCCAGAGCGTGTCCGGCCCGGCGCGTGGCTGCCGCCTGCAGCGCGGGTTCGCCCACGCGCAGGAACGGGTTGCTGCGACGCTCGTCGGCCAGGGTCACTGGCAGGGTGACGTCGCCCGCTTCGCGCTTGTGGACCATGTCCGCGAGCCGTTGGTTCACGGCTTCATCGTCAGGCGTCACCGCCTGGGCAAAACGCAGGTTCGAGACCGTATATTCATGGGCGCAGCAGACCCGCGTATCGTCAGGCAGGGCGGCCAGACGCTGCAGCGACGCATGCATCTGCGCCGGCGTGCCCTCAAACAGCCGCCCGCAGCCTGCGGCAAACAGGGTGTCGCCGCAAAACAGCACGGGTTGGCCTGTGTCGGCGGTATAGAAGGCGATATGGCCCAGCGTGTGACCGGGCACATGCAGCACCTGGAAGTGCAGCGCCGGTGCGCTCAGCGTCACCGTGTTGCCATCCTCCAGCGCGTGAGTGCGGCCGGGAATGGTCTCGCTGGCCGGGCCATACACCGGGACCTCGCCGTCCCCGCGCTCGCGCGCGGCGTCCAGCAGGGCGTGAATGCCGCCCACATGGTCCGGGTGGTGGTGGGTAATCAGCAGGGCACGCAGCGCAAGCCCCCGGTCGGTCAGGTAATCGATCACCGGGGCGGCATCGCCGGGATCGACCACCAGAGCCTGGCCCTGAGCGTCGGCGAGCACCCAGATGTAATTATCAGCAAATGCGGGTACAGGATGTAGTGTCAGCATGCCGCCATGGTAGGGAAGCGCTGACGGCGACGCCAGTGGTGAGCTGCGGTAGACTGTGAGTCAGAACTGGCAGGAGGTGGTCATGGGCATTCCCCGACTCATTCGCACACCCTTCCGGAGGCACCCGCCGGATACGGGCGCGGCCTTCGAGCGCTGGCTGCAGAGCCCGCTCGGCGAGCGTTTGCTGGCCGCCGAGCGGGCTGTGCTGGCGGACGTCCTGCCGCGCTTGCCGGGTGTGCGCGCCCTGCAATGTACCGTCGGCGCGCCGCAGCCGTTGCTGGATGAGAGCGTGGCGCCGCTGCACTGGTCTCTGGGGCGCCACGGTGCGGTGGATGTCCGCGCGCGGCCCGCGCAGTTGCCGCTGCAGCGCAACAGCCTGGATCTGGTCCTGTTGCACCACAGCCTGGATTTTGAAGATGATCCCCATCTCTTGCTGGGCGAGGCGGCGCGCGTACTGCAACCCGGTGGGGCACTGGTGGTGGTTGGCTTCCAGCCGCTCAGCCTGTGGGGCCTGACCCGGCTGCTGCGCCTGACATCGGCCAGGGTGCCGTGGATTGCCCGTTTCATCCGCCCGCACCGGGTCAGTGACTGGCTGCATGTACTGGCCTGCGAGGTGGAAGGCTTCGAAAGCAGCCTGCATGGCTGGCCCCGGGTGCCGCGTCGGCCAGAGCGGCGCAGCTGGCTGGAGCGCCTGGGCGGGCGCTTCTGGACACAGCACGGCGCGTTTTATGTACTGGTGGCACGCAAGCGGGCGGCAATGATGCGGCCGCTGCGGCCACGCTTTGCGCTGCCGCAGGCAGCGCCAAACGTGATCCCGGTGTCCATGGCGCGTTGGCAGCAGCGCACCAGCACCGAGCAGGATTAAGAACGGAGTCGCAGTATTGAAACAGGTTGAGATCTATACCGACGGCGCCTGCCGCGGTAATCCGGGCCCCGGCGGCTGGGGCGCGGTGCTGCGTCGCGGTACGGTGGAAAAGGAGCTGTATGGCGGTGTACCGCAAACCACCAATAACCAGATGGAACTGATGGCGGTGATTCGTGCGCTCGAGGCGCTGAAGGAGCCCTGCGAGGTTACCCTGTACACCGATTCGAAGTATGTGATTGATGGCATCACCCAATGGATCCACGGGTGGAAGCGCAATGGCTGGCGAACCGCCAGCAAGCAGCCGGTCAAGAACGGCGAGATCTGGCAGCAACTGGACAAGGCCACGGCCCGCCACACCATCCAGTGGAAATGGGTCAAGGGCCACAGTGGTCACCCGGAGAACGAACGCGCCGACCAGCTGGCCAACCGGGGTATTGATGAATTGCAGCAGGGAACCCTGACGTCATGACCAGACAGATCGTACTGGATACCGAAACCACTGGCCTGGAGCCCTCCGAAGGCCACCGGATCATCGAGATCGGTTGCGTGGAGATGGTTGGCCGGCGCCTCACCGGCAACGACTGCCATCTGTACATCAATCCCGAGCGCGATATCGATGACGGGGCGCTGGAAGTGCACGGCATTACCCGCGAGTTTCTGGCTGACAAGCCCACCTTCCGCGAGGTGGCAGATGAATTTCTGGCTTATATCGACGGCGCGGAGCTGGTGATCCACAACGCAGCCTTTGATATCGGCTTCCTGAACCATGAACTGCGCCTGCTGGGCGCAGGGAACGGGCGTATCGAAGACCGCTGCACGGTGCTGGATACGCTGGCGCTGGCGCGCAACAAGCACCCGGGCCAGAAAAACAACCTGGATGCGCTGTGTCGTCGCTATGGCATCGACAATTCGCACCGCGAATTGCACGGCGCCCTGCTGGATGCGCAGATCCTGGCCGATGTCTACCTGATCATGACCGGGGGGCAGACACGCCTGTCCCTGGGGGGCAGTGACGCGGCGGCAGGCGGGGAGGCGCAGGCGGAGGTGATCCGGCGCTTGCCCGCCGGGCGCCCGGCGCTGACGGTGGTGCGTGCCAGCGACGCAGAACGGGCTGCCCACGATGCCAAACTGGCGGCGCTCGGCAAGGCCTGCGAAGAGGGCGCGCTCTGGACCCGGCAGCCGCCGGGCCAGTGAGGATCAGGCATGTGTGCCGGTTAACAAATTATCGCCAATTCAGTTGCTTAGGCGCTAAAGTTGACGCATTGTTGGAACCATAACAATTTCAAGGGGTGACGGAGAGTCCATGGTTGCTATTACCAACACCACCTCTCTCACGTTTCTGAAGGATGAGCTGGATGCTACGCTGGGGCAGGCCGAGGCTGCGCTGGAGGCGTTTTCCGAAGACGTCACGCGCACCCGGGAGCTGGGTGTCTGTGTAGAAGCCTTCCACCAGGTACGCGGTATCTGCCAGATGCTGGAGTTGTCAGCCGCTGCGCTGATGGCGGAAGAGATGGAACTGGTGGCCGAGGACATCCCCCGCAATGCCGCCCGGCGCGAGGCGCAGATGGCGGCGCTGGGCAATGCCATCGTGCTGATCGGACGCTATCTCGAGTACGTACAGCTCAAGAACCAGACCTTGCCGGAGCTGTTGATCGGCGGGATCAACGAGTTGCGCCGGGCATCGGGCAAACCCCTGATTCACGAGAGCCATTTCTTCCGCGTTGATGTATCGCGCGAGCGGGTACCTCCGGCCTTGCCCAACAAGAGCGCCCGCGCAGAGGTGTCGCGTTTGTGCCGGCGTTTGCGGCACATGTATCAGGTCGGCCTGCTCGGTGTACTGCGGGGCGACAACAAGGTCAGCCTGAAACTGGCCGGGCGCGCCCTGGGGCGTATCGACCGGCTGTGCGGCAATGCGCCGGTCAGCCGTTTGTGGTGGGTGGCCCGGGGCGCCGTGGAAGCCATGCTCAGCGACGGCATGATCATGACGCCGGCGCGCAAGGCGCTGCTTTCCCAGTATGACCGGCAGATCAAGCGTCTGGTGTATGAGGGCGAGCAGGCCCTGGATGCCGATATTCCGCTGCTGTTGATCAAGGAAAGTGTCTATGTGGTCTCCCTGTGCAGTCATTCCGACGGGGTGATCGGAGAGATCAAGCGTGCCTTCGATGTGAAACCGGCCATGACCGACGCGGTGCTTCAGGAAGAGCTGGCGCTGATGAGCGGCGCCAGCGGTTCGGTCATCCGCACCGTCGCGGTGGCTCTCAAGGAAGAGCTGCGGGATATCCAGACAACGCTGGATATGGCGGCCCAGGGCGCCGCCGACACCAACTACGATGAACTCAGCGACACGCTGCTGCGGCTGTCCGGTTCGCTGGTGATGGTGGGGCAGACCAGTGAGGCCGATCTGATGCGCAAGCGTGCTGCAGAGGTGCGACGCTGGCGGCCGGAGTCCCTGGATCTGGAAGGTATGGCGTTCCAGGGGCTGGTGGATGACCTGCTGACCGTGGAAAACGCCGTGGCCACCCTGGAGCGCAAGTTTGCCCCGGCGGACGATATCAACCGCGAAGTGCGTAACAGCCGCATCTCCCTTTATCAGTTGGATGAAGCACGCATGACGGTAGTGGCGGAATGCCGCGCCGGGGTATCGCTGACCAAGCGTTCCCTGAGCAGCTATATCGACAGCGGCGGTGATCGCATGCATCTGAGCAATGTGCCGGCGGTGCTGGGTGGGGTGGCCGGTGGGCTGACATTCCTTGAGCTCGCCCGGGCCAAGGCCATCGTGGAGGGCTGCCGCACCTATATCGAAGGCAGTCTGCTGGCCGAGAGCAGCAGTGTGCCTGCGCGCGAGCAGATGGAGACCCTGGCCGATGCGATCAGTAGCATCGACTACTATCTGGAGAGCATCGAAGAGTACAAGCCGATCGGTGACGCCGTGCTGGATGTGGCCGATGAGAGCCTGGCCGAACTCGGCGTGCCGGTACGGCGGCCGGTGGCGGAAACGGCCTGATGCAACCGCATCACCCGGATCTGGAATTTGCCAGCAATGCGCCTGCGGAGGCCGACGGCCCGGCGCTCTGGTTCGTGATAGGCGATGGTCGGCTGCTGGTCTGTGAAGACCCGGCCCTGCCGCTGCTGCCGGAAGCGCCTCATCTCGGTCTGTTCGGTCTGGATGATCTGCCCCCTCAGTACCTCGGTCGCTTGCGCCAGCAGCATTGCTACGCGGTGGCGCTGGACGATACCTCACGAGTGCCGGCCGGTTTCTACCTGGAGCAGTTGCGGCGTTTGCTGGGGCAACTCGATGAAATGACTTTCGCGATGGCCGGGCGTGCCTCTCAGGTGGTCACCTGGCATCGCAATCATCGCTTCTGTTCACGGTGCGGCACGCCCGCCCACAATCATGACCACGACCGGGCCATGACCTGTCCGGCCTGCGGGTACACTCAGTACCCCCGTATTTCGCCCTGTGTGATTGCCCTGGTGACCCGTGGTGATGAAGCGCTGCTGGCGCGTGCGGCGCGGTTTCCGGCGCGCTTTTTCAGCTGCCTTGCCGGATTTATCGAGGCCGGGGAAAGCGCGGAACAGGCGGTGCATCGGGAGGTCTGGGAAGAGACGCGTCTGTCCCTGGGGCCACTGCGTTACTACGCCAGCCAGTCCTGGCCTTTTCCGCATGCCCTGATGCTCGGTTTTCATGCAGAGTATGCCGGTGGTGATATCGAGGTCGATGGCGAAGAGATCGTCGAGGCACACTGGTGGCACTATGATGACTTGCCGCCCATACCGCCCACCGGCAGTATTGCCCGGGCATTGATTGAAGACTGGGTGCGGCGACGGCGGGGAAGGAGAGAGGAAACATGAGTTTTTCGGGCGTACCGATCGTCATGATCGTGGTCAGTCTGCTGCTGGTGGCACTGGGTGCCTGGGTGCTGCTGCGCCAGCAGTGGCTGTTGCAGTGGCTCAAGGGCACGGCGGGTCTGCTGATGCTGGGTGGCGCCGTCTACCTGTCGATTCTGGCACTGAATCTCTACAGTTATAACGCCTTGCGCGCAGAGGTGCCGCTGGCCACGGTCAGCTTCCGGGCGCTGGGGCCGCAGAACTTTGTCGCCACGGTGGCACTGCCGGGCGGAGACAGCCATGATTACGCCCTGCGCGGCGACCTGTGGCAGCTGGATACCCGCGTGCTGCACTGGAAAGGCCTGCTGGCGCTGGTGGGTGCGGGCCCCGGTTATCAGCTGGATCGCATCCAGGGGCGTTACCTGGCGCTGGAAGACCAGCGCTCGCGGGAATCCACAACCCACGACATCCACAGCCCCCCGGTGGTGTTCGATATCTGGCGCGGGGCCAGTGAAGGCAGCCTGTTGCTCAGTGGCACCACCCTGAGCGCCGCTTTTCTGCCGATGGCAGATGGCGCCATCTTCGAGGTGGTCTTCCAGCGCGGTCGCCTTGAAGGCCGTCCTCTCAACAGCAGCGCCGAAGCGGCGATGCTGCAGTAGTGTCATTAAAGGAGCATTGAGTGATCGAGTTTTTCACGGACTACGGGCTGTTCCTGGCCAAGGTGGCCACGTTGGCGTTTGCCATCCTGTTTGTGGTGGGCGGCGTCATCAGTGCCGCGGCACGGCAGCGTGGCCAGCATCAGGATGAGCAGGGCGACCTGCGCGTACGGCATCTGAACGATGAAATGGAGAGCCTGCGCGATAACCTGCGTCATGCGGTGTTGCCCGATGCAGAACGCAAGGCGGCTCGCAAGCAGCAACGCAAGGAAGAAAAGGCCCGGCAGAAGGCGGCGCGCAAGGCCGGTGCCATGGCGGCAGACCGCAAGGCGCGTGTTTTCGTGCTGGATTTTGATGGCGATGTCCAGGCCAGCGCCGTGGACAACCTGCGTCGGGAAATCACCGCCGTACTGGAAGCGGCGGACAAGAAAGACGAAGTCGTGCTGCGCCTGGAAAGCCCCGGTGGTCTGGTGCATGCCTACGGGCTGGCGTCATCACAGCTGCGCCGTATCCGTAATCAGGGCGTGCGCCTGACGGTTTGTGTGGACAAGGTGGCGGCCAGTGGCGGCTACATGATGGCCTGTATTGCCGACCGCATTGTTGCAGCGCCCTTCGCCATTGTCGGCTCGATAGGTGTGGTGGCACAGATCCCCAACTTCCACCGCTTGTTGCGCAAGCACGATGTGGATGTCGAGTTGATGACCGCTGGCGAATACAAACGCACCCTGACCATGTTTGGCGAGAATACGGACAAGGACCGCGAGAAATTCCAGGAAGAGCTGGAGGACACCCACCTGCTGTTCAAGGAGTTTGTCCGCGAGCATCGCCGCAATCTCGATATCGCGCAGATTGCCACCGGCGAACACTGGTTCGGGACCCGGGCCAAAGATATCGGTCTGGTGGATGACTTGCAGACCAGTGATGAATACCTGCTGACGCGCTGCAAGGAGGCGGACGTCTACGAGGTAAGCTGGCATACGCGCCAGAAGCTGGCGGAGCGTCTGGGTCTGGCGTTCGAGGGCAGCCTCGAACGGGTCATGGAGCGCTGGTTTCATCGTGGCGCACGACGCTGGTGGTAAATCATGAGTGATCCCTTTGCTGCACTGCTGACCACCGAACAGGACGGCCGCTACCGGACAGAGCTGGTGCAGCGTTCCCTGGATGATCTGCCTGAAGGCGATGTGCTGATACGCGTGCAATGGTCATCGCTGAACTTCAAGGATGCGTTGTCGGCCAGCGGCAACAAGGGCGTGACGCGCCGGTACCCGCACACGCCGGGTATCGACGCGGCGGGCCTGGTGGTCAGTGATGCCAGCGGCACCTTCGCCGAGGGCGCGGCGGTGATGGTCACCGGTTACGATCTGGGCATGAACACCGCCGGGGGCTACGGTGAATATATTCGCGTGCCTGCGGCCTGGGTGGTGCGTCTGCCGGAGGGTCTGAAGGCACGCGACGCCATGTTGCTGGGCACCGCCGGACTGACAGCGGGCTTGTGCGTGCAGGCGTTGCTGGACAGCGGGGTGGCGCCGGAAGACGGTGATATCCTGGTCACCGGGGCCACGGGGGGCGTGGGTTCCCTGGCGGTGGCGCTGCTGGCGCACCTCGGTTTTACCGTGGTGGCGGGGACTGGCAAGGCGGATGCCCATGACTGGCTCAGGGCTCTGGGCGCGGCATCCTGTCTGGACCGGGATGCGCTGTTCGGCGAGTCATCTGCCCGGCCGATGCTGAAGCCACGCTGGGCCGGTGCCGTGGATACCCTCGGCGGCGAGCCTTTGGCCAGTGTCATCAAGTCCACCGCTTATGGCGGCAGCGTCGCCTGTTGCGGACTGGCTGCCAGCACCGATCTGCCGTTGACGGTGTTCCCGTTCATTCTGCGTAACGTGCGCCTGCTGGGCGTCGACAGCGTAGAGCAGCCGCTGGCGGCCAAGACGGCGGTCTGGCAGCGGCTGGCCACAGACTGGCGCCTGCCGGTACTGGAGCAGATTGTGGCAGCGGAGGTGGGCCTGGCGGACCTGCCAGCCTGGTTTGAACGGATTCTTGCCGGAGGCGTGCGCGGCCGGGTGCTGGTGCGCGTTAACGGATAACCCCGACAGAAACGGGAGACGCTGATGGATGCTGCAGCGCTCGTGCATGCAGTCTTGCTGGACGGGGCCGGGGGTGGGCGTCGGCTCACCCCGGATGAGGCAGCAGCCTGGCAGCCTGCCCAGGGCCTGTTATGGCTGCATCTGGATTATACCCACCCTGACACCCCCCGATGGCTGGCGCAGATGGCTCTGCCCGCACTGGTCAGTGATGCCATGCTGGCGCAGGAGACTCGGCCGCGGGCGGCGCCCATGCGCGACGGCACGCTGGTTTACCTGCGCGGTGTCAACCTCACGCCGGGCGCACACCCTGAAGACATGATTGCCATTCGTCTGTGGCTGACGCAGACCTGTATCGTCAGCACTCAGCGCCGCCCGCTGGGGTCGGTGGCGGACATGCTGGAGGATCTGGCGCAAGGCAACGGGCCCGGAGACACCTGGAGCCTGCTGGTGGACCTGACGGATCGGCTTACCTGGTATATGGAAGACGTGGTGGACCAGGTGGAAGAGCAGATTGCCACCTACGAAGAGGTCGCCATGGTGCGGCAAAGCAGGGGGCTGCGTAACGAGATCGCCCGGGTGCGTCGCCGGGTGAGTATCCTGCGGCGCTATCTGGCGCCGCAACGTGATGCCCTGGCCCGGTTGCTGGACAGCAGCGGCCCTCTTGCTGACGCGGAGCGCGGGCGTTTGCGTGAGGTTATGGACCGGCTTCAGCGTCTGCTGGAAGACCTGGATGCGGCGCGTGAACATGCCAATATCGCCCAGGAAGATCTGGCGAACCGGCTGGCCGATGAGTTGAATCGGCGTATGTATGTGCTGGCGATCTTTTCGGTCGTTTTCCTGCCTCTGACGTTCCTGACGGGTTTGCTCGGGGTGAACCTTGAAGGGATACCCGAGGCGGAGTCGGAACTGGCGTTTCCGGTATTCGTGCTGATGCTGGTGGTGGTAGGTGGCGGGATAGTGGCGGTGCTGCGGCGGCGGGGGTGGTTGTAGGGCCTGACGGGGTGGCCATCGACCCAACCCGTCAGGCTCGCGCGAGCCTACCCGTTTACCGCTCAGTGACGGCGGTAGATTGGTCGCGGATCGTTCACATCGCCTTGGTAGGTCACCGAGAAATCCCGCAGCCCGTTCAGGGCGTCATGGATATCCCGGTCAGCACGAATGACAAAGGCATTGAAACCGACGCGCTGCATGTAGAACAGCTGATCGCGCAGCACGTCCCCCACCGCACGGACCTCACCCTTGAACCCGTAGCGGGTGCGCAGTTCGCGGGCATAGGAATAGCCGCGCCCGTCCTTGAAGGCCGGGAAGTTGATGGCGACCAGCGGCAGGGCGGCGAAATCGTCCGCCAGTGCTGCCGGCTCCTCGCCGGGTTCCAGGCACACTCCCACATCACCGCGTGCCTTCAGGCTCTCACGGTGCGCCTGCCAGTAGGCCAGCGGCACGATCACCGGGCCGTCGGGCAGCGCCTGCAGTGCGGCCAGCGCCTCCGCGTCGAGCCGTTGCCAGGTGTCGTCGACGATCACGCCGTCCTTAATGATCTGTGGCATAGGCCCGCTCCTTGAAGGGTTCGATGCCCAGACGCTCGTAGGTGTCGACAAACAGCTCGTCGGGCTTGCGCTGTTCGACATACAGATCCACCAGGCGGGCAATCACCGGCACCACCTGATCGGCGTCGAAGGATGGCCCCAGCTTCTCGCCGATTTTCGAGACCTTGTCGCCACGGCCGCCCAGCGTGATCTGGTAGTACTCGCGGCCTTTCTTGTCGACCCCGAGAATGCCGATATGGCCGATATGATGATGCCCGCAGGCATTCATGCAGCCGGAAATATTCACGTCGATCGGCCCCAGATCATGCAGATAATCCATGTCATCAAAGTGACGCTGGATCGCTTCGGCAATCGGGATCGACTTGGCGTTGGCCAGCGAGCAGAAGTCACCGCCCGGGCAGGCAATCATGTCGGTCAGCAGCTTCAGGTTCGGGGTGGCGAAGCCCAGCGCGTCCAGCTTTTCCCACAGCGGGAACAGCTGATCCTGGCGCACATCACCGAGCACGATGTTCTGCTGGTGCGTGGTACGGGCCTCGGCAAAGCTGTAGGTCTCGGCCAGGTCGGCAACGGCATCGAGTTCTTCATCGGTGATATCACCGGGAGCACGGCCCGTTTTCTTCAGCGTCAGGGTGACGGCCGCGTAACCGGGTTGCCGGTGCGCGGTGACGTTGGTGTGGAACCAGCGGTTGAAGGCCTTGTTCGAGGCCAGGGCTTCCTCCAGTGCCGCAGGGCGCTGGCCCAGCGCCGTGTCATAGGCCGGCGTGGAAAAATGCCCGCGCATCGTGTCGACTTCGTCGGCGGTCAGCGTCATCGGGCCGTCTTTCAGCTCGGCAAATTCCGCTTCTGTCAGCGCCCGGAATTTTTCGGCGCCCAGCGCCTTCACCAGAATCTTGATGCGTGCCTTGTACTTGTTGTCGCGGTTGCCGTACTTGTTGTAGACCCGCAGGATCGCTTCCAGGTATGAAAGCAGGTGCGGCCAGGGCACGAAATCGCCGATGACCTCGCCGACCATCGGCGTCCGGCCCAGGCCGCCGCCCGCCAGTACCCGGAAGCCGGTCTCGCCATCGCGATGTACGACCTGCACGCCAATATCGTGCACGCCGATCAGCGCCGGATCAGCATCCGGGACCGCGTTGACCGCAATCTTGAACTTGCGCGGCAGGTAGGCGAATTCAGGGTTGAAGGTCGCCCACTGACGGATGATCTCGCACCAGGGGCGCGGGTCTTCGATTTCGGCGGCGTTGATGCCCGCGAATTCATCGGTGGTCACGTTGCGGATGCAGTTGCCGCTGGTCTGGATGGCATGCATCTCGACCTCGGCCAGCGCCGCGAGAATGTCCGGCACGTCTTCCAGATCCGGCCAGTTGTACTGGATGTTCTGGCGCGTGCTGACATGGGCGTAGCCCTTGTCCCACTCGCGCGCGATGCGGCCGAGCATGCGCAGCTGGGTGCTGCTGAGCATGCCGTAGGGCACGGAAACCCGCAGCATCGGCGCATAGCGCTGGATATAGAGCCCGTTCTGCAGTCGCAGGGGCAGGAATTCATCGTTGCTCAACTGGCCGTCGAGATAGCGCCGGGTCTGATCCCGGAATTGCGCTACCCGCTCACTCAGGAGCTGCTTGTCATGGGGTCGGTATACGTACATGGCGTCGGGGGTTCACCCTGTCTCGTGGCTGCCGATAGCTCCGGCAGAAGGCGTACGCACAGTGTAACGCAGTCGCCGGAGGCGCCGCACTGTAGCAAAGCGGGCTTATTCAGAAAAGTAATATATGGCCATAAGCTTATGCGATATGGTACTTCGCCAGGGTGGCTCAGGTGCCTGAAAGCACGATATTCACGGTCAGGATCATGCCCACCACCAGCGCGACCACCAGGAACACATAGACAATGATATAGTCGCTGGCCTTGCCCTGGCGGAAGTCGCGCTCGCGGTTACGACCGCTCTGTACGCCGAACAGCGCCGCCAGAACACTCCAGATGACCTGGAAGACGTTCGGTTTGTCCTGTTCCTCCTGATCGTGCTCCTGCCGATGCTCGTTCATGTCTGCCTCGCTCACATTGCTGCCCTCATCCTGTGTTGCCCTTCTATAGTCAGGCCGTTATAGCCGGATGTCGACCCACTGGCGGCGCATCCACAGACGCCCCAGCAAGAGCGATGTGACCAGCCGCTGCCCGGCCTGCAGGATCCAGACGCCCAGCAAGCCACCGCCCAGCACGGGCCCGATGATATAGGCCAGCGGCAAAAAGAAACACCACTGTACGCACAGCGTGACCAGCATCACCGAGCGCGCTGCCCCGGCGCCCAGCAGCGCCTGGGTAAAGACGATGGCAATGCCATCCAGGCAGATCGCCAGCCCGGTGATCATCAGCGGCAGGCGGCCCAACTCCACCAGCTCGGGCTCGCGCAGGAAGATGCCCAGTATCAGATCCGGCACCAGCCACATGGGCAATGCCATCAGGAACAGCAGGATCATGGCCAGCCGCGTGACGTCCCAGCCCCAGCGGTAGGCATCCTCCGGCTCACGCCGCCCCAGCGCCTGGCCGACCAGCGAGGTGGCCGACAGCCCCAGCCCGATGGCCGGCAGGATCAGAAACAGCACCAGCGTGATCAGCACATGGGCTACCGCCACTTCCTGGGTGCCAATGCGCCCGATGATCCAGAACAACACTACCAGCCCGGCCGAAAACAGCAGCTGCTGCACCGACTGCGGCGCGGCGACCCGCAAGATATTGAGCAGGGTCGTGCGCGCCGGCCGCGCCACCATGAAGCCGTGCACCCGGCCTTCGCGCCAGGTCTGGATGAAATACAGCAGGCTGCCGAAATACAACGCCAGGGTGGTCCCGATGCCCGCCCCGGTGCTGCCCAGCTCAGGCAGCCCGAAAGCGCCGAAGATCAGGCCATAGCTGATAATCACGTTCAGCACATGCACGGAGACCAGCGTGCGCAGGTAAACCCCGGATCGGTTGATGCCGTTCCAGTAGCCGCGGTAACTGAAGTTCATCGCCACCGCAAACACCCCGCAGATCCGCGCCAGCAGATAGGGCTCGGCCAGCGCCTGCACGGCATCATCGGCCGCCAGCACCGCCATCAGGTCAGCGGAAAATTGCCAGAAGAACAGCAGGATAGGCACCGACAGCGCCATCCCGATCAGCAGCCCGGCATTCAGCGGCACCGCATAGACTGTCGGATCGCCTTCACCCTTGCGCCGCGCCACCATGGCCTGGACACCTGCACCGAGACCCAGCACCAGGCTGATGGCCATGAAGTTCGCATAGCCGCCCAGGCCGACAGCGGCCAGGGCTTCACCGCCCAGGCTGCCGACCATGGCGGCGTCCACCAGATTCAGCAGACTCTGGCTGGCCATGGCGCCCATGATGGGCAGGGCAAGGGCAAGGATGCGGCGGCTGCGTACAGCGTCGAGCATGAAGGCTCCAGTCGGACCGGGCAGGGCGGGTACAATCGGCGCGCAAGGATAACAGAGTGGGCCCCGGGGCTCACTTGCTTCTGTGCTATACTTGACTAAAATACTCGGGAATTAATGCACGCTGCCGATGCCGGCGCGACCAGTGGAGACGTCTGTGACCGATAGCCTCATCACCGTGACCCCCAACGCTCAGGAATACCTCCGTGACCTGCTGGACAAGCAGAGTTCGCCGGGGATGGGTGTGCGCATCTTTGTCGAGCGCCCGGGCACGCCCCATGCGGAGTGCTGCATGGCGTATTGCCCCGAGGGCGAGCAGGAAGAGGGCGATGTGCGTTACGACTACGAGGGCTTCCACGCCTGGCTGGACGGCAAGAGCCTGCGTTACCTGGAAGATGCGGTCATCGACTACAAGAAGGACTCCATGGGCGGGCAGCTGACCTTCCGCGCACCGAAATCACGGGTGCCGGAGCTGAGCGCCGATGCGACGCTGGAGGAGCGCATCAACTACGTGCTCTATTCCGAGATCAACCCGGGGCTGGCGTCGCACGGTGGCAATGTGCAGCTGCTCGAGCTGACCGAGGAAAATGTGGCGGTGCTGGAGTTCGGTGGGGGTTGCCAGGGCTGCTCAGCCGTGGACATGACCTTGCGTGATGGCGTGGAGCGCACGCTGAAAGAGCGCATTCCCGAGCTGGCCGCTGTTCGTGACAAGACCGATCATACGGTGACGGAGAATGCCTACTACAAGTAGGGTGGCTGGCGTTTCCGGGTGGTTGGGTGCTCCGTAGCCCGGCCTCGGGGAGGGGGACTCCCTTCCAGAAGCCGCCGTGAACCCATCCATGGGGGCTTGCGTTCGGCTTCCTGCCTCACACACTTCTGGAAGGGAGTCCCCCTCCCCGAGGCCTCATTCAGTGCCAACTGCCGGTTCTGTACTTCGTAGCTTGTAGGCTGGGCTGAGCAGCGCGAAGCCCAGCATGATGTCCGTCTTGCTCGTGGCGGATTCTGCCTGATGCCGGGCTTCGCTACGCTCAACCCAGCCTACCGGACGAACGAAACTCTCGGTTGGCTGGAAGTCGTTAACCGGGCTGCGCGTGACGGCCCTCGGGGGGTGGGTAAAGGGTTTCTGGACCTTCGAGAGGCATGGATGCCGAACGAGAGCCCCCAGGGACGGGTTTACGGCGTGTCCAGAAACCCTTTACCCACCCCCCGAGGGCCATGACCACCACGCCAACGAAGAATGGAAAGCCCCGGCTCAGGACCCACTCAACCGCTGCCGCGCAAAGTTGGCCGACTCTCCGGTGCCGCCCGCGCGCAGGTAGCGCTCGTAGGCTTCGTTGGCCTGCTGTTGCTGGCCCAGCCCCTCATGACTCAGCCCCATGAAGAACTGCGTGTTCGGGTTGCCTGGCAGCAGGCGCTCGTAGGTCTGGAAGCGCGTCAGCGCGGTTTGTGCCTGGCCCTGCTCCAGCGCGACGACCCCGGCCAGATGCTGCGCCTGGGCTTCCTGCGGATAGACCTCAATGGCGCGATCCAGGAACGGCTTCGCCTGGTTGTGCTTGTCCTGCACCATCAGCACCTTGGCCATCAGCACCAGCCCGGTGTAGTCCCGGGGTGCCTGGCGCAGTGAGTCATTGAGCAGGCGTTCCGCTTCGGCGAAGTTCTTCTGCCCGGCGGCGGTTTCCGCCTGCTGCTGCAAGCGGATGGCCGGTTGCAGGCGGCGCAGGGCCGCTGTGTTGTCCATGTAGCGTTCGCGGTGCATGGGGGCGTTGCGGTAGCGGGCGTACTCGTTTTCGGCCGCGCGCCTTGTGGTCTGGTAACGCTCATCGCTCATCGGATGGGACGAGAACATCTGCTCCAGCATGGACGGCTGGCGGCTGTTCATCGAGCGCAGCATGTCCATCAGGTCGACCATGCCCTGCGGGTTGTAGCCCGCTGAGGTCATGTATTCCAGGCCCAGGTTGTCGGCCTGGCGCTCGTCGCTGCGGCTGTAGCGAGCCAGCAGGGCGCCCGCGGCGATGCCGCCAAGCCCCAGTGCCAGGGCGGCGCGGGTATCGTCTACCTGGGTGGCCAGTACGGCGCCGACACCAGCGACCACCAGCCCCGTGACGGTGGACTTGGACATCCGCTGGGCGGTGTGGCGAGCGCTGACATGGGCCACCTCATGGCCGATCAGGGCGGCGAGTTCCGCTTCGCTTTCCATTTCCAGCAGGATGCCGCGGGTGATGCCGATGGTGCCGCCGGGGAAGGCATAGGCATTCACGTAGTTGGCGTTCAGGGCATTGTAGCTGTAGGGCATGTCCGGGCGATGAGAGGCCGCGCCGACAGGGCGGCCCACGCCACTGACGTAGTTGCGCAGCGCCGCGTCCTGGACGACACCGTAGTCGGCGGAGAGCTGGTGCGGGGAGTGCTGCTGGTCGAGCGCCTTTTCCTCGGCGGGGCTCATCATCATGAACTGGCGCTGGCCGGTCACCGGGTTGACGGCGCAGCCGGTGACGACGCCGCCACTGGCAAGGGCCATCAGCCACAGCATCTGCCGGCGGCTGAAGCCGCCACTGGCCACGTTTTTCTCAAGACCTTCCGGCGAGGCGTCCCGAATCAGGGTATAGCGATCACGTTTCATTGGCATGTTCCGTTTGTGTTCAGTCCCATTGACGCAAGTGGCGACGCGCCACCAGCAGCAGCCATGCAGCCCAGACGCCGCTGCTCATGAGGATCAGCAGGCCGGGCAACGAAATATCCCATAATACCGGCGCCACCCGGTGCCCCAGCAGCAGGCTGCCGCAGAGCACGCCACTGGCGGTCAGCAGGGTTTGGACCTGCCGGTACTGCGAGCGTTCCAGCCGCGCCACCAGACGTTCCAGGTGACGCGGGTCGATGCCGGTGCCCTCGCTTTTCGGCGTGCCGGCGGGCGCGGGCGGGGCGTAGATCCGGTCGACCGCATCCAGCGCCTTCAGACCCAGGCTGCGGGCCAGTCGGGTGGGGCTGTAGCGCGCCCGGATCATGCGCTTGATCAACGGTTCGGCTTCACTCATCACATCAAATTGCGGGTGAATGAGGCGTCCAAACCCTTCCAGCGTGATGATCGCCTTGATCAGCAGGGCGATGTCCGACGGCAGCACCAGATTATGGTTGCGCAGCATGCCGGTAATGTCCGCGAGCAGGGCGGTCACATCCAGATCGGCCAGCGGTACGCCGTAATACATCGAGATCACGTCTTCGACGTCAGCGACCAGGGCTTCGTACTTCACGGGCTGGCCGTCGGACCAGGAGGCGAGCACGGCGGCGCAGCCGTCGGCTTCCTGCATCACCACCGATTTCATGATCTGTACCATCTGCTCGCGACGGGCATGTGACAGTTTGCCGACCATGCCGTAGTCGAGCATGCCGATGCGGTTGCCGGGCATGATCAGGAAGTTGCCGGGGTGTGGATCAGCGTGAAAGAAGCCGTCTTCCAGCGCCATCTTCCAGGCGGCTTCGGCGCCGCGCCGGGCGATCAGCGGGCGGTCTGCACCGGCTTCGTCGAGTTTGTCGAGGCGGCGTGCGGGAATGCCCTCGATCAGTTCCTGCACGCTCAGGGTGGGCGAGGTCCAGGCCCAGTAGACGCGCGGCACCTTGACCCATTCGAGCTTGCGCAGGTTCTTGCGGATGCGGTCAGCGTTGCGGGCTTCGATGGTGAAATCCAGTTCGCGGGCCAGCGAACGCTCGAATTCACGCACCAGTTCCAGCGGGCGATAGCGGCGCAGCTCAGCAGAATTGTCCACGGCCAGGCGTGCCAGATGCCTGAGCAGGCGCAGGTCGGAATCAATCTTGTCGCGAATGCCCGGCTTCTGGATTTTCAGCACCACAGCCTCGCCGCGCAGGGTGGTGGCGCGATGGACCTGGCCGATGGAAGCTACGCCCAGCGGGTTCGGGTCGATGTCGCGGAACACCTTGTCGGCCGGTTTGCCGAGGGCACGCTCGATCAGCGGTACCAGCGTGTCATAGGGCAGGGCGGGGGCATTGTCCTGGAGTTTTTCGAATTCATCGATCCAGTCGCGTGGAAACATGTCCACGCGGGTGGCCAGAATCTGACCGAGTTTGACGAAGGTGGGGCCCATTTCCTCCAGCGCGCGGCGCAGTCGCTCGGCCGGGGGCATGGTCAGCAGTTCCCGGTCGATGCTCTGACGTACCAGCTTGCCGGCCTGCTCCATCGGCGCGGCCAGGCCGAGACGCCGGATCATGTCGCCGAACCCGTACTTCAGCAGAATGCCTGCCAGGGCGTTGGCGCGCCGGAAATCCTTGCCAGTATCGAGAATGCTCACGCATTCGCTCCTTTCGCGGGTTAGCATTTATTGTATTGTGTCCCTGATGGTAGCCACACTGGTTGTCTGCGGAAAGTGATTAAACGTAGGAGACAGGTAGCATGTTCGGAGTGGGTCGAGACAAGACCGCGATGCCAACGCCCGAGACGGCGTTACCTGGCCGTGATACGCCACTGCCGGTAACGGAGCCCCATCGCATTACCGGGTTGTCCTTGCAGCCGCCCTGGCCAGAGGGCTGTGAAGTGGCGATATTCGGCATGGGCTGCTTCTGGGGCGCGGAGCGGCGCTTCTGGCAGTTGCCCGGCGTGCGGGTGACGGCGGTGGGCTATGCCGCCGGTTACACGCCGAACCCGACTTACGAGGAAGTCTGCAGCGGCCGTACCGGGCACAATGAAGTGGTGCAGGTGGTGTTTGATCCGGCAGAGATCAGCTATCAGACCGTGTTGCGTGCGTTCTGGGAAGGGCATGATCCGACCCAGGGCATGCGTCAGGGCAATGATGTGGGGACGCAGTATCGTTCCGGCATCTACACCTGCAATGCGGCGCAACAGGCGGCGGCTGAAGCCAGTCGTCAGCGCTTCCAGGCGGCGCTGGATCGCGCCGGGCGCGGCACGATCACCACGGAAATCCTGCCCGCGCCGACATTCTATTATGCGGAAACCTGGCACCAGCAATATCTGGATCGGAATCCGGGCGGTTACTGCGGCCTGGGCGGTACAGGAGTCATGTTGCCATGAGCAAGACGTTCGTTCGTGATGATCTGGTTACCGTCGGCTCATCACCGGTGCACGGCAAGGGACTGTTCGCGCGTCAGGACATTCCGGCGGGCACGGTGCTCGGCGTGTGCAAGACACGGCCTGCACGCCAGGATGGGCCTCACGTGCTCTGGCTGGACGATGGCGAGCGGCCGGTACGCGTGACCTGCCTGCTACGCTATATCAATCATGCGGTGCAACCGAATACCGTTTACTACGAAGATCTGTCTGTCGAAACCCTGCGCGACGTCAGTGCCGGGGAAGAGCTGTTGCATCATTACGGTGATGACTGGGACTGAAACGGCTTATCGGGCAACGGCCATGTCCACAGTGGCGCTGGCCAACGCCACCCACAGGTGCGCGATGTCATCGACAAACTGATCCAGCGACAGGGCGATCTCGCCGTCCAGCCAGCGTAACGTACTTTCGATCGTGCCACCGATAAGCATGGAGGCGGCCAGACCGGCCAGTTGCTCGTGCGTGTCGGTCACGGCCAGTTCGGGGTGGCCGGGGTGATGGTAGGCCAGGCCGAAGCTGGCCAGGGCCCTGGCCAGTTGGGCGATGACCCGATTGCGCTGCTGGCGTGCCCGGGGGTTGTCGCTGGCCTTGGCGAACAGTACCTGGGCCCGCCGAGGGTCCTCGATCAGCCATGCCAGGCAATCGCCCAGTACCTGCCGTGCGAGCGCGTCGGTATCGAGGCCTTGCTGCTGCGCCTTGCCCGCAGAGGACAATCCCAACTGCAGCAGGCTGGCGGTCAGTTCATCCACCACCGCGTCTTCCAGCGCATCAAGCCCGGAAAAGCTCTCGTAAAAATAGCGCTTGTTGAGGGTCAGATCGCGGCACAGCGCAGCGATGGAGGTGTGCCGCCAGCGGTCGTCGGCGAGCAGGGCAAAGGCCTGGTCCATCAGCAGACGGCGGCGGCTTTCCACGCGACTTTCGGCAGACTGGCCCAGAAAGGGGCGGACCGGTTTGGACATGGCGAGATTCTCTTTCGTTGCCCGCTTCGTTACCCGCCGCAGAGTATAGCCCGGTGGGAGGAAAGGCCAGTCCGCAGCTTGACACGACTCATGGGCGAATGTCATTGTTGGTACAGATCAGTACCAACAATGACATTCGCCCATAACCCGAGGAGCCCTGTCCCGTGACAAGCACCCATGTGAATACCCGTCATACCTTGCCGTTGTCATCCGCCGATGACGCGCGGCAGCTGGATCATCTGCGCCAACTGGCCGTATCCGACCCCGACCAGGCGCGGCAGGCTGCCTGGGCGTGGCTCCAGACGCTGCAGGCCCCGAGTGAGCATTACCGCCTTCATGGTCTGTTTGCACAGGGCGAGGTGCCTGTGGGTCCGCAGGGTGCCTGCGAAGGGTTGGTGATGAACCTGTATGGCAAGTTGTGGCTTGCGGGTGTGGACCGTCTGGTACGGTTGGGTCAGCGCCTGGGCGGTGTGGGCTGGACTGGCAAGACCTTTGACAGTGATGGTACCGGGTACAACCGGCTGACACCGGCCACGCGCCTGGCCGCGCTGCTTTGCATGCCGGGCTACCGATTCCAGCGGCACAAGGGTGAGTTGATCGGTTTCCATTTTCTGCACGTTATCGAGCCGTCGCCGCTCCCCCCCCATCAGCAGGTGCGCACCATCCGCTATGACGCTCCGCAGCATGGCAATCCTCTGGTGCTGCCGCGCACGCGTGACGAAGTCGTGCAGATCATCCCGGATGTTTATCTCGGTCGTGCGACCTTGCGTACCGGGGATCACTGGGAGGTCGTGGGCTACTTTGGTTTGCGTTCCCCGCAGGAAGGGGGTTGATATGGCGATTGAACTGAAAGGCGCCGTGGCCTGCGTCACCGGGGCGGGCCGCGGCATTGGTGCCGCCACCGCGCGGGCCTTGGCGGAAAAAGGCGCCAGGGTCGTGATGGGCGATATAGATGAAGAGCTGGTGCGGGAAACCGCCCGGCAAATCGGCCCGAATGCCACGGCAACCCGGCTGGATGTGGCGGACCCTGATTCGTTCGCCGCGTTTATCGACGTCGCGCGCGCCATGGGGCCGGTGGATCTGCTGGTCAATAATGCCGGCATCCAGCGTACCGGGGATTTTCTCGAGCAAGCGCTGGAGGCGCAGCTGCGCGAAATTCATATCAATCTCGGCGGGGTGATTACCGGCATGCGACTGGTGTTGCCCGACATGGTGGCACGTCAGCGCGGGCATATCGTCAATCTCAGCTCCATGGCGGGCAAGATGACCGTTCCCGGGGCGGCGGTCTACACCGCCAGCAAGTTCGGTGTGGCCAGCCTGTCGCGAGCCGTGCGTGCAGAAATTGCCGACAGTGGCGTCACCCTGACCACGCTGCTGCCCGCGGCGGTACAGACCGAATTGACCGCCGGGCTCAACATTCGAGGTGTACCCAAGACAACGCCCGAGACGGTGGCGAAAGCCATTCTCGCCTCGTGTCGTCATGGCCATCCCGAAGTCACGGTACCGCGCTGGGTGGCGCCCATCGGTTCGCTGGAGTCGCTGTTGCCGGAACGTCTGGGCGAGCGGATAAAGCGCGCCGTCGGCGCACGCAAACGTATTACGGAAAAAAACGAAGCGACCAGAAAGTATCAGGACCGGGTCTTGCGTTCCTAGAAGGGTACAGGACTGCGGAAGCGCATCCATTCACCCGTGCGCGGGTGGTGGAATGCCAACTGGCTGGCGTGCAGCAGCAAACGGGGGCTGCGTGCCAGCACGTCCGGGGGGGCGTACAGATCGCAGCCCAGGATCGCGTGGCCGATTTCCCGGAGGTGAATGCGCAGTTGATGGGAGCGGCCCGTGACGGGCAATAATTGCAGGCGGGTGCAATCCGCCCGGGCGTCACGTTCCAGTACGTGGTAGCGGGTCAGCGCGGATTTGCCGCGTTCGAAACAGATACGCTGCCGGGGCCGGTTGGCCCAGTCCGGCGCGATCGGCAGGGTGATTTCGCCGGCGTCGTCCTCCACCAGGCCATCGACCAGGGCGGTGTATTCCTTGTCCACCGTGCGTTCGGCAAAGGCGCGGTTGAGGGTGCGTTGGGCCTCGATACCGATGGCAAAAACCATCAGGCCGGAGGTGTCCAGATCCAGCCGGTGCACCACGCGCGTGTCCGGTTCTTCCTGTTGCAGGCGATACGTCACCGAATCCCGGTTTTCCGGGCCACGACCGGGCACCGACAGCAGCAGGGGCGGCTTCTCCACCACCCACAGGCTGTCGTCACGATGCAGGGTGCGCACCGGCTCATGGCAGGGCGGCACGATGTAATAAGGCTGTTCCATGATCGCCCGCGGATCGTTCGGGTCAACGTTCGAAGACGGCATCGTACACGGCCTGGTAGTGGCTGGCGAAGTGTACGGTCATCCTGGCGCGCAGATGCTCCGGGAGTTCGTTGTAGTCTCGCCGGTTGGCTTCCGGCAGCACCAGTTCGCGAATCCCGGCGCGGCGCGCGGCGATCACTTTCTCGCGGATGCCGCCCACCGCCAGCACCTGTCCGGTCAGGGTCAACTCGCCGGTCATGGCAATCTTGCGTTTGAGCGGGCGATGGCAGGCCAGCGAGATCAGCGCGGTGGCCATGGTCACACCGGCGCTGGGGCCATCCTTGGGTGTGGCGCCTTCCGGGACATGCAGATGGATGAAGGCATCCTTGAACCAGTCCGGCTTGCCGCCAAAGTCGGTGATATGGCCGCTGACATAGCTGTACGCGATCTCACTCGATTCGCGCATCACATCTCCGAGCTGTCCGGTCTGGCGGAAACCCCGCGCGTGGGCGTGCACATGGCTCGCTTCCACCGACAGGGTGGCGCCGCCCAGGGAGGTCCAGGCCAGGCCGGTTACGACGCCCACGCCGCGCTGCGGCGTTTCCGGGCGGAAGTAGGGCATGCCAAGAAAATCTTCCAGATTCTTGCCGGACACCGAGATGGCCTTGTGCCCATCAAGCAGTTGCACGGCTGCCTTGCGGACGATCTTGTTCAGCTGCTTTTCCAGGTTGCGGACCCCGGCTTCACGGGCGTAGCCGTCTGCGATCTGGCGCAGGGCCGCGTCCGATATCTTCAGCTGCGACGGTTTGACGCCAGCGCGCTCCAGCGCTCGTGGCCACAGGTGGTGCCGGGCAATGGTGACTTTTTCATCGGTGATGTAACCCGCCAGGCGGATGACCTCCATGCGGTCCAGCAGCGGGGCGGGAATGCTGTCCAGGGTGTTGGCCGTACACACGAACAGGGCGCGCGAGAGGTCCACACGCAGATCCAGATAGTGGTCGAGAAACTGGTTGTTCTGCTCCGGGTCCAGCACCTCCAGCAACGCCGATGCCGGGTCGCCCTGGAACGACTGACCGAGCTTGTCGATCTCGTCGAGCATGATGACCGGGTTGCTGGTACCGCTGTCTTTCAGCGCTTGCACCAGCTTGCCGGGCAGGGCGCCGATATAGGTGCGCCGGTGCCCCTTGATTTCGGCTTCGTCGCGCATGCCGCCCAGGCTCAGGCGGTAAAAGGTGCGCCCCAGGGATTCGGCAATGGCGCGACCGATACTGGTCTTGCCGACGCCGGGTGGGCCGACCAGCAGCACGATGGCGCCACGCATCTCGCCCCGCATGGCGCCGACAGCGAGGAATTCGATGATGCGGTCCTTGACGTCGTCGAGCCCGGCATGGTGCTGCTCAAGCACCTTGCGCGCGTGCTTCAGATCCAGATTGTCATCGCTGTAATGGCCCCATGGCACCTGCGTGAGCCAGTCCAGATAATTGCGGGTCACGCCGTACTCCGGCGAGCCGGTCTCCAGCACCGAGAGCTTGCGCAGTTCGTCATCGAAGCGTCGCTGGACGGCTTCGGGGAGCTGCAGCGTTTCGATACGCGAGCGGAACTCCTCGGCGTCGGCGGTGCGATCGTCCTTGGCCAGGCCAAGCTCTTTCTGGATCACCTTGAGTTGTTCGCGCAGGAAGAACTGGCGCTGCTGACTGGAGATTTTCTCGTTGACCTGTTCGTTGATGCTGCCTTGCAGGCGGGCGACCTCGACTTCCTTTTTCAGCAACACGAGTACCTTCTCCATACGCTTGAGCAGCGGCACGGTATCCAGTACGGCCTGCAGCTCGTCGCCGCTGGCGGTGGTCAGGGCGGCGGCGAAATCGGTCAGCGGAGACGGTTCGCGCGGGCTGAAATTCTGCAGATAGGCCTTCAACCCCTCGTTATACAGGGGATTCAGCGGCAGCAGCTCCTTGATGGTATTGATGATGGCCAGCGCGTAGGCCTTGATTGCGTCTTCATCGGCATCGCGCGCGTCGGGTTCGGGGTATTCCACTTCCACCAGAAATGGCGGTTTGCGGCTGAGCCAGCCGGTAATACGGAAGCGGGAGATGCCCTGGACAACCAGTTGCAGGGTGTCGTCCTCGTTGGCGGCATTGTGCACTCGCACCAGGCAACCGAATTCCGGCAGGGCATCCGGGTCCAGGTGATCACTGGCTTCACTGCCCGTGTAGATCAGGCCAAGGGCATGGTGCGGTGTCTTGCTGACCCGCTCGACGGTGCTTTGCCAGTGTTCCTGGCTGAACAGCACAGGTTGTACCAGGCCGGGCATGAAGGGCCGTTGTGTCACAGGCAGCAGGTAGATGCGCTGTGGCCTGGCCTGGTCCGGCAACATCAGCGCATGACCGGTCGTCTCGTGTTCCTGTTGCAGGTCTGAATCGTCTCGCATGCTCGCAATCCCTGAGGGTCCAGTCCTGCAAAGATGGCGATGCGTGCGGGAAATTCAAGAGGCGTCGATGATCAGCAGGTCGGCGCTGGCCGGTTTCGGGTGCGCGGTCCGGTACTCGTGTATCTCGCCGGCGAAGGCCTCGGCGCATTGCTCGGCCAGTGCGTAGAAGGGCGCGCGGCCGGGGTCGGCAATGATAATGCGCTGGACGCCGGCCTTGCGGGCACGGCGGATCATCTTGAACAGCACGGGTGTCAGTTCATCCCAGAAGCAGACATCGGCCCCCACCAGGGTGTGTACACCCTCGAAATCACGCCTGGTCATTTTCTCGAAACGGCGCTGCATCGGTGTCACCTCGACGCCGTTGAGGTCGGCGTGCAGGGCCAGATAAGGCAATACGTCGGCATCGGCGTCCACGCCAGTGACCTTCAGCCCGAGCTTCTTTGCCGCATAGATGCCGAGAATGCCCCAGCCGCAACCGATATCCATCAGGTGGCTGCCCTGGGGCGGGCGCTGACGGCGCAAATAGTCCATGACCACGAAACTGGAGTTCCAGACCTTGTGGCCATGGATCGACGGCGCATGCGCTTCGCGCTTGAGGCGGCGGATCTCCGGGTGGCTGTTCTTGAGGATGGTGAGGCTGCGGGTGCGGATCAATTTCTCGCTGGTCTTGCTGCTGGCCGCCATGCGGACCCCTCTGCGGATGGGCGGAAAGCATAAAACCTTACGAAGTCGTTGCGGATTGTTCAACAGTGAATCTGCCCTGCACCCACCGACTTGGCTAGAATGCAGGCAAAATAATGAAGATGGAGTCCCCGTTGGCGGACAACAATCGCACTATCAGGAGCAATCTCGGACGTTCAGCCGTCCTCGGCGGTCGTGCGCTGGGTGGGCTGATCAGTGGTCGCGGGCGCTACCTGCGTGCCTTGACCACCTTCGCTGAAGTACTGGCGATCTACGGACGCATGAAAACCAGCCAGGCACGGACGCTGGAGCAGGCGCACCGTGATGCGGCCGAGCGGGTCGCACGCCTGTGCCGGCGTAATGGTGCCACCTGGGTCAAGGCTGCCCAGTTTCTGAGCTGTCGACCCGATATATTGCCGCAGGCGTACATCGATGCCCTGGCACCGCTGCAGAATGATGCCCAGGTGGTGCATTTTGATCAGCTCAAGCCCGCGCTGGTCAGTACCTGGGGGGAGGACTGGACGCGCCATTTCGAGGCGTTTGATCTGGTGCCGGTGGCCACGGCCTCTATCGCCCAGGTGCATCGCGCCAGGCTGACCTCGGGGGAAGAGGTGGCGGTCAAGGTGCGTTTGCCGGACGTCGCGGCGCAATTCGATCAGGATGCCAGCCTGTTTCGCCTGCTGGCACGGTTGATAGCGCCACTGGTGCGCGAGCTGGATATCATCCAGATCACCGAACAATTGCTGACGATGACCGCCACGGAACTGGATTTTCGCAACGAAGCCGAGAATCTGCGCCGTTTCGCCAGATTGCCGCACCCGCCGGGTATTCAGGTTCCCCGGCTGTATGACGCCCTGTCAGGCGAGGCCACGCTGGTGACAGGCTGGGTGCACGGGCAGCGCCTGCGCGATCATCTGGCGCAGCATCCCGATCAGGCCGCTTCGCTGCTGGGCCGTCTGGTGGGCAGCTACCTGCAACAGGTGACCCGCTTTGGTCTTTATCAGGCCGATCCGCATCCCGGTAATTTTCTGGTGGACGAGCAGGGCACCATCACGATTCTGGATTATGGCGTGGTCGGGCGCTTGACGCCGGATGAGGTGCGCCGTTACTCCCGTTTGTTGTACGGCCTGCTGGGCTTCGAGGGCGAGGTTGATATGGCGGCGCTGTTTCGCGAGGCCGGATTTGTCGGCGGTGATACCGAAACTCTGGAACAGCTCTCAAGCTATGTGCTGACGGATCAGCTCAATCGCGAGCATCCGGTGCAGGCGCTGCAATCCTTGCAAGATGCACTGCGGGCGCAGCGCATCCAGATTCCGGATTCCTATATCGGCATTTCCCGCGTGCTCATTACGCTGGGCGGGCTGATGATGGCCTATGGGGTGCCGTTCGACTGGACGCCGCCGGAGCGGCGCCGCTGACCGTCCGGCGACAACCGATCAGCGCAACAGCTGTGCCCAGAGGTCATGTTCGTCACTGTCACTGACGCGGGCCTTGACCCGTTGCCCCGGGCGCAGGTCCACGGCGCCATCGAGATAGACCAGGCCGTCGATCTCGGGGGCGTCGGCCCGCGAGCGGCCCACGGCGCCGTCCTCGGTCACCTCGTCGATCAGTACCTCGATCTCCTGGCCGACTTTGCGTGCCAGCCGTCGCTGGCTGATGCGCGCCTGCACGTTCATGAAACGCTCCTGGCGTTCGGCAGCGACCTCTTCGGGGACGTGGTCGGGCAGGGCGTTGGCCGGGGCGCCGTCCACGGGCGAGTAGGTGAAGCAGCCCACCCGGTCCAGTTCGGCTTCTTCCAGCCAGTCCAGCAGCATTTCAAAGTCGTCATCGGTTTCGCCGGGAAAGCCGGTGATAAAGGTGCTGCGCAGGGTGATATCCGGGCAGATCTCGCGCCAGCGGCGAATGCGCTCCAGCGTATTTTCAGCATGGGCCGGGCGCTTCATGGCCTTGAGCACGCGCGGGCTGGCGTGCTGAAACGGGATATCCAGATAGGGCAGGATACGGCCTTCGGCCATCAGCGGGATGATGTCATCCACGTGGGGATAGGGATAGACGTAATGCAGACGCACCCAGACGCCCATCTGCCCCAGGGCCTGACATAGTTCGAGCATGCGCGCTTTCACCGGCATGCCCTGCCAGAAACCGGTGCGGTATTTCAGGTCAACGCCGTAAGCGCTGGTGTCCTGGGAAATCACCAGCAACTCCTGTACGCCGGCCTTGACCAGCCGCTCGGCTTCGTCGAGTACATCGCCCACCGGACGGCTGACCAGCTTGCCGCGCATGCTGGGAATGATGCAGAAGCTGCAGCTGTGGTTGCAGCCCTCGGAAATCTTCAGATAGGCGTAATGGCGCGGTGTCAGGCGGATACCCTGCGGCGGCACAAGATCCAGGAACGGGTTGTGATCGGCGCGTGGCGGCACGACCTGATGCACGGCATTGACCACCTGTTCGTACTGCTGGGGGCCGGTGACCGACAGTACCTGCGGGTGCACCTTGCGGATGTTGTCTTCTTCCACGCCCATGCAGCCGGTGACAATCACCTTGCCGTTTTCGCTGATGGCTTCGCCAATGGCTTCCAGGGATTCCGCCTTGGCGGCATCAATAAAGCCGCAAGTGTTGACCACCACCACATCGGCATCCTCATAGGTGGGCACCACCTCATAACCTTCGGTGCGCAGCTGAGTCAGGATGCGTTCGGAATCCACCAGTGCCTTCGGGCAGCCCAGGCTGATAAAGCCGACTTTGCCGGGGGGCGGGTGACCGGGGGCCTTGTTATCGGGGTGGCTGCTGTGGCTGGACATCGGGGGCTCCTGTGGCGAGGGCGCGATTCTACAGCGCGTCACCGGTGAGTGGCCAGTGGGCCACAGCCCGGTAAACCGGTGCGTCGGGCTGTGCTGCGGAGGGTGGCAGGCTCTGGTACAGGATCAAGGTGTCTGCGTGCAGGGCGCCCGTGAACCGGTCGGTGGCCGGGGAAGGCGGAGCCAGGTCATGTGACCGGTCGTGTGCCAGGTCGCGTGCAAGGGTGATATGGGGCCGGAATGGCCGGGTTTCCACGGCCAGCCCCAGATGCTGGCAGCCTTCGGCGAGCTGTGCCCGCAGGGCTGTCAGGGCCGACGGGGCGTCACCCTCGGCGGCCAGAAAGTGACCCCGGCGGTCGGGGAAGCGGCCCGCCCGGGTGATCGGCAGGGTCTGCGGTGGATGCTGTTCGCTGATCTGCTGGCACAGGGCCATGAGGGCAGCCTGTGCGGCGGTGGGCAGATCGCCCAGGAAAACCAGGGTCAGATGCCAGTTCCCTTCGGGGACCCAGCGCGCCGGGATGCCAGCGTGCTGCCAACGCTGAACCTGCTGGCGCAGTGCCGTGACCAGCCGGGGATCCGGCGGCAAGCCAAGAAAGCAGCGCATCGGGACCTCCTCGGGCATGCCCGCAACGAAAAAAGCCGCGACAGGTCGCGGCTTTCCGTGTTACCCGCCCCGGGACGGCGTGGCAACCTTGCATCTGGTCGGAGTAGCAGGATTTGAACCTGCGACCCCTACGTCCCGAACGTAGTGCTCTACCAGGCTGAGCTATACTCCGAAGCGGCGTGCATTCTAACAATATTTTTCCGGAATGCCAGCCCTTGGCGCGTTTGTCTGATTTATGAGCAGTCGCCCGGCCTCGGTGGCTGAGGCATAATCCGCGCCCATGACTGAAGCCCTGACAGCATTTTCTCACCCGCTTGCCCGCCTTGTTCTGCATCGCTACCCGAAGCGGCGCGGCGAACGCCTGCGTGCCTGGGAAGGCGCCGACCTCTATCTGCTGGATCTGTGGCTGGAGCACGCGCTGGGCGGTGATCCGGACGCGCCTGCGCCCGGAGCGCCGCTGCTGCTCAACGACACCTGTGGCGCCCTGGCGCTGGCCCTGCACGCGGCGGCGCCGGTGAGCAGCGGTGATGATGCCCTGGCGCGCGCAGCCTGGTGGGCGAACGCGGCAGATAACGGCCTGCCGGTGCAGGAGGCGGCCTGGTGCTGGCCTCTGGCGCCCTGGCCACAGGCGCCGTCGCGGGTGCTGGTGCGCGTGCCCAAGGAAATGGCACTGCTGGAACAGCAGTTGAGTCGTCTGGGGGCATTGCCGCCGGGAACGCCGGTGCATCTGGCCTGGATGGACAAACACCTGCCCGGCAACCTGTTGGCCCGGGTCCGGCATTATCTGGGCGACGTCGCGTTGCTGCGCGGACGACACAAGGCGCATGGGCTGACGGCCACGGTGCCGCAGCAGGTGCCGGCGGCGCCGTATCCGACCTCCGTGGTGGTGCCGGAGCAGGGCTGGGAGCTGGTGGTGCATGCGGGCGTCTTTGCCCAGCAGCAACTGGATATCGGTGCGCGGCTGTTCATGGACACCGTGCCGCAGGGTGTGGCGGGGCCGGTGGCCGATCTGGGCTGTGGCAACGGCGTGATGGGCATGGTGGCGGCGCAACGTAACCCCGGCGTGCCGGTGACCTTCTGCGATGTTTCATGGCTGGCGTTGCAGAGTGCGCGCGAGAACATGGCGCGCTGGCTGCCGCAGGCGCCGGCAGCGTTTCATCTGGGGAACGGTCTGGAAGGGCTGGAGGCGCGCTTCGGCCTGATCCTGTTGAACCCGCCGTTTCATCGCGGGCATGCAGTGGACGACAGCGTTGCCCGGATGCTGTTCGGGCAGGCGGCGAAGCGGCTGCTGCCAGGCGGGGTGTTACAGGTGATCGGTAATCGCCACCTGCGCTACGACCTGCTGCTGAAACGCCATTTCGCGTCGGTCACGCAGGTGGGCGGCGATCGCAAATTCGTGGTGCTGGCGGCGAGGGAGCCGCGTTGAACTTCAGATGCGTTGTGGCTCGATAGCATTGAAGTCAGTCACACGGGGGTGATCGCAGGGCGGGGCGCTGCCATCGCGGTCCAGCAGGGTGGTGTGCAGCCCGGCCTCCCGTGCGGCGTCCAGCTCGGCGGGAATGTCCGAGAGGAACAGGATCAGCTCGGCCGGAATGCCAATCTCTTCGGCAATCTTGCGGTAGCTGTCGGCACTCTGCTTGGGTCCGGTCGTGGTATCGAAATAGCCCGTAAACAGCGGGGTCAGGTCTCCCGTTTCACTGTAACCGAAGAACAGCTTCTGCGCGGCCACCGAGCCGGACGAATAGACGTACAGCGCCAGGCCACTGTCGTGCCAGCGGCGCAGGCAATCCGCCACGTCGGGGTACACGTGGGCGCGGTAAGCGCCTTCCTCGTAACCGCGTTTCCAGATCATCCCTTGCAGCGCTTTCAGGGGCGTGGCCTTGCGGTCTTCACGAATCCATTGCTGCAGTATGCCGTTGGCCGTGGCCGCGTCGTTGATCGCCTCGCCCGTCTCCGCCGCCAGGGCGCGGATCTGCACCTGCACCGCCTTGTCCTGCCAGTGCCGGGCGAGAAAATCCGGCATGGCCCGGGCGGCATGGGGGAACAGCACCTCCTTGACGAAGGTGATGCTGCTGGTGGTGCCCTCAATGTCGGTGACAATCGCGCGGATACTCAATTGTCCAGCCTCGGGAAACGGCTGGCGATGTCGCTGCCGGTGAAGTTGGCGACCCAGCCTTCCGGGTTGTTGAACAGGCGGATGGCGATGAAGTAGGGGTTCGGGCCCATGTCGAACCAGTGCGGCGTGTTGGCGGGCACGGAAATCAGATCGCCTTGCTCGCACAGCACTTCGTAAACGTGATCACCGATATGCAGGCTGAAAAGCCCGGCGCCGCCGACGAAGAAGCGCACCTCATCCTCACTGTGGCGATGTTCGTCGAGAAATTTGGTGCGCAGGGCGGCCTTGTCCGGATGATCCGGGTTCAGGCTGACCACATCGACGGTCTGGTAGCCCTGTTCGGTGATAAGCCGGTCGATATCATCACGATAGGCCTCGATCACTTCCTCCTGGCTGGCGCCCGGTTTGACCGGCGCGCTGGCTTGCCAACGCTCGAAGCGGACACCGGCGTCGGCCAGGAGACGGGCGATGGTGTCGTGGTCCTGTGTGTCCTGTACCGGCTCGTCCGGTCGGGTATCGGCGTAGACGCGAAGCTGGCTCATGCGGTGTGTCCTCCTGCTGACAGGATGCGCCGCTGCACGGTGACAGCGAACAGAAATTCAAGGGCTTCAAGCTGGCGGTAACAGGCTGCCATGGAGTCCGCCCAGGTATAGACCCCATGGCCGCGAATCAGGTAGGCATGGCTGATCTGCCCGGCGTCCATGGCAGCATCGACCTGCGCGGCCAGGGCATCAATGTCCTGGGTGTTGTCGAACACCGGAATATGCAGGGCCGTATCGTGGGTGGTGATACCACTGAAGGCCTTCAGCAACTCATAGCCTTCCAGCACCAGGGTGCTTTCCTGAGGATAGTGCATCGTCAGCACGGTGCTGGCCTGCGAATGGGTGTGCAGCACGGCGGCGGTCTCCGGCAGGCGCCGGTAGAGCTGGGTGTGCAAGCCGGTTTCTGCAGAAGGCTTGCCGCCCGATGCGGCCTTGCCCGCCATGTCGACCACCATGACGTCGGCTTCTGTCAGCAAGCCCTTGTCACGGCCGGATACAGTGACCGCGCAGTAGTCGCTGTTCAGTCGCATCGAATAATTGCTGCTGGTGGCGGGTGACCAGCCCTGCTCGTAAATGCGCACCCCGGTGGCCGCAATACTGCGTGCCGCCTCGCGGAAAGCGCTGGACGACCAGGGACGGCGCATCGGGTGCTCAACGGTGTTGTCAGTCATGCGTGCTCTCGGCATATCGCAGGTGAGCGGCCATTTTATCAGTGTCCGGTGCGGGTATGACACCGTGCTCTGTCACGATGGCGGTAATCAATGCCGCCGGGGTGACATCGAAGGCCGGGTTGGCCACCTCGACATCATGCGGCGCCAGTTGCTGCTCGCGGATGCGGCGCACTTCAGCGCCATCGCGCTCCTCGATCTCGATGCTGTGGCCGTCTGCCCGGGCGGGGTCAATGGTGGAGCAGGGCGCTGCCACAATGAAGGGCAGGCCGTGGTGGCGGGCCAGTACCGCCAGTGCATAGGTGCCGATCTTGTTGGCGGTGTCGCCGTTGGCAGTGATACGGTCAGCGCCGACGATCACGGCCTGCACCTGGCCACGTTGCATCAGATGCCCTGCCGCGCTGTCCACCACGAGCGTCACTGGAATCCGGTCCTGCATCAGTTCCCAGCTGGTCAGCCGACTGCCTTGCAGCCATGGGCGTGTCTCGCCGGCGATCACGCCGCGAATACGTCCCGCCGCCCAGGCCGAGCGAATCACGCCGAGCGCGGTGCCATGACCGCCGGTGGCCAGCGCGCCGGTATTGCAATGGGTATAAATGACGCCGCCCTCGGGCAGCAGACCTACGCCGAAGGCGGCCAGGCGCTGATTCATGGCCAGGTCATCCTGATGGATACGGCAGGCGGTATCGTCCAGCGCCTGAATCAACGCCTGGCCCTGAAGCGTGGCAGCCGCCTCGCGCATGCGGTCAAGCGCCCAGAACAGGTTGACGGCGGTCGGGCGGCTGGCGGCCAGGGTGGCAAAGGCGGGGCGCAAGCGGTCCGGGTCGGCGTTGTCGCCCAGTTGTCGCGCGGCCAGCACGATCCCGTAGGCGGCGGCGATGCCGATGGCCGGTGCACCGCGCACCACCATGTCGCGGATCGCCTGGGCGACCCCGTCGGCGTCGTCGTAGCGGTGCCAGTGTGTTTCGGCAGGCAACAGGCGCTGGTCGAGCAGGGCCAGGGCGTCACCTTGCCAGTGCAGGGCGGGGCTGCGAATCTCGGACACGGTCTCTCCTTTACGGCGATGTCTGATCGGGTGGATGCGACGTGGCCGGGGCGCCATGCCGGTCAGGGTAGATGATCGGCGGCCGACCCGCCCGGCGGCGCATCCAGTTGATGCTGTCATACACGGCGCGGCGGCGGATGATAGCGCGTTCGATGCGGTATTTCCCCGGAAACGTGCTGATGGCCAGGCCGATGAGCACGGTCAGCAGGCCCTGCCCGGGCAGGAACATCAGGATGATGCCGAGCAGCACCAGCAGCAGGCCAAGGCTGTTGCGCAGCACCCAGATGGCCGAATGCAGCGCGCCGGTGCGCAGCTGCGGTTTGCTGCGGGCCAGGAAGTAATCTGCGGGCATGCGTACGACAAGCCACGGTACCGCGATCATCGACGCCAGCCCGACGGCAAGGCCACTGCCGATCAGCCAGGCGGTCCAGGGGCCGAGCAACGGCTCGAGTTGTTCAATATATGACGACCACACTGCATTCACCGTGATTTGCTAGACTGACAGAAAGACGCTGCGCCCACGCCACCGACTGACTCTGGAGTGCCCATGTCGCTCACTATGATCCTGATCCTTGTTGCTGCTGTCATCATTGTGCTCCTGGTCGCCTGTGCGATCGGGCTGTGGCGGCGGGTCTGGCAGCGTGAACGTGAGGCCATGGAAAGACAACACCAGACGCAAAAGGACCTGCTTGACCAGATGGAGATCGTCTGCCGCTCCCTGCAACAGGACCAGATGAATGTGACAGAAGGCGCGTTGCGGCTCGCCTCCCTGCTGGACAAGCTGACGGCGAGACCGCCGCAACCGCTGGATCTGGCAGCTATCCACCAATTGGCCGAGGATGCCAGTGGGTTGGCCATCGGTGGCGCCCGCCAGGCACTGCCGGATGCCGAGCGCCGCAAGCAGGACCGGGCGCGTCAGCAACTGGAGATGGGGCAGACAGAAGCCGTGGTGGCGGCGGCAGGGCGCCTTTTGCAGGCACTGCCGGCCTGGCGCCTGCATCTGCAACTGGCCAGTTGAGGCGATATACCGGCTGGCCATGGCTCTGGTGACCCGGGGCGCTGTTCTTTTCAGTCAATACTGGCACTGCGGTGCCGCCAGGAACCCATTACAATCCCCAACCTTTGAGGCGTCTTTCCGGGGATGATTTTCTGATGACATCGACATTTTTCGTGGCGTTTCCTGCATCTGCACGATTGCAGGGCAATCTGCGCCGCTTTCTTGATGAGGTCGAGGCTGAGCCGTCCGTATCGCATCTGCACCAGCTTGAGGCCATCGGGGAAGACTTTGTGGCGGACCTGCTGACATCGTTCTTTGAAGCGCCCATGGCGGCGGTGGGCGCACAGGGCAGTGTGGCCAGCATGATCCAGAGTGGCGTCAAGGTAATCAACAAGGCCGCGCGCGCGCTGTTGCGCAATCTGCTGAGCAAGGCGACGCTGGAGGATCAGGCCAGGCTGGCGGCCTGTTTTCGCGCCATGGTGCTTGAGCAGGACGGGCACATGGCGCTGGCGTTCCCGCTGGACAATGCCAACGGTGCACGTTTGCAAGCCGCCTATGCGGCGTTTCTTGACGGACAGTCCGGGCAGACGCCGGCACTGGTCGATGGCATGAAGGCGATCTGTGACGGCGCCCTGGTGCATTACCTGGACGGCATTGTCGGCTGTGTGAAGCTGAACGCTTTCAATCGGGGTATGGTGGCGACAGCCCGGGCGACCATTCGCAAGGCAGGCATGATGGCGATTGAAAAAGGCTTGCCCGCGATGACACGGGAGCAGAAAGGGCCGGTGGTGCAGCATTTTCAGGGGTTGCTGGTCACCGGTTAAGGCGTGGGGGTGGGCTGGGCTTCGCTACGCTCAGCCCAGCCTACGTCCGGTGCTTACTGGGCAGGGGCTTTCTTGCGAGCCGGAGCCTTGCGAGCGGCTTTCTTCTTCGCAGGGGCCTTTTTGGCCGCTGCTTTCTTCGGTGCTGCCTTGGCGGCGGCTTTCTTTGCCGGTGCCTTCTTCTTCGCGGCCGCCTTCTTCACGGCCGGCTTGACCTTCTTCTCGATCTCGCGGGCGCGTTTTTCCAGGTCTTTCTCGTACTGGCTGATCACCTTGGCCAGGCTATGGGCCTGCTTGGCGGTGGCCTTGAGGACCTTGACCTCGGCTTCCAGCAACATCTTGCGGCCTTCGGATTCGCTCACCCGGCTGCGTGCCTCGTCCACGCTCTTGCGGGCGCGGTCCAGTTGCTTCTTCAGGTTGGCATTGGCCTTTTCCCGGTACTCGGCCTGGAGTTTCTCCAGGTTGCCCAGATTTTCCCGCTGACGCTGGATCTCCTGGCTGACCCGTTCGCGGGCCTTCTCGAGTTGCTGTTCAAGGGATGACACCTGTTTCTCGCGTTCCTGATCGAAGCGCTCAGCGAGCTTGCGGATCTGCGCCTGCAGTTCATCTACGCGGGCTTTAACCTTCTTTGCAGCCATGGATGACTCCTTTCCCCGATAACGGTACGTGGATGACGCGGCGCATGCTTCGACACGCGTCGCAGTCACTTTATGCCAGAACAGCAGGCGCGACAACACGATGCTGCTATACTGCCCGACAATTCCTGTTGGCTTTATGTTCCGGAGTACAGCCATGCCGGTCAGCTTTGATGGCAAGCTGGTGATTGCCACCAGTTCCCGTGCCCTGTTCGATCTGGCAGAAAGCCACCGTGTTTATGAAGAGCAGGGGCTGGAAGCCTACCAGGCGTATCAGGTGGAGCACGAAGACGAAGTGCTGGCACCCGGTGATGCCTTTCCGCTGGTGAAGAAGCTGCTGGCGATCAATGCGCGTCTGGCCGAGCCCCGGGTCGAGGTGTTGCTGCTGTCTCGTAACAGCTCTGATACCGGGCTGCGGGTGTTCAACTCGATCGAACACTACAAGCTGCCGATCAGCCGGGCAGCCTTTGCCGGGGGCGCCAGCCCGCACCGCTACGTGTCGGCCTTCGGCGCGCACCTGTTTCTGTCGACCCATGCTGATGATGTTCGCGGTGCCCTGAACGCCGGCTTCGCGGCAGCCACCATTCTGTCCGGTGCCGCCCAGGCCCGTGACGGGGATCAACTGCGCATTGCCTTTGACGGTGACGCGGTCCTGTTCTCGGACGAGTCCGAGCGCATCTTTCAGAGTGACGGACTGGAGGCCTTCGCCGCCAATGAAAAGCGCAGTGCCCGGGAGCCGCTGTCGGGTGGTCCCTTCAAGGGGTTCCTGCATGCACTGCATCAGCTGCAGAGCGAATTCAGTCAGGATGACTGCCCGATCCGCACGGCGCTGGTCACGGCCCGCTCGGCCCCCGCCCATGAGCGGGTGGTGCGCACCCTGCGGGCCTGGGATATCCGGATTGATGAGAGCCTGTTCCTGGGGGGGCTGGACAAGGGGGTGTTCCTGGATGCCTTTGGCGCTGATGTCTTCTTCGACGACCAGCAGGGTCATTGCGTGTCAGCGGCTCGCCATGTGGCGGCGGGGCATGTGCCCCATGGCATCAGCAACGAGGCCAAACAGGGCTGAACGCTGGCATCTTTTATACTCCAGACGCATACTGAGGTCCTGTCTTATAACCGATTGGCAGGAGCGCCAGGATGAAACTTCAGCAACTGCGCTACGCCTGGGAAGTGGCCAGGCATGAGCTGAACGTTTCCGCGACAGCTCAGTCGCTGTATACCTCCCAGCCCGGTATCAGCAAACAGATCCGCATGCTGGAAGACGAGCTGGGGGTGACCATCTTTGCCCGGGCGGGCAAGCATCTGACCCATGTGACCCCGGTGGGCCAGTCCATCCTGCACAAGGTGGGCGACATCCTCCAGCATGTGGAGGCGATCCGGCGCATTGCCCAGGAGTACCGTGACGAGGGCACCGGGGAGTTGCGTATTGCCACCACCCACACCCAGGCGCGCTACGCACTGCCGCCCGTCATTCGTCAATTCACCGAGCGTTTTCCTGCCGTAGCCCTGCATATGCATCAGGGCACCCCGACACAGATCGCCGAGCTGGCTGCCCATGGCGAAGTGGATTTTGCCATCGCCACGGAATCGCTGGAGCTGTTTTCCGATCTGGTCATGATGCCGTGCTACCACTGGAACCGCACCGTCATCGTGCCGCGTGATCATCCGCTGGCCAGTGCCGGGCGCCTCACGCTGGCCATGCTCGCAGAGCACCCTCTGGTGACGTATGTGTTCGGGTTCACCGGTCGCAGCAAGCTGGACGAGGCATTTCGTCGCGAGCAGTTGACGCCCAGAGTGGTGTTCACGGCCGCCGATGCGGACGTGATCAAGACCTATGTCAGGTTGGGTATGGGGGTCGGCATTGTCGCCCATATGGCGGTGGACCCGGTGCTGGACAAGGATCTGGTGACGCTGGATGCCAGCCACCTGTTCGAGGCCAGCACCACGCGTATCGGTTTTCATCGCAGTACCATGCTGCGCGGCTACATGTATGAGTTCATGCGTGCCTTTGCGCCGCACCTGACCCGCGAACGGGTGGATCAGGCGGTGGCGTGTCACAACAAGGACGAACTCGAGCGGCTGTTTGAAGGGATCGAGCTGCCGGTCCTGTGACAGCCCGTTGCGGCGGTTACTCGATATTCGTGATATGCAGCCCGCATTCTTTCTTCGTGGCTTCTTCCCACCACCAGCGGCCTTCGCGCTCGTGCTGCCCGGGCAGCACCGGCCGCGTGCAGGGCTCGCAGCCAATGGAAATGAACCCTTTCTCATGCAGCGGGTTGTAGGGCACGTCGTTGCCGCGGATATAGTCCCAGACGCGCTGCGATGACCAGTTGGCCAGGGGGTTGAACTTGATCAGTGTGGCCCCCGGTGCCGCCAGGGCGGTATCCCGTTGTACCAGCGGGATCTCGGCACGGGTCGGGGACTGGTCCTTGCGCTGGCCAGTGATCCAGGCATCCAGCGTCGCCAGCTTGCGCTTCAATGGCTCGACCTTGCGGATGCCGCAGCACTCGCCATGGTCATCGCGATAGAAACTGAACAGGCCCTTCTTCGTCACCAGGTCTTGTACCGCGGCAGCGTCCGGGAACATCACTTCGATATCGATGCTGTAGTGCTCACGCACACGTTCGATAAAGGCATAGGTCTCGCTGTGCAGCCGCCCGGTGTCCAGGGTGAACACGCGCACCGGTTTGCCGAGGCGTGCGGCCAGATCGATCAGCACGACGTCCTCGGCGCCGCTGAAGGAGATGGCAATGCGCTCGAAGCGCTCGAAGGCCTGCTCCAGCAATTGTCGGGGGGAGGCCTTCTGCAGGGCTTCATTCCAGTCCGCCAGGGCGGCGTCGGTCAATTCACGGGGTTCCTGAGTCATGGCGCGCGGGCAGCCTCGTTCATCGTTCATTCGGGGCTGAGCAGTCTAGCAGCGTGAAGGGGGCGGCCCAACCACTGTCTGGTTCTATGCTTATAACGGACCGCCCGGCCGCACCGGTACGGTTGTAATCGGCAGGGCGGGAGGCTAAATTGGCGCCCGTCTTGTCTTGACCCATCTTGTCTCAACCCATACAACCGCCAGGGGAAGCTCGTGGATATCGTCTGTCTTGATCTTGAAGGGGTGCTGGTTCCGGAAATCTGGATCAACTTTGCCGAACGCACTGGCATCGAGGCGCTGCGCGCCACCACCCGTGATATCCCGGACTACGACGTGCTCATGAAGCAGCGCCTGCGGATTCTTGACGAGCATGGCTACGGTCTGCCGGACATCCAGGCGGTGATTGACGAGATGGGGCCGCTTGATGGCGCGAAGGAGTTTATCGACTGGCTGCGCGAGCGCTTCCAGGTGGTGATCCTGTCGGATACCTTTTATGAGTTCGCGCAGCCGCTGATGCGTCAGCTCGGCTGGCCGACCCTGCTGTGCCACAAGCTGGAGGTGAACGAGGACGGCCGCATCACCAATTACCGCCTGCGCCAGAAAGACCCCAAGCGCATGTCGGTGAAGGCCCTGCACAGCCTCAATTATCGTGTCGTGGCGGCGGGTGATTCCTACAACGACACCACGATGCTGGCCGAGGCCGATGCGGGCATCCTGTTCCATGCCCCGCAGAACGTGATCGATGAGTTTCCGCAGTTTCCGGCGGTGCACACCTTTGAGGACCTGAAGCAGGAGATCCTCAAGGCCTTCGACAGCCTGTAATCAGCCCAGCGCCGCCATCAGCTTCTCGACCTTGAACAGGCTTTCCTGGTATTCCTGTTCAGGGTCGGAGTCGTGCACGATCCCGCCGCCGCCGTGACAAACGATCTCGCCCTCCTGACATTGCAGGGTGCGGATCAGAATCGTCGAATCCAGATGGCCGCGTGCGTCCTGCCAGAAGAAACTGCCACAGTAGAACCCCCGGGGCGCCCCCTCCAGTTCGGCAATGATCTCCATGGCCCGCCGCTTCGGCGCGCCGGTAATGGAGCCGCCGGGAAAACAGGCCAGCAGAGCAGCCAGGGGTGAGATGTCCTCGCGCAAGCGGCCATGCACGCTGGAGACCAGGTGCTGCACATTGGAAAAACGACGCAGCTCGAACAGCGGCGACGCGTGGATACTGCCTGTCTCGGCCACCTGACCCAGATCGTTGCGCAGCAGGTCCACGATCATCAGATTCTCGGCACGGTCCTTCAGGCTCTGTTGCAGCTGCTCACCCAACTGCTGGTCTTCCCCGGGCGTCTGGCCCCGGGGGCGGCTGCCCTTGATGGGCTCGGTGAGCAGGGTGCGGCCGCGAATGCGAAGAAAGCGCTCCGGTGACACGCCGAAGACTTGCATGTCACCGCAATCCATATAGCTGGCATGCGGCGCGGGGTGGGCAGCCAGTAACTGCTGCCAGCCTGCCCAGGGGCTGCCCTGGTAGCGGCCGACAAAGCGCTGGGCCAGATTCACCTGGTAGCAGTCGCCCGCGCGCAGGTAATCCTGCACGCGGGCGATGGCGGCCGCGTAGTCGCTGGCCTGCCAGTCGGGCTGGAAGGGGCGGGTCATGTGAAAGCGCGCGGCATCCCGGGGCAAGGCCGGAGCGAGTGCCGGCAGGCGTGTCAGCGCCTCCGCCTCATAAAGGTGCAGCACGGCCACCGGCGCAGCACTGCGTCGGACACTGGCCGCACCATGGAAAGCGGCGCCGGCATCGTAAGCCAGCATCCCGGTCAACAGGCGGCCGCTGTCACGGCCGCCGAGCGCCTCCGTGGCCTCGCGGGCCAGCGCAGACAGCGCGGTGCTGTCAGGGGCGTCCACCCTCCAGCGCCGGGAGGGCGTTGTGCAGACACACCAGTCGCGGCCGTCATGGAAGGCAGCGCTGGGCTGGGCTGGCAGGTCCGGCATGGCAGGTTTCCGGCAAGGCGCGGTGAGCAGGGAAGGGCGCATTCTACTCCCCTGACCTGATCAGCGCGAACCTGCGCGCTGTGTTACCGATTGTAATCATGGCGAGGGTGCCAGCCGACGAACGGTTGTCATCCTGGGTTCGCCTGGCGTATCGCAAATTTCAATAATGTCGTTATTTATCAATTGGATGGCGTTAATTCTCGCGCTGACAGCCGAAAATGTAACGGTGGTTGTTGGCTTTGTATCTGTAGTGTTAACGTAGCCATGTCCTGATGGCATGTCGTCGGGACAAGGCTCGACCAAAAGCCAATAACAACAAGCGCCGTGCACGCGCAATGGAGATAACAACGATGAAAACCTTCAAAAAACTTGCTCTCGTTTCCGCTATTGCAGCCCTGCCGATGACCGGCTTCGCCATGCAACAGATGGATGATGAGGCTCTGTCCGGGGTAACGGGTCAGGACGGGATCAGCATCGCGCTGGATCTGGACGCGACTCTGAACGTAGGTATTGAAGATACCACTGGTTTCACTGGCGCCACGGACCCGGGTCTGTTGCTGTTGATCGGCCACTCGCTGTCTGGCGGCCTGACCATTGACCTGGATTCTGCAAACCGTGCCGGCGCTGGCGTACTGCGTGTCGGTATTGCCATTGACAACCTGCAGATCGAGACAGGCGATATCCATGTCATGCCGGGTACTGATGGCACTGCTGCTGATCCTATCGATGCGGGCTTTGCCAACATGAATACGCAGGTGGCTGCTGCTGGTGCCGGCACCCGTATCCTGGAAAGCATGACCATCGATATCAGCACGCTGGAACTGGCTGTTGAATTGGGTGCTGGTGCTGAAGATTTCCTCAACATCACCGAGGGTGACATTGGTGTCTTGACCATCACCAACTTCCAGCTGAACGATCTGGCCAATGATGGTGCGATCGGCATCGATACTATTCAGATCAGCGGCATGGACTTGAGCGGCACTACCGCTGGTCTGACTGATGATGGCCTGGTGCTGACCATGGGCACCAGTCTGGACGATATCAGCATCGCGATGAACCGCCTGTCCCTGAATGCCAATGCCACTACCCCGAGCTACCTGGGTAACATCTACATCACCGGCCTGGACATCGCAGGCACCACCGTGACCATCAACGGCAAGTAATATCGGCCGTGCCACACCCCGGTGTGGTGAGTGTCACTAAAAGGCCCGGCCCTGTGCCGGGCCTTTTTCATGGCCTCATAGCAGCCCTCGGTCCATGGCGTATCTGGCCCCTTGAGGTCAGGCCGTTTTACCGGGTACTATGCAACGGCCTGTGACGCTCTGTTACTATCAGTAAGCGACTGGTAAGCTGCGGGGACGCAGGGCAGGGTGCTCTCCACCCGCCAGGCAGGATCCAGGCACGATAACGATCAGGAACCCGGGGCAGGACGGACGTCCGCCGGGCATAACAATAAAGATAACAATAAAAGGGCATCGTAGATGCTTGAGGCAATTCTGGGCGTGGCCCTGATCTTCTTTGCTGTCAATCAGGCTGCTGTCGTGGAGGAGTATCCGCGCGGCTACGTCTATTACGAGCACCCCACGCATCAAGGCCCCGTGGCCGAGCGGGATATCGCCCCGAAGCCAGTCTCCGAATTCCGCTATCGCAATGTCGTGCGCCAGGCGTATGACTATTCCTGTGGTTCCGCCGCGCTCACCACCATCCTCAACCACTACCTCGGGCGGCAGTTCGAGGAACGGCAGATCATGGAAGGTCTGCTGCGGTTCGGGGAAACCGACCGTATCGTCGAGCGCCGGGGCTTTTCCCTGCTGGATATGCGTCGCCTGGCGACGGCTCTGGGGCATCCCAGCGCAGGTTATCGTGCCGAAATCAAGGATCTGAAGACCCTCGACCATCCGGCGATCGTGCCGATCTCCTACGGCGGCTTCAAACACTTTGTGGTGCTGCGTGAATACCGCGACGGGCATATCTATGTGGCTGACCCGGCGCTGGGCAATATCAGTTTCACTGAAACCAAGTTCGAGGAAATCTGGGAGCAGAACGTACTGTTCATCGTGTTCCCCAACGGCTTCGAGCCGCAGGAAGATCTGGCGCTGACCGATTACGACCTGCGCATGATTGATGAGCAGACGATCAATCGTCTGGCGTTCCAGGAGTTTCCCGTCTTCACTCGGCCCATAGAGCAATGGGCGGACAAGGCTGGCACCTTGCGTGCCGTGCTGACGGAAGACTCGGAAGGTGTCGAGCGCGTGATCAACGTACCGACACGGACTTATTTCCGGCGCAAGTAACGCTTTCGCCACCCGTAACGAATGAAAATAACAAACAAGATGGACAGGCATATGATGTGTTTCCGGGGATGGTGCAGGCCCGCCGCAGCATGGCTGGCACTGGCAGGCATGACGATGGGTGCGCCCTTGCTGGCGCAGGCAGACGACCGCGATACGGACGCCGCGCGTGCCGCCCTGCAGCAGCAGGAGGATGACGCGACCGAGGAGCGCAATCTGGAAGAGGTGTTCCAGGCGGCCGAGCGGCAATACTCCCTGCTGCGTTCCGGCAATATGGCGCTGAATTTTTCCGGCGACTACAGCTACTACCGTAACGATCGCATCGATATCGCGATTGGCGATAACGGCAACATCAGCCGTTTTCGTATCGAGAACGATGCGGAACATTCGTTCGGTGCGTCGCTGTCGTTCGATTATGGTATCTGGAACAACCTGACGTTCAATACGCGGCTGCCGGTGCAGTACAAGTATGATACCCAGCGTGATGCGCAACAGGCGTCGCTGGGTGATGTCACCTTCGGGCTGCGCTATCAGCCTTTCCCGGTGCGGCCGGGTGGCGTGAACACCACGCTCTACACCACGCTGTCCACCGCTACCGGTGACAGCCCCTACACCATCGACCCGAATCGTGACCTCTCCAGCGGCAAGGGCTACTACTCCCTGGGTGGCGGCGTCAGCATGAGCAAGGTGGTGGACCCCGTAGTGCTGTTCGGTTCGATGGGCTACACCATGGCCTTCGATGCCACCGGGCTGGACCAGCGTCGCGGGCAGGATACCCTCAAGCGCGTGGAGCCGGGTGACAGTATCAGCTTCTCCATGGGCCTGGCGTATGCGTTGTCTTACGAGGTGTCGGTCAGCGCCAGTTACCAGCAGTCCTACAACTTTGTCAGCAAATTCCGCTTCGAGCGTGATGGCGAGCCCTTTACGGCCAAATCCGAAGATTCGACATCCAGCATTCTCAATACCTCGTTGGGTCTGCGCACCTCCAGCAACCGTATCGTGAACATCAGCTTCGGCTTCGGTCTGACAGAAGATTCGCCGGATGTCCTGTTGGGCATCTCCTTGCCGATCGATATCAGCGGCCTGAAACCCGGTGCCTGAACAGACGTGCAACGCCTGAGGTCACATGAAGAATAACAAGATAAAAAGCCTGGGACTGATTGCGGGGCTGCTGCTGGCCGGCACCGCCCAGGCACAGTTGGCCACCAACCTTGGCATTGATGTGCGTGCCATGAGTATGGGGCATGCCGTAACGGCTGATCCGCCGGGGATCATGTCCATTCACTTCAATCCGGCCGGTCTGGCGCGCCTGGAAGGTCGGCGTATGGACCTGCAGTTCCTCGGCGTGGATTTCAATATCGAGTCGGAATTCAGTGCGCCGCCAGGTTACAACGTTTTCGGTTTTTCCGATGACCCGATCGTCTGTGCCGATGCCCCGAACAACGGCTCGGATGTGTGTAACGATTTCCGCACCGGGCGCAGTACCATCAAGGGCGCTTCGCTGTATCTGCCCCTGGTGAATGACATCATTGACCTGCCGCCCGGGCCGCTGCTCGCGGGGCCCATCCCGTCCTTTGCCATCAAACCGCCGGGTTCCAAATTTACCTTCGCCACCGCGACCTACCTGCCCATGGCGGCGGGCTTTTATCGTGACGAGAATGATCCCGGCAATTTCATGGGCAAACGTGTTGCCCTGACCCGTATGACCTATCTGGCGCCGTCGGTCGGCTATCAGGTGAACGATACCCTGTCGATTGGTGCCTCCATCGGTTTCTCCTACCAGGGGGTAGGGCTGGAAACCGATATGCGCGCGCCGAACGAACTGTTGGGCTTTACCCGTATCATCGACGAAAGCCTGTGCGCACCGTTCAAGGGTGAATCGAACTTCGCTCTGGATTTTGTGCTCTTCGGTATCTGTAATCCGAAGGAGGGCCTGGGCCCGTTCAAGAACCTGGCTTCCATCGATGTGCAGATGGACCAGCGCTTCAGCCCCTCTTATAACCTGGGCATCCTGTGGGAGCCGAAGGACTGGTTCGCCTGGGGGGCCGTGTGGCATGCGCCGGTGGATGTCAGCTTGCGTGGCAAATACCGGATCCAGTACTCCAATGCCGCTCAGGAAACCATCAACGGTATCGGCAGCAGTCCGACCGGGGCGATTGCCCTGGCGGTGCTGGGCATTCCCAACCGTGTCGGCTCCGAGGATGTGGGCATGGTGAGCATGGACCTGACCATGCCGGCGCATTTCCAGACCGGCATCAAGGTGAATCCTACGGAGCGTTGGCAGTTCAACGTGGACGCCGTGTGGGTGGATTACAAGCAGTGGGACGCCTTCACCATGGATTTCGACGGCCCCAATGCCGCGCTGGCACTGGCCCGTCTGTTCTCGCCCGAGTCTTCCAGCACGCGCCTGAGCCTGCCGCTGAACTACCAATCGACCTGGAACCTGGCCTTTGGTACCGAGTACGCGGCGACTGACCGGTTGCGTCTGCGGGCGGGCTTCGAGCCGCGCGCCTCGGCGATCCCGGATGACCGCCGGGCACCGCTGGTGCCAATCAATGAGGCGCGTTATTACAGCCTGGGGCTGGGCTATCAGTGGGACAAGGACACCGAGATCGACCTGGCCATCGCGACCCTGCGCAGCCGTGATAGCATTCCGGCCAATACCAGTTGCGCAGCCAACTGTACCGGGATCAACAACGTGATCTATAACCCCTATGCCGGACTCGACATTGAAACCAAGGCAACCATCAACATGGTCGGCATGGCGTTCCGCACCCGGTTCTGAGGGGCGCGCCGCCTGTGCGACGCTGCTGCTCGCATTGCTGGCCGGCTGCGCCACCCCCGAGGGTGAGCGCGGCTTCTACGCCTACATGGACGAGCAGGGCAATCTGGTGTCCGGCGAGGTCGAGCGCCCGGCCGCGCGCAGCCGCCCTGATGCCCCCGCCGCGCCGGAAGCTGACGAAGCCGCCCTGGACGCCGTACGTGAAGACAAGGCCACGGGTGAGAACCAGACGCCTGAAGGCGTGGATGACAGCGACCGGTTCATCACCTGGTACGACGCCGAGGGGCGCCTGATCAGGGAGCCGGTGGATTTTGTTGCGGCGCGCAAGGCGGCCTCGGAGCGAGACCCCGGTTTCCAGGAGATTGAGGACCCGGCGGACCAGGAGGGTGGTTTCATCGAGACGGTGACACCGATCAGCGCAGCCTGCTGCCGGGCGTTGCCCGAGCAGGCCCGGGATCTGCGTGGCGGGCGCGAGCTGCTGCTGCGCTTCGCCCCCGGCGCGGCGCCGCAGCTCCAGGTGGGCGAACAGCAGCATCCGGCCCAGGTGGTGCGCCTGGCGGAGGACGTGATGGCTGTCGAGGTGATCAGCTACAAGGGCCGCGACGGCTATGTGCACCCGCAGATTCTGGTGCTGGACGAGCAGGCCACGCCTGTCCTGCAGGTCAACAACGTATTTACGCGGCGCTACCCCGAGACCTGGTCGCGCTATGGCTTCATCACGGGAACTCTGCCCCGGGAGGCGGGTCAGCGCTATCTGGTGGTCTATATCGGTTACTCGGATGACCAGACCCCCGGCTTTGTCCCGGAAACCGACAGCCCGCTGCGCACGCAGGGCGAGGTGCTTCTGCGTGGCGTGCGCCGCCGCTGACCGGCTGGCCAGAACTGGCCAGACAAGAGTTCAATGGGATACAGTGCCGCTCCGGTCCGCACGGGGCCTGAACAGTTCAGAACGAGACGACCTATGAGAAAAATGACAGGTGCCACCACCGCGATCAGGAACGCTTCACGCCGCTGGCTGACCGGTGCAGCCGTATTGCTGGGTGCCGCAGGGCTGGCCAGTTGTAACGGTGGCGAGGACTTCTCGGATGTGAACCTGCCCGGATGTGCCTTCGGCGCCCAGTGTACCGAGAATCTGGCCGGCAACCGGCTGGTGGAGCTGGTTGGCCCGCGTGTCGACAATCTGCGCTACCGCTGTGGCACGGGCAATAGCGGTTCCATCAGCCATCTGCGCGATGAAGAGGTCGTTACGGCCGCCGGTATCCGCGTGCCGCCGTTCACCGCCGTCTGCCCCGCGAGTGCAAAGAAGCTCGAATTCTTTATCGGTAACGGTTTTTTCGACAGCAGCACGAATTCAACGGGTGACCTCAAGGTGATCGGGACCATGTTCTTCCCGACCACCTCCTTGCAGGTGCCCCAGGGCACCACGCCGCCGGTCCTGAGCGTGACCCTGAATGATCTGGTGGAGTCTGCCCGCCGTGTAGCCAAGAGCGACGCCAAGGTGCGCAACCGTGGGCTGCTGCTGTCGGCGCTGGACAGTGACACCGATGATGAGGTCATTTATATCCCGGATGAACTGCACACGTTAGTGGGCAACAGGTTTGCGGACCTGATCGGCAATCGCAGCCTTGATACGTCTGGCGAGAGCGCGTTCAGGACGGATTTCCAGCCACTGCTGGATGCGTTGAATGAGGAACTGGCACTGGTTGAAGGTGATCCGGGTTTCCATGAGTTTCCTGATGATCTGGTGGATTTCAACGAGCGTCTCCAGGCAGCCATGAATCTCTCCCGTGCGGGCTATTACGCCATGGGTTACAACGACAATGCCGAGATTGGTGTGCTGGAGTTCCTGAACACCATAAAGGACCCCAATTTCGATAATCTGGGGCGCTTCAGCGCGAGTCTGCTGGTGTTGCCCTCTGGCGACATTGTTGGTCTGGGGTCGGTGCTGGTGTCTGTCGATATGGGGACTGAGCGTGAAACCCGTCGTGACGCAGTGCTTGCCAGTGGTGTGTTGAATGATGAGCTGGTGTTCAGCGGGGTGACCTTCACCGACCTGTTGGCCATCGAGGAAACCATGCTGGAGCTTGGCGGCCGTATGCTGGGGGAAATCATGTACAACGGTGTGCCCGGCGTTGAAGGGGCAGGGCGCTCCGATGTCGAGATTGATCAGCCGGACATGCCATATGAGCCGGACGAGGAGAGTGATTTCGGACGTCTGACGGGTGTTTTCCTGGACGTCGACACCGTAGATATGATCAATGATGCCGACACTGATGCACCGGGCCTGCCCGTGCGTGCCGCACGTCAGCCGCGCAGCGTTGTCCAGCTTGACCAGGGCGTGCTGGCAGACCTGGATGGCTCCCGCTACCTGATGACGCTCAAGCGTGGGTGTCTGCCTTCGGAAGAAGAAGCCGAAGAATGTGATGCGGAGATTGCTGACGAGGATGCACAGTATTATCCGCAACGTTTCGAAGTGATCGAATCAGTGGATGGCAGCGGTGACAGCAGTGTCGAGCTGACGTTCAGCTTCAGTTCAGAGACGGTTCGCCGTGATGGCGACGATTCGGCAGGTGTTGCCAACACCTGCCTGGAAATTCGCTACGAAGGCGGCAATGGCATCATCTATGTCGGCCTCGATGGTATATGCCCGAATGATCCGGCGACTGATTTGCCCGTTGGCTATGTGACCCGAACGACGTTTGACGACGATGATCAGCCGGAAAGTGCAGGTATTGTGCTGTACCTTGCTGCTGACGCGGCCAGCCACGCCCAGTTGGGCACCCAGATTGAAGGCCGTATCGCATTGCAGGATTGCACGCGCCCCCTGTACCGCCTGGCGGACAACAACTTCAATGACGGCATTCGGGCCAGCTGGGTGGATAATTTCCTGCCTGTGCAACTCCAGCTTGACGCGCTGGCCCAGGACCCAGAGCATGATTTCAGCGATATGGACGACGAGGTCAACCAGCGCCTCATTTCCAACGTTCAGGGCCTGGTCGATCTGGAGTATACCGGTGGTGGTGAAGCCTTCACCTGCGAATAACTGAAGTCATCGGCCTGATTGACCAAAACCGCCCGGCTTGCCGGGCGGTTTTGTCTACAATCCTCTTGCAATCCCATTCCTGAGACTCTACAGTCACGTCCCGAGCCCACAATTGTCTACAATCGGGTCGTGAATGATGGAAGCTTTGCCCACCGACGACAGCCGCACGCTGGCTGACCGGGTCTTTGCCCGGTTGCAGGACGATATCGTCCGCGGTGAGCTGCTGCCCGGTACCAAGCTGGGTGAGGCGGAGCTGGCCGCCCGCTACGGCGTCAGCCGGGGCCCGCTGCGTGAGGCGATCCGCCGGCTGGAGTCGCGCAAGCTGCTGGAGCGCGTGCCCCATGTCGGAACCCGGGTGGTCTCCCTGTCGCTCGATGACCTGATCGAGATCTACCATATCCGTGAAGCGCTGGAAGGCATGGCAGCCCGTCTGGCGGCCCAGCATATGAGTGACGCCGAGATCGCCAGCCTGGTGGCCCTGCTGGGGCAGCACGAGCAGCAGCAGGACCTGCGCGAGGACGTCGCCTATTTCCAGCGCGAGGGTGATCTGGATTTCCACTACCGGATTATCCAGGGCAGCCACAACCACACCCTGATCGACATGCTGATCGGCGGCATCTATCACACGGTGCGTATGTACCGGTATCAGTTTTCCACCGTCAGCAACCGGCCGCAGAAGGCCTTGCAGGAACACCGCCGTATTGCCGAGGCCCTGGAGGCCCGGGACGGCGAAATGGCCGAGATCCTCATGCGTCGGCATATCAGTCGCGCGCGCGAGAACATCGAGGCCAGCAACTCTCAGACCCTGGAGCAGTCCCAATGAGCAAACCCGTCAGTGCCGGTGCCCGCTTTCGCAAGGCCCTTGCCGAAGAAAAACCGCTACAGATCATGGGCACCATCAACGCGTACGCGGCGATGATGGCTGAGCAGACTGGCTATCGTGCCATTTACCTCTCCGGCGGTGGTGTGGCCAATGCCAGCTACGGGCTGCCTGATCTGGGCATGACCAGCATGAATGATGTGCTGGAAGATGTGCGCCGTATCTCCAGCGCTGTGGAAACGCCGTTGCTGGTGGATATCGATACCGGCTGGGGTGGCGCCTTCAATATTTCCCGTACGGTCAAGGAAATGATCAAGGCTGGCGCCGGCGCTGTGCACCTGGAAGACCAGGTGGCACAGAAGCGCTGCGGCCATCGCCCGAACAAGGAAATCGTCTCGCAGAGCGAAATGGTGGACCGGGTCAAGGCCGCTGTGGACGGCAAGACGGACGATGACTTCTTCATCATCGCGCGTACCGACGCCTTCCAGAAAGACGGTCTGGAAGCGGCTATCGAGCGCTCCCGCGCCTGCATCGAAGCCGGTGCCGATGGCATCTTCGCCGAGGCCGTGCACACCCTGGAGGATTACAAGGCCTTCAAGGAAGGGTTGGGCGGAGCACCGCTGCTGGCCAATATCACCGAATTCGGCGCCACGCCGCTGTTTACCCGCGACGAACTGGCTGAGGCCGGTGCCGACATGATCCTGTACCCGCTGAGCGCGTTCCGTGCCATGAATGCGGCGGCACTGAGGGTATATCAGAGCATCCGCGAGCAGGGTCACCAGAAAGACGTGGTGGACATCATGCAGACGCGCATGGAACTGTATGATTTCCTCAACTACCACGATTACGAGCAGAAGCTCGACGCGCTGTTTGCCCAGGGCAAAGGCTGATTGACTAACCACCGGATTCAAGCCGGACGAATTCAAGCAGGAGAAGTAACATGGCAGAAGGCAAGAAACTCAGCGGCGCTGGCCTGCGTGGCCAGGTAGCAGGCAAGACGGCACTCTCTACCGTGGGCAAGACCGGTTCAGGGCTGACCTACCGTGGCTACGACGTTCAGGATCTGGCAGAAAACTGCCAGTTCGAGGAAGTGGCCTACCTGATCCTCAAGGGTAACCTGCCGAACCAGGCCGAGCTGGATGCCTACAAGGCCACGCTCAAGAGCCTGCGCGGTCTGCCCCAGGCGCTGAAAGAAGTGCTGGAACGGATTCCGAAGGATGCGCACCCGATGGACGTAATGCGCACCGGCTGCTCGATGCTGGGCAACCTGGAAACCGAAACCGACTTCAGTCAGCAGGGCGATGCGGCCGACCGGCTGCTGGCTGCCTTCCCGTCGATCATTTGCTACTGGTACCGCTACAGTCATGACGGCGTGAAAGTGGACGTGGAAACCGATGACGATTCCATCGGCGCCCACTTCCTGCATATGCTGCGCGGCGAGAAACCGAATGCCCTGCACGAGCAGGTCATGAACGTGTCCCTGATCCTGTATGCAGAGCATGAGTTCAACGCGTCCACGTTTACTGCTCGCGTTTGTGCGTCCACGCTGTCCGACATTCACAGCTGCATTACCGGCGCCATTGGCTCGCTGCGCGGCCCCCTGCATGGCGGTGCTAACGAAGCGGCCATGGACATGATCGAGAAGTTCAGGGATACGGACCATGCCGAGCAGGAAATGATGGGCATGCTGGAGCGCAAGGAAAAGATCATGGGCTTCGGCCACGCGATCTACAGCACCTCCGATCCGCGTAACGGCATTATCAAGCAGTGGTCTGAAAAGCTGGCGAAAGATGTGGGCGATACCGTGCTGTATCCCGTATCCGTCCGTTGCGAAGAAGTGATGTGGCGTGAGAAGAAGCTGTTCTGCAATGCCGACTTCTTCCATGCGTCGGCTTATCACTTCATGGGTATCCCGACCAAGCTGTTCACGCCGATTTTCGTGATGAGTCGTCTGACTGGCTGGGCCGCCCACGTGTTCGAGCAGCGTGCGGACAACCGCATCATTCGCCCGAGCGCTGAGTATGTCGGTGAAGAGCCGCGCAAGGTGGCGCCCATCGCCGAGCGCTGAGGCCGGCAAAGTCCCCGCCCCGAACACGGGGCGGGGAGTGTTCCAAAGACCGCCCATTCATTCTTTCCGTATGAGCCAGGCCATGAATACTGACTACCGCAAGACACTTCCCGGCACCAACCTGGATTACTTCGACACCCGCGAAGCGGTCGATGCGATCCAGCCTGGCGCCTACGACACGCTCCCGTTTACCTCGCGCGTTCTGGCCGAGCAGCTGGTGCGCCGCTGCGACCCCGGGATGCTGACCGACGCGCTGAAGCAGCTGATCGAGCGCAAGCGTGATCTGGATTTCCCCTGGTACCCTGCGCGCGTGGTGTGCCACGACATTCTGGGCCAGACCGCGCTGGTTGATCTGGCTGGCCTGCGTGAGGCGATTGCTGAGGAAGGCGGTGATCCGGCCCAGGTCAATCCGGTGGTGCCGGTGCAGCTGATTGTTGATCACTCGCTGGCCGTTGAGCACCCGGGCTTTGAAGAGAACGCGTTCCAGAAAAACCGCGATGTGGAAGACCGTCGCAACGCCGATCGCTTCCATTTTATCGACTGGTGCAAGACCGCCTTCGACAACGTGGATGTGATTCCTCCGGGCAACGGGATCATGCACCAGATCAACCTGGAGAAGATGTCGCCGGTGGTCCAGGTGCGTGACGGTGTGGCCTTCCCGGATACCTGTGTCGGCACCGACAGCCACACCCCGATGGTCGACGCCCTGGGCGTAATTTCTGTCGGCGTGGGTGGCCTGGAAGCCGAGAACGTGATGCTGGGCAATCCGTCCATGATGCGGCTGCCGGACATTGTCGGCGTGGAACTGACCGGCAAGTTACAGCCGGGTATTACCAGTACGGACCTGGTGCTGGCCATGACCGAATTCCTGCGCCGCGAGCGCGTGGTGGGCGCGTATCTGGAATTTTACGGTGAAGGTGCAGATGCCCTGACCGTGGGCGACCGCGCCACGATCGCCAACATGACACCGGAATATGGCGCCACGGCGGCCATGTTCTACATCGATGGCCAGACCATTGACTACCTGAAGCTGACCGGCCGTGAAGACGAGCAGGTGGCGCTGGTGGAGCAATATGCGAAACAGACCGGCCTGTGGGCCGACACGCTCAAGAATGCCGAGTATGAGCGCGTACTGAAATTCGATCTGTCCACGGTGGGCCGTAACCTGGCCGGGCCGTCCAATCCGCATGCGCTGTTGCCGGTGTCGGAACTGCAGAGTCGTGGCATCGCCAAAGCATGGGAACAGCAGGACGGCCTGATGCCGGATGGCGCAGTGATTATCGCCGCTATCACCAGCTGCACCAACACCAGCAACCCTCGCAATATGATTGCCGCTGGCCTGATCGCGCGTAACGCGAACAAGCTGGGGCTGGCCCGCAAGCCGTGGGTGAAATCTTCGCTGGCGCCGGGTTCCAAGACAGTGAAAATGTACCTGGAAGAAGCCGATCTGCTGGGCGAGTTGCAAACGCTGGGCTTTGATGTGGTGGCCTTTGCCTGCACCACCTGTAACGGGATGAGCGGTGCCCTCGACCCGGTGATCCAGAAAGAAGTGGTGGAACGGGATCTGTACGCCACGGCGGTGCTGTCCGGCAACCGCAACTTCGACGGCCGTATTCATCCTTACGCCAAGCAGGCGTTTCTGGCGTCGCCGCCGCTGGTGGTGGCCTACGCCATTGCCGGTACCATCCGCTTTGATATCGAGAAGGATGTACTGGGCTACGACCAGGACGGCAAGCCGGTCACGCTGAAAGACATCTGGCCAAGCGATGAAGAGATTGATGCCATCGTCAAGACGGCGGTGAAGCCGGAGCAGTTCCGCCAGACCTACATTCCGATGTTCGAAAAGAAAGGCGGCGAAGAGCGTGCCATCAGTCCGCTGTATGCGTGGCGCCCGATGTCCACCTATATCCGTCGGCCGCCCTACTGGGAAGGCAATATGGCCAGCCAGCGTGCCCTGAAAGGCATGCGTCCGTTGGCGGTGCTGCCGGACAACATCACCACCGATCACCTGTCGCCGTCCAACGCCATCCTGCTGGACAGCGCCGCCGGTGAATACCTGGACAAGATGGGCTTGCCGGAAGAGGACTTCAACTCCTACGCCACCCACCGGGGCGATCACCTGACGGCGCAGCGTGCCACGCTGGCGAACCCGAAGCTGTTTAACGAAATGGTTCGGGACGAGAACGGCAAGGTAGTGCAAGGCTCGCTGGCGCGTGTCGAGCCGGAAGGCAAGGTGATGCGCATGTGGGAGGCCATCGAAACGTACATGGCACGCAAGCAGCCGCTGATTATCATTGCTGGCGCCGACTATGGTCAGGGTTCCTCCCGCGACTGGGCGGCCAAGGGTGTGGCACTGGCGGGTGTGGAAGCGATTGTGGCCGAGGGCTTCGAGCGCATTCACCGCACCAACCTGATCGGTATGGGCGTGATGCCGTTGCAGTTTGAAGAGGGCACCACCCGCAAGACGTTGGGTATCGATGGTACTGAAACCTTTGATGTGGAAGGTACCCCGGCGCCACGCGCCACCCTGACGCTGGTCATGCATCGTCAGAACGGCGATGTCGAGCGTGTGCCCGTGATCTGCCGGCTGGATACTGCAGAAGAGGTATCGGTGTACCAGTCCGGTGGCATCCTGCAGAAGTTTGCCAAGGAATTCATGGCGGAGGCGAGCTGACCATGACGCATCAGCCACAGATCAGGATTCCCGCCACCTATATGCGCGGCGGCACCAGCAAGGGCGTGTTTTTCAATCTGACCGACCTGCCGCAGGCCGCGCAGGTGCCCGGTGCTGCACGCGACGCGCTACTGCTGCGCGTGATCGGCAGCCCGGACCCCTATGGCAAGCACACCGACGGTATGGGCGGTGCCACCTCCAGCACCAGCAAGACGGTGATCCTGTCGCGCAGCGAGCGGCCGGAGCATGACGTCGATTACCTGTTCGGTCAGGTGTCCATCGACAAGCCCTTTATCGACTGGAGCGGCAACTGCGGCAACCTGACGGCGGCGGTCGGGGCGTTTGCGATTAGCAATGGTCTGGTGGCGGCGGACCGTATCCCGCAGAACGGCGTTTGTGTGGTGCGCATCTGGCAGGCGAATATCGAGAAAACGATCATCGCCCATGTGCCGATCACCGATGGTGCGGTGCAGGAAACCGGCGATTTCGAGCTGGATGGGGTGACCTTTCCGGCGGCGGAAGTGCAGATCGAGTTTATGGACCCGGCAGATGGGGAGGGCGCCATGTTCCCCACCGGCAACCTGGTCGATGATCTGGAGGTGCCCGGCATCGGCACCCTGAAAGCGACGCTGATCAATGCCGGTATTCCCACGGTCTTCGTCAACGCGGAGGATATCGGCTATCAGGGCACCGAGCTGCAGGGCGATATCAATGAAGATCGCAAGGCGCTGGTCATGTTCGAGACGATCCGTGCCCACGGCGCCTTGCGCATGGGGCTGATTCAGGACCTGCAGGACGCCGAGTCACGCCAGCACACGCCGAAGGTGGCGTTTGTGGCCGGGCCCAAGGCCTACACGGCGTCAAGCGGCAAGGCCGTTGAGGCGGGCGATATCGACCTGCTGGTACGCGCGCTGTCCATGGGCAAGCTGCATCACGCGATGATGGGCACGGCGGCCGTGGCCATCGGTACCGCCGCCGCCATTCCGGGCACGCTGGTCAACCTGGCGGCGGGCGGCGGCGCGCGTACGGCGGTGCGTTTCGGGCACCCGTCGGGCACCTTGCGCGTCGGCGCCGAAGCACGCCAGGACGGGACCGATTGGGTGGTCACCAAGGCGATCATGAGCCGTAGCGCGCGGGTGTTGATGGAAGGGGCCGTGCGCGTGCCCGGTGACGTGGCGTAATCGTCTGGATCGCCGGGCTTCGCTGGCGCGAAGCCCGGCACGTCAGGTTAAGCTTGCCTTTCCATTTTTACCATTTCTGTAATCTATTTCCTGCAAAAACTGACCGAAATGTATGACAGCATTTTGTGCTACCGGTCACACCAGTCATTCTCTCGTTTATTCATCCTCTGGGCTCCACGAATAACGAGGGAGCGAAAATAATGGCAGAGGATGCCGTCAATTATTACGTGTATGTTGCCACCAACCGATTCCATTCCCGACTTTATACCAGCACCACGCGTGATCTGCGCAGACGCATGAATGATCATCGCCGGGTTTCCGAACAGTCGTTTGGTGGCCCGGAGGGGTGCAGGAAGCTGGTTTACTACCATGGCACCCAATATATGCATCAGGCGCTTTTCATGGAGCGCAAGCTGCGTACGACACCGCGCCAGGCGCTGATTCGCATCATCAACGAAGAGAATCCGGATTGGCGTGATCTGAGCAGTGAAGTGCCTGTGCGGCAGCGTGAATAGCAAATATCGCTGGTACTTTTTTCTTTTCTTGTTTTTGTCGGCAAGGCCGCTGGCAGATATTCGCATGGCGGCTGCCAGCGGCCACCGATAGTCTGCATCGTACTTATTACAAGAATAATAAAACGGTGCACGACATGGTCAGGCCGCCCATTATCATGCTTTGCCTTGCTGTATGCGGGATGCCGGCATTTGCCAGCATGGTGCCGCTGGAAGAGTCCGAGCTTTCCGAGGTGTCTGGCACCGGACTGGCCCTCGGTTTCGAGGACTTGCGCGTGGTGATGTCGCCCACGGGCTATATCGAGGCCACCGGCGCGAACGTAGCGCCCAATCTGCCCTACAAGCGCGCAGATGCTCGCTGGTATGGTCTCAGCCTCACGGCGGCCTCCGGGAGCGGGGACGGTTTCCATTTCGACGGCACGCCCTGCACGGTCAATGATATCAGTTGCCCGGTCTCTTCTCTGGGCTTTCTGGTCCCCAACGATAACCCGCTGATCCTGCGCGTCTGGGACTACCAGGGCACCAGTAGCAGTGGCCGCCAGTATCTGCGCCGCGACGGCACCGGAACCAATGTGCCCACGGTACTGGAGTTACTGTTTCCCGACTGGCATCAGCCACTCAAAGCGGCCTTCTGGGGTGAAATTGCGGTAGGGCTGGAGCAGGGTATTGCTGCAGAGGGTGGGCAGGGTTATCCCGGCACGGGCGCTGCCGCCAGTGGTCATTTCCTGCAAAGTCTGACGGTGCTCGACAACGTATCCCTGGCGGGCACCAATGTGCGCTGGATGCAGTTTGACCAGCGCACGAATCCTTCCGACGCCTCCGATACCACCTTTGGCTTGACGGCCAATCTGCGTATCACGGGGGATATGCGCTTTAGCGTCAATCAGGACACCAGCAGCGAGAATCGCCTGGGGATAGTACCGATCTTTACCCATCGGGAAGGCTTGTACTTTACCGATGTGGATACCTTTCTGCCGCTCGGATCGCTGCATTACCAGGCGTTGATCGGTGATCAGGTGCCGGGCGGGGGAGATTTCATTCTGGAGTTGACCGGCATCCCGAACGTCGAGGCGGTGTGGCACGACTTCTATGCGCACGCCCCCGGCGTGGCGACCCATCTGGGTTACGAAAGAAACAACCGCCCGGAACGCTATGGCGAAACCCATGGCCACTGGCGTATTGGCGATCAGGACCCGGCGACCAATACCTGCACTGGGCCCGGCAATTGCCCCGGCCAGAGCGGCATTGTCTTTCGCTCCGCCAGCGAGGCGTCAACGTTCACCGTGTTTTCCGACCGGCCCAGCGAGAACATTGATGCGTGGGAGGACAATTGTACCGGCGCGGACAGCTGCAACCCACCGCCGCGGGTGGTGAACCCACATAACAGCGCGGCTTATCACCAGGTCAATATCGGCGATGTGAATGTTGAAGGCATCCTGATGCAGCAGCTACGCATTACGACTTGCTCGACCGTTAACGGGGCCTGCTGATGATACTGCGACGACCTGCCGCCCTGGCCGTTTTTTTTGCCAGCACTTTTTCCGGTATTTCAGCAACACTGGCGATGGAGCCGCTGGATGATGCCGCCCTGGCTGCAGTCGCCGGTAAGGATGGTGCTGTGCTCGAGATAAGCCTGCACTGGAACACTGATGAGTATGGCGCACCCCGTACGGAAATTCCCGAGGTCGAGCGGCGCTTTGCCCTGCGTTATGACGGCCGGCCGCATGACTGGCTGGTGGCCACTGATTTCTATCTGTATCTCGATATCCCCGCCCTGAGCATCAATTCCGGCGACGGCCCGACGCTGGCCGAGTATCAGGCGATGGCGGTCTATGATGCACCGGGCAAATCATCGTCGCTGGGCAGTTTCGATCCCTATGGTACGCCGCTGGTCGAGCTGGAATTCAACGAGGGATTGTTCCTCGGTATGAATAATGGAATAGCCATTACGCGGGACGTGCTCAGCGGTGGCGACGTTCTGGAGTACGGCTGGGAACGTAACGATCTGGCCCCGTTTGTGGGCGTGCGCATCGGCGATGCCGCCAATCAGCCTGGTGCGGCGGGCCCGGTTTCGGGCACCGGTACCGGGCCGACCCATCTGCGCCTGGATGGCACGGTGCACTTCTTCGGTTACGGAGCTGAATTATGACACGATACTCGCTGGCTCTGCTGATCCTGTTTGCGTTGCCAGTCCAGGCATCCTTGCCGTCCGGGCTTGAGCTACTGGATGACGACGCCCTGAGCGATATTCATGGGCAAGCCATGTTTGTCTCCGATTACCGCCGTGGTTCAGAAGGTGATGGTATCAGCGACAATGACTTTGGTTTCTACCGTTTGATGCTCAATGCCAATCTCGAATTCAACCTCAATATCGACAAACTGCAACTGGGCTGCGGAGGTGTGAATGAAGGCATTCGAAGCGGCTGTGATATCGATATTGATTATCTGCGCCTGATGGGCAGCTTTGACGGGCCGGGCAGCAATCCCCTGCAACCGCAGGGTGCAGGGCAAGCGGGCAACCCTGTGGAAAGCCTGTTCAGTCTGTTGCGTCCCTATGTGGAATTCGCGGTGACCAACCCGGAGCAGCCCGCCTTTCGCGAGATTGCCGGGATCAAGATAGGGTCCCAGCAAGGGGATGGTTTCCTCAGCATCGGGCGATATGACCCGAATCTGCCTGGCTGCTCTGATCCACCCAACGATCCGGCGTGCCATATGGGCATTAACCAGTTCAGCGGCTATATGGATGTGGCGCTGTCCGGTGAAGTGGGCGGCTGCGTTACCGGGATATTTGGCGGGTGCAACGATCTTGATCTGTCTTTTTCCGAGCAACAGGCGGTATCGGGTACGCGTATGCAGGCGCCTGTTTTTGCCGTGCCAGCGTCAGGAACCTTGTGCCTGAATATTCTGTTTGGCTGCACCAATATCCCTGTGACGATATTTTCGCTTTTTCAGGATGACCTCCGATTCATTCATGGCATCAGACTCAATGAGACGCAGGACTTCTTTATGTCGTTCCAGAGGGAGCGCATTACCTATCCAGCTTTCGAGGAGGGAGAGTGGGGTGCCGCGCCCGCCAATACCGGTTGGTGGATGAACCTGCCCGGCATTGAGCTTTCCGGTCTTGAAGTGGAATACAATACCACGCTGTTTTCTGCCGTGAGTTCCTTGTTCGGCACGACCCAACTGGTGAACTACGATGTGGGCCAGCGTCCGGCCAATAACTGCTGGGGAGCGGCCCAATTTTGTTGATCTGGCGGTTTTACCTCATTGCTGCAGGTTGCCTGGGTGTGTCGCTCGCGTCGGCCATGCAGCCGCTGGATGACGCCGCGTTGGGCGACGTCAATGCCCGTGACGGTCTGCGCCTGGGGCTGACGTCGGAGGAGGGCATTCGTGCGGACAGCATTCGCTGGGAACTGGATGCAGGCAGCACCCTCGGGGACTACGGGGTGTCGGGCCCGGCGGCGGCGGACAGCCTGGAAGCATCACTGATTCTGGAAAATCTTCACTGGCACGGCATTGCATCGGCAGGCACCGGCGCGGATGCACCGCCGCTTCGCGTGATGACGTCACTGGACATCGGTCAGAAACCCGGTGGCCCGGCACTGGGTATCAAGGTGGATATCGAGCGTGCGCGGCTCTCCATTGAAGACGTGCGACACGACGGCACGCCCGGCAACAGTCTGGGCAGCCTGGCCCTGGACATGCCGCTGGACTTCGAGTTCAGCGGCATGCTGGATCACACCCGCACTGATGCGCGGCTGCGCGTGGCCATCGAAGACGGTGCCCTGTTCTACCGCCAGGGCTTGCCGGGGTCGCCGGAACTGGTGATGGACGAACTGACCATGCGGATCGACTTCGACACCGGCACGGTGGGCGTGGATGAGCAGGGCGTGTTGATCTCTGCACCGCAATCCGAGTTTGCTGTTTTCTTTGATCTGAAACACCGTGGCGAGGTGGGCAGTGACCCGCTGGACCATTTCAATCGCAGTGATGCCAAGGGCATTCTCGGCTTTGGCTGGGAGGGCACCGTGGAGGACCTGCTGGTGCGCCTGGGCGGCGGCGGTGCCTGGTATGGCGATGACCCGAGCCACCGCAGCGAAGGCCTGCAACTGCTGATACAGCACGACCATGGTGCGGATTACGCGTGGGTCGTGGGCGAGGCAGGCAGCACCGGCATTGTTGATCCTGACGATAACGCCGTGTTTGACGCGCCGCTGACCCTGGTGCGCTTCGACAACTGGCAGCGTCTGGACGGTGCCCCGCTGGGCAGCACCGGCACCCCCTCGTTCCGGCTGCCGGTCACCATTGATGTATTGAACGCCGGGCAGGGCACAGGCGGCCTGTGCTTTGGCGCCGACGTGGCGCCTGTGGCGGGTGCTTGTGCTGACGGCCAGCATGTGGAAATCCCTGCCCGCGACGGCGCGCTGGCGCTGATGGTGCGTGATGCCTTTCTGCATGCCTACCCGACTCGGGTTTACGTGGACGAAGGCGGCGATTACGTGCCTGGCGGGCCGGTGGGGCCAGGGGACGCGATCTTCAACTGGGGTCTGATCGTAACGCTTGGTGATATGGATGCGGATGTCCTGTTATACCCGGGCGGCCCGGACGGCGACCGCGGCCTGCATCTGGACGCGGTGGTGACCATTCAGTCCCATGGCAGTACTGAGCCCGGTTCGGATGGCTGGCAACAGAACACTCACCTGATGATCGCGGACACCGACCCGGACGTGATGCGCGGCATTGGCCTGGTCAATGCCGATATCCTGCTGACCGTGGAAGCGCTTTATCTGGAGGTGACCGAGGCGGGTATCAGCCTGCACAGTGACCAGGGGCTGCGGCTGCAGGTCGATGGCCTGTTCGGCGGTGGCGACCTGGATAATCTGGAGCGCCCGGCCCTGGTGGAGGGCTGGCGCCAGCGCATCAACCTTGAGGCCGAAAATATCCGATTGGATATCGCGCCGGGCGAGGAGGTCATGCGGGTCGCTGACGGCAGCCGGATCGGCAATACCTATCTGGGTTTCTCCGGGCATATCCGTCTGGATCAGGGAGGCGGCAGCTACATCTCTCTGGCGGAGCCCAATTACCCCGAGATCGATCTGCGGATTGCCAATCTCACCGGTGATCTGGCCATCGTTGACGGCCGCCTGGATCTGCTGTCCACCAGCCAGGACCCGTACAGTATTGATGACCCGGTGCCCCGGCTGGTGATCGCGGCTGACACCCTGCTGGGCCGAAGCGCCGGGCTGGCGCTCCCCGGCCCGGCGGAGCCGGCCCTGCGGGGTAGCGTGCAGTTCGGCGGCGATACTCTGATGGATATGGTGATCCCCGGTGGATCGCTGGATGTGAGCATCGGTCTGCGAAAGTGAAGTGTTACTGCCGGTAACAGTTTGTTGTCGACGAGTTGTTCATGCGGGCCCCGGTGGCCTGACAGGGAGGAAAAAGGGAACAAATTTAGATGTAACGTTTTGATTTTAAAGAGACAAGTATACGAATATTGCCCCATTCGGTGCGCACCTGTAGCCTGATCACATAAATGTGGTCGGGCCAATTGTTATGCCTGAGTCGCCCGGCCCGGATAAGTACGCCGTATAACGACTACAAAAAACGAGGCATGACGGTGCGTATTTTTGGTTCTCCGGGGGCGTTTCGCCATTTCCTGTCTGCTGTCCTGTTCGGCGCGGCGCTTGTGCCTGCGGCGGGTTTCGCCGTGTCTGGTGGCATGTCCGGCGGTATGGTGCCACTGGAAGAGGACGAGATGGCCGGGGTGTCCGGAACGGGACTTGCCTTTGTTTTCGAAGACATCCGTTTCCAGATGGCGCCCACCAGTTATATCGAGCAGATCGGCGGGCCGCCCGGCGGCGATACCTCGTTTAACCGCGGTGACCTGCGATGGTTCGGTCTGGCCATGACGGGGGTCAGTGGTACCGGCATGACCTGGACCGCAGAGGGTGGCCACGGCTGTGGGGCGGGGTACAGCAACCTCGGCTGCCCCATGACGCAGTCGGGCATCGCTAATTACGCCACGCACAATAACCCCTTCGTCCTGCGTGTGTTCGATTACGATCGGGTGGGGCGCAATGCCTCGAACCAGTGGGTGGCGGGAGTCAATGCCACTGTACTCGAGTTGCTGGGGCCTTCGAATACCGACGCTTTCCGCTGGAGCTTCTGGGGCGAAATCGAAGCCAGTATTGATAACGGCGTAGCGCCGCGAGATATCCTGGGGGTACTGCAAAGCCAGAGTATCATCCTCGGCAAGCCCGCCGCGCGGGTGCGGCCGCCTTCCCAGTTCGGCACGACCAACAATCCCATGGCCGGGCCGCTTTTACAGCTTTTCCAGAGCCAGACGGATGGTTCTCTCGGATTGCTGTACCACAGCCGGTTGTCCGGCGATTACCGTCTGAGTGTGAACCAGATTGCCGCCGGGCCCGACAGTCAGGGCTTGCCCCGCTTTACGGATCAGGAAGGGCTCTACTTCACCGATGTGAATGCTTTCCTGCCGTTGGGGCAGCTGCATTACCAGTCCATCGTGCTGGATGGCACCGGCGACGGAAACTTCACCATCGAACTGACCCGCGTGCCGAATGCCGCTCCGGCCTACAATGATCTGTACCAGATCGCCGGGCAGAGTGGTTATCAACGGACCGGGCGTACAGATCGCTACTATGAAACCCATGGCTACGTGAACTGGGGTACGGCCTTCCCGACATGTGGTGCGGCGAACTGCCTGGGCGGCACAGGTGTTAGCGGAATTCGTTACTCGGGCATCGACCCCGATGGTCCGAACCGGAATGTCACCAATGCCGAATTTGGCGGCACGGTGGCTACGGCCACTCCGCAGGTGGGCACGGTCGTACAGGGTGCATCAAACCGTGAGGCGATTGTGGCCCAGGGCGGCATATCATTTGTGTCACGGCAGCCTGGCGCCAACTGGTCTGTGCCGAATAACCAGAACAGAGCGGTGTTCATTCCTGGTGTACCTGCCAACTCTCCCTCGTTTCTGGTCGAGGTCTACAGCACCAACTGCGGACTTTTCCAGGGCTGTAACAACAATGCCGGGCGCCGTGCCAATCCGAACTATCTGAATAACTACAACCCGCTGTTGCAGATGGACGCGATCAACATTGGTACCGCGCGTATAGAGGGGATGATGTTTCAGCATCTGAAGATCACCTCTCTGGGAGCGACCAACTTATGAGCCGCTTCGTAGCAATGCTGCTGGTGGCCCTTTGCGGTATGCAGATCACCGCCGTATCAGCCAGCGGTCTGGTGCCCATGGATGATGCGCAGCTTGGCCTGATTACCGGTCAGGAGGGCATCGCCCTGGATACCGAATTCCGGATGAATGCCGATGCTGACGGCAACCCCCTGGCCAATCTGGGCAACTGTTCTGGTGTTGGCAATCCGTGTACTTTCTCGCTTCAGTTCAACAACCGCGATGAGTGGCTGGTGCTGAAGGATATCTACGGGATTCTCAAGCTCAACGGCCTCTTTATCGACGCCGCAGAGACCCCCTCGACGAATGGCGCTTATGCCGATCCCCGGCGATTCCTCAGTCAGGACGGGCAAACCTGTCTGACTGGTCAGGGTGTCGGGGGTGCCAATCCCACCTGCAATGCCAACGGCTTGCCCGCCTTGGGGATGCGCTTTCCCGGATCTGCCAGTACCTTCGAGACAGACATTGAATGGCATCTGTATATCGGTCGGGCGACAGTGCAGACCGGCGCTGAAGGTTTCCTGCCTGCCAATGATGTCGATGCGTCTTTTCTCGGCTTGCAGATTACAGACAAGTTTCAGAATGCGGCGCGGATAGATGTTGATGGCCGTGTTCTCATGTTCGGATTTTAAGGGGCACAATAATAATGACAAGTATACGCTTCATGCCCGTTCTCGCCCTGCTGTCATGGATTGCGCCGTCATACGCTATGGTGATGCTGGATGATGACGATTTGTCCCGCGTTACCGGGCAAGCCCTGTTTGTGTCCGACATGATCGCGCCAACAGGCGCAGCGGGCAGCACCACAGACTTTACCTTCTTCAGAATGGGGCTGGATGTCCAGCTGGAGTTGAACGCCAATATCGACAAGATGCAGCTGGGCTGCGGTGGCTTCAACGAGTCCATCGTCGGCAATGCCTGTGATATCGATCTCGATTTTGTGCGATTGATGGGACTGAACGCCACGGGTGATGGCCCGGGCGCTGCGGTGGATTCGTCCTTTACCTTGCGCCGACCCTATATCGAACTGGCCATACGTGAGTCAGGAGACGGTACACGAGAAATCTCCGGTGTGAAAATCGGTTCGCAAGAGGCTAACGGCTTCTTCGGTGTCGGTCGTACCTATGCGAACGGCCAGGTGAACCAGGAGCACGGTGGCACCTGCGGCGGTAATACCCCCGCAGCGCGTCTGGCGTGCCACTCTGGCATCAACAGACTCAGCGGCTATATTGATGCGGAGCTTTCGGGTCAGTTTCCGGTATCCATTACCTTGCTGGGTACCCAGACAGCCTGCTTCGGTGATGTGGCCAACAACAACCAGTGTAATACACCTTACTTTGTTGAAATTCAGGGTACACGCCTGAATGAGATCGTCGAGCCCGGTATCCCGCTAACTCTCAGCGCGGGTTTCCTGTCCGCCATCGGGATCAATCAGGCCTATGCCACCATTCAGCAGAACCTGCGCTTTATCCATGGTTTCGCGCTTGATGGCACCTCGGACTTCTTTATTTCATTCCAGCGAGAGCGCGTTTCGTACCCCACCTATGACAAGCAGGGCTATGCACAGATCGCCAATGCGGGCTGGTGGATGAACGTGCCGCAGGTGAACGTGAAAAACTTTACCGGTGATACGGTGAGCCTCGGCCTGGGGGAAGCGCTTGGTGCCTTGAGTTCACCCGGCCCGGTGGTGAGGGACTCTGAATTGAATACCGTGCCGCCCGTGAACTGCTACGGCGGCAGTATGTTCTGCTGATGATGCGAATGATTATGAGCGATGTGAGCCACAGTAAGCACAATGCACGACGCGCAGTGGCGTTGTTTCTGCTGCTGTCGCATGCCCCTCTGGTCGTCGCCATGCAGGCGATGAGCGAGGAAGAGATGTCATCCGTCAGCGGCCAGGACGGACTGAGGATATCTGTGTCCGCCGAGCGAATCGGTGCTGATGCGGTGCGTTGGGAAACGGATGCCGGGCGCTATCTGGATGGCGATCGCGTCATGCACGACACGCCCGGTGCCGGGCGTCAGGATATGACATCAAGTCTGTTGCTTGAGTCAGTCAGTTTTACGCCCGTTAATATCGATGGCACGCTGCGCCCCGGGCAGGCCACGCTGAGCACCCAGTTTGATATCGGCGCTGATGTGGATGGTCCCCGCCTTGCCTTCGAGATGAGCGTTGATCGTGTGCGCTTCCAGGCTGAAAGGATTTCCCATGATTCGCAGCCTGATAAAAGCTATGGCAGCCTGGCGCTGGACTTTTCGGGCCAGTTGTCATTCAGCAACAGCGGTGGCTTCCTCAACGATGAGGGCCGCGTCACCCTGAGCGCCTCCCTCGACAACGCCAACATGTTCTATCGCCAGCTCTGGCATGAGCATCCTTACCTGATCTACTCCAATATGAACGCCCAATGGGATGTCATTAACGGAACCATCGGGATGGGGCCCCGCCGTAATGCGCCAGCAGGTGCGATCATGGCGGATGTGTCCGGGCTCAGGACGGCGGCCGATTTCATCAATGTCCGGCTTGATAATGACATCCTCTACAAGTTCCCTGTCGGCCTGGGCGAAAGCAGCTTTACCATTACCGGCCAGGAACGGGAACTGATGCATTTTGGCTGGGAGGGGACGCTCAGGGATGCCGAGTTGGTGTTCCGCACGGGCGGTATCGAATATGCCAATGGACGTTCGGAGGGACTCAATTTCAGTACCCGCTGGAATTATGCGGTATCTTCGGACACGGATTTGCCTGCGGGCGGCTCGCCGTTTCGCTGGCGCTTCGGCGAGGTGGGAGGCCCGGGAGGCTTCCCGATCCGGTTTGAGCTGAGCGACTGGCAGAATCTTCCCGGTATCGAATACGGGCATGACTTCCCGTATATCGGGATAGATGTCATCAATGCAGGGCAGGGCGCAGCGCCGCTGTGTTGGGGCGCGCCTCAGGGAGGCACCTGCGCTGCCGGTACCCTGGTGGGTCTGCCGGCCGGGCAGGTCAATGACTTCATTGCGCCCACCAGCAATATGGGCGGGGTGGCATTGAGCATGCGTGACGGCAATTTGCTGACCTACGCCCGGCAAGTACGCCTGTTCGATGGTTCCGATCCGTCTCAGCCGTTCAATGCGACGGACGGGTATAACCGTGAGTTTGACTGGGGGCTTATCTATACCCTGGCGAACATGGATGGAGATATCTATCTGTATCCGGGCGGTAATCCCAGTGATATCAGCGGCGGCAGCCTTGATTACGGGATGATCGCCGACATCGCCCTGATGTCCCAGACTTTCAACGGGGCTCAGCAGGGTTTTGACTGGAGCCGGGGTTCACACCTGATGATTGCCGACACCGCTGCAGAAATGGGTATCGGGCTGCTCGGCGTGAGTTTCCTGTTGCTTGCGGATGACACGCGTATATGGATCAAACCGCAATGGGACCCGAGCGATCATTATGAGGGTGGGCTGGATCTGATGTCGCGGAACGTGCGTCTCGCGATCAACGGGATCTTCGGTGGTACCGACCTGACCCAGCCGGAAGCCCGCCTGCTCCAGGGTGCGCTGATCGGGTTCAATTATGAAGGTTTGCTTAATATCCGTATGTCACCGGCGCCTCTCGGGCAGCATTATCTGGGCTACTCGATGGCGATGCGCTCTTACCGCGATGACTCGCCGGAGCGGGTCGCTGCCGGGTTGGCCAGCGGCGAGGGCACCTACCTTTCGTTCGCTGAACCAAGTCGTCCGACGGTCGAAATGAGGCTTGCCGACATCACCGGCGACATGGCCATCATCAATGGGCGTATTGATTTGCGTGGTGCAGCGGAAGATGGCGATGGGTTTCCCAAACTCGTTATTTCCCAGGATATTCTTATTGGCCAGACGGCCACCGCAAGAATGCTCGACGGCGTAGTGGGCAGCAGCCTGCCCGGTGGCAGCGCAGGACAGGTCCTGCAGGTGGGCGCGGTAGAGTTCGCCGGTAACAGCCTGGGTACTATTGTTGTGCCAAGCGGTCAGTGGCACACATCGATTACCCTGAGGCCTCAGGATTCACACCCTTCCTTTCCCTGACAGGCGCTGGTGAATGACACGCTATCGCACGTGGCTTTTGTTGCTGGCTCTCGTCAATGCAGGTTGTGGCGGGAGCGACAACGGCACAACAAGTGACCCGCCCGGTGCCGGAGCCGCGGCGCCACTTTATGCACTCATCCAGGCTCATGGGCTCAGCGGCAACCCTGCAGCAAATATCCTTGTGCCACCCGCAGACGATCCCCGGGTCACCCTCGGCAGGGCGCTGTTTTTCTCGCGCCAGCTGAGCGGCGACCGGGATGTTGCCTGTGTCAGTTGTCACCATCCGCTGTTAGGGGGCGGGGATGGCCTGTCGCTATCGATCGGTGTCGCAGCACACGAGCCCGAGGTGCTGGGGCCTGGCCGCACCATTGATCTTGCCCGTGATGGCGATCCCAAAGCGCTGACGCTCGGCGGACCGAACGTGCCACGCAACGCACAGACGATATTCAACTCCGCACTTTATCGCACCACGCTTTTCCACGATGGCAGGTTGTTCGTGCTGGGGACTGACCCGGATTCGGGTGAGCAGATGATCCGCACGCCGGAGAGTCTGCTGCGCCGATTGCCTGACCCGTCTGCTGCGGGTGATCTGCTCGCCGTCCAGGCGAGATTCCCGGTGACCAGCTTTGCTGAAATGCGTGGTTTCGGCGAATTCTACTCACTCTCGCCTGATCAGCTACGCGCGAGAATTGCGCAGCGGCTCCGGGACGCTGCTGAAAGCTGGGAAGGTCCGTTTCGTAGTGCATTCGGTGACGACGGTGATCTGGAAGGCTTGATCAACTACGACAATATCGCCAGTGCGCTGTCTGCATATCAGGCGAGCAAGACATTTGTAGACAGTCCCTGGGCCGAGTTTGTACGCGGAAACCCCTCAGCGCTTACGACACAGCAGGTCAGAGGAGCCGAGCTGTTTCTGACCAGTTTGCACGAGGGGGGGCTGGGTTGCGCAGGGTGCCATAGTGGCGATCGCTTTACGGATGAGAAGCTGCACATTGCGGCGATACCCCAGTTCGGTCGCGGCAAGCGTGCCGATGACACTGATCCGGGGCTTTTCCTGGTGACACAGAAGGACGAGGACCGCTACCGCTTCCGCACGCCCGGCCTGCTGAATATCGCGGCAACCGGTCCTTATGGCCATAGCGGTGCCTTTGATGATCTTGCAGCGTTTCTGCGCTATCACGCTGATCCGGTCGGAGAAATCGAACATTACGACTTTTCGCTTGCGCACCTTTCCCAGTTTTCCATGCTTGAGGAGCCGCCCTATCCGCGGGCGAGGGCCATGACCCTGAGTGCGCTTGAGCGTGTCTCGGATGCCTTGCCGCATCGCCCCTTGTCGGATGAGGAACTCGCAGCTCTGGTGGCCTTCCTCAATGCGCTGACTGACCCTTGCGTAATCACGGAAACATGCCTGGCGCCCTGGATAGCGGGTGCCGAAGACGACCATGACGGACATATGCTGTACGCCCAGATTCCCAATGTGCCTGCACACCCTGAAGGGAATGATGGGGGGAGTGGGCCAACGGATCCGACTGACCCGACCGATCCGACCGATCCGACCGATCCGACCGATCCGACTGACCCGACTGATCCGACGGACCCCTCGACAGCGCCCTTCAGGCACTTCTCGGCCAAGACCCTGTGTGGTCACAACCTGCGTGGCCGTATGATGTCCGGGTCGCAGCAGTCCGGTTTTGTGGAGCGCGCTTCGGAGGTTGGACTGGATCATCACCATGAGCTGCCCGCTGAAGCCTGGCGTCGTGAGTTCGGAGCGCTAGAGGCCGCCATGCAAAGTGGCGCGGTCTTGCTTGCACCCTTGAACGGAGATTGCTGGCTGGACGCGCTCTTTACCACGGGCGGCTACGGCGGTGAGGGTCTGGTGTTCTATCGCAACGATATGGGGCGTGGCTTCGCGTCAAGGCCTCACGAGTTCTGGCAGGGGGCTGATATCCCGCTTGCGCTTGGCGCTGCAGATCTGGATGCCAACTATCGCCCTGATGTGTTGATCGGCAATTACCTGGCCGGAGAGGTGCGAGTATATCGGCATGCCTCGACGGGCGGGTTCGTTCAGCGTCAGTCTGTTCCGATGTCCAAATCGACTTTCGGCTTCGCATTTTCGGATATTGATGGCAATGGATGGGTGGACGCCTTCATCGCGCATTGGGATCTTGCTGCCAGGCCGGGCGCGGCGCCGGCCATGATGAAGAATATGGGCGCGAACGCCTTTCTCGGACCAGTCGGAGTTCTTTATCCCTATGATGTTGACGCGGGGACCACGGGGGCCCAGTTAGCCCAGAACTTCAATTTCTCGCCTGCCTTTACTGATCTGACCGGCGATGGATCTCCTGATCTGCTGGTGGCGTCCGATTTTGAAACCAGCGAGGTGGCGACCAACGACGGCACTGGCCGGTTCAGTGTCATTACCGATCGAAGCGTTATCGTTGACGAAAACGGCATGGGCTCTGCGCTGGCTGACTTCGACAATAGCGGGCGGCTGTCGTGGTATGTGAGTTCCATACATGCACCGGATGATGATCGCGAGTGGCCCTGGGGCCGCACCGGCAACAAGCTTTATCATGGTGAGGACGCCGCTTTTCCGTTCTCTCTCCAGGCGGCGCATGGTGCCGAAGATGCGGGTTGGGCCTGGGGAGTGTGCGCTGCAGATTTCAACAATAACGGCTACGTGGATCTGTTTGTCGAGAACGGGTATGGGCTTGTGCCTGAGCAAGTCAGGGCCCAGTTGTCGGAAGAACTGCTGAATGACCTCGATCAACTGCTCGAAGGGTATCATCAGCAGCGCCCAAGGTTATTCATGAATCAGGGCGATGGCACCTTTATTGATCAGGCAGAAGACTGGGGCATGACATCGGCAACCAACGGCAGGGGCGTGGTCTGTGCCGATGTGGATCGAGATGGCGATATTGATATTCTTGTTGCGCAGAATATCGGGCCGCCGCTGTTCTTCGAGAATCAGCTTTCCGGGCAGGGAGCCGTCAATTTTCTGAGCGTATCGTTGATTGCCGATCGCCCCAATACCCAGGCCATAGGCGCGGTGGTCAGGGTCCGCACTGGCGATATCACGAGGATGCGTCAGGTGGAAGCGAACTCCGGCTATCTGGGGCAGACGCCGGCAATACTGCATTTCGGTCTGGGCGCGGCCGTGCAGGCGGATGAAGTACGGGTGACCTGGCATGATGGTCGCGAGGAGATTCTTCAGGCTGTGCCGGTGAACCGGTTCCTGACGCTGAGGCATCCGGATCTCGATCCTGTCAACACTCTGCCGTTACATCAGGGCCTTGCGGAAGTAGCCACGGAGGCACTGGGCTGGCTGGAAGATCATCACGAACAGTTGCCTGCGGACGTGCTGCTCGGCCTGTCATGGATGCAGCGACAATTCGATATTGTTACCACCTTCTCGCCGATGGTGATGCTGGACAGCCTTCTGCAAGAAGAGACAGATGACGCGATGCGTGCCTCCTTGCTGGCATACCGTCGTTTTTATGACCCGGACCATACATTGCCTGCGGAGGCTTTGACCGGTCTGGCGGGGCTGGACGATGTCACCATTGCGCCCTTGTACTGCCATGAGCACCCCCTTGACGTCGATTATCTGGGGCAACTGCTTCAGCTTTCAGAGAGCAGTGAGCCCTATGAGGTGAGCCATGCGCTGTTCGCGTATCTGTTGCTTACCGATAATGCGTGCCCCTCACGGCTGCCAGCGGCAGAAGTGGAGCAACTGGTCATCAGGAACCTGGCCCTGGTGCAACCGCCAGAGCAGGGGATTCGTGACATCGATATCGAGGCGATGGCCTTTCTCGCGGCAGCGGGACGTTCCGATCTGGTCAGTCATGAATGGCTGAATGGCTTCCTGTCAGCCCGGCGTGAGGACGGTGGCTTTGCTTTCGCGCCAGAAGACGAGCACAGCGATGCACATGCCACCGGGCTTGCCCTGTGGCTGGCACTCCAGTTGACGCACCACAACAGGATATACCACGGCCTGATCGCGCAGCCCTGGTGACCGGGCCGGGTGTTACAAATCTTCCCGCCTGCAGTGGCGGGCTGAGACAACGTCAAAGACGACAGTGAAAAGTTATTTGTAATCAGTGAGTTACAAATTTGTCTCCCGCATTGCAGCCGTTGGCCACTGCGCTACACTGAACTGGCACGACATAACCAGTTTGCGTCACAAGCAGTCTGGCTGAGGATCACCGGGCGCGGGGGTGCCCGGGGTGGCCAGGGGAGCATGCCGACAACAACAACTACAGGCCGAACAACACAGCCCTGGTCCACTCCGCCTTGTCTGGGACGACGCGTTTCCGCATCTCAGGGGGAGAGAAACCCATGCGTATCGGCATTGTGGTGGATTCAACATGTGATCTGCCGGCAGAGTTCTATTCACAGCATGACATTCGCGTCATGCCCATCTCCATCCGTCTTGGCGACGAGCTCCTGGTCGATGAGCGGGATGAAAAGGCCACCCGGCGCTTCTACGCCGAGCAGCTCGACACCAAAGGCATCGATTCGGAGTCCATTCCTTACACCAGTGAGCAGGTCCAGGCGGTGTTTCTGGATCGGCTGGTGCTGGATTTCGATCTGGTGTTCTGTATCACGGTGTCGAGCAAGCGCAGCCAGATCTTCGATAATGCTTCGCGGGCCTCGTTTGCCATCCTCAAGCAGTACCGGCAGGCGCGTCAGGCGGCAGACGTTGCCGGGCCCTTCTCCATGCGGGTAATCGACAGCAAGACCATCTTTGCCGGCACCGCCGTGCTGGTGGCCGAAGCCGCCGGGCTGATCGCGCAGGGAATACACCCCAATGAGGTGCGCCTCAAGCTGGACAACCTAATTCCGGAGGTCTGTGGCTTCATGGTGCCAGCGGATCTGGGCTATGTGCGGGCGCGGGGCTTCAAGAAGGGGGAGCGCAAGAGTTTCAGTGATACCTTGCGTGGTGCGGCCCTGGCGGTCGGCTCGGCACTGTCGCTGCATCCGATCATCAAGGTCTACCGCGGGCAGGAAGACCCGGCCACGGTCAATATGAGCTATGAAAAGTCGGTGCGCCGCATGCTGGAGCATGTGACGACACAGATCAGAGACGGCAAGGTCACCTCTGGCAGTGTCTGCATGAGCTACGCGGGCGACATCTCAGCCGTGCCGGACATGGCAGGCTTTCGTGAGCTTGAGGCTGCCGTCCGGGAGGCCGGGCTGGCTCTGCACCTGTCTACCATGAGCGCCACTGGCGCGGTCAACGTGGGCGCGGGGTGTCTGTTTGTGGCCTACGCGGGCGAACCGGGAGAGCTCTGAGCGTCTACTGCAGGCGCCGCTGAATCCCGGTTTTGGCCAGAATGCGGGTCGAAATCTCCTCGATGGAGAGTTCGGTCGCGTTCAGGCTGGGGATGTTGAACTTGTTGAACAGGGCCTCCAGGGCCCGCACTTCCATGTCGCACTGGCGCGGGGAGGCGTACTTGCTGCCGGCCTTGCGCTCGCTGCGGATCGCCGCCAGGCGGTCCGGGTCGATGGTCAGGCCGAACAGCTTGTCCTTGTGCGGCATCAGCGACTGCGGCAGGCGCAGGTCGTCAAAATCGTCTTCGGTCAGCGGGTAATTGGCGGCATAGAGGCCGAACTGCAGTGCCAGATACAGACAGGTCGGCGTCTTGCCGCTGCGTGAGACCCCCACCAGTACCACATCGGCCTTGTCATAGTGCCGGGTGCGGGCGCCGTCATCATTGTCCAGCGCGTAATGCACGGCATCGATCCGGATGCGGTAGGCCTCATGATCGCGGATCGCGTGGGTCTCGCCCACGGTATGGCTGGAACGGACCCCCAGCTCGCTCTCCAGCGGGCCGACAAAGGCCGCGAACATGTCCAGCACCAGGCCATGGCAGCGCCCGATAAGTGCCCGGTGCTCCTCGTCCACCAGGGTCGAGAAGACCACCGGCCGCTGGCCGTCCCGCTCGGCGGTCTCGTTGATCCGCGCCACGGCGCTCTGGGTGGTTTCCAGGGATTGCACGTAGGGCAGGGTGACTTGCTCGAACTCGACACCGCGGAACTGGCTGAGCATGGAGTGGCCCAGGGTCTCGGCGGTGATGCCGGTGCCGTCGGAGACAAAGAAGGCGGTTCGTTTCATGGGCAGGTCACACTCGCGGTCGAGGCTGGAAGGCAAGGCTGTCGGGCAAGGCTAGCGGGGCTTTGCCGGGCTGGCAAGGGCGCGCCGGGGAAGGGATTGACACCTGCCCCGAAAGTCGAATCATTTCGGGCGAGAAACGGGGCGGCTTTTTGAGTAGAATACCCCCCGCGACACATCCATCCATATTCCGGAACATGTAGGGAGCAGGACCTTGGCGGAGTACGTAGTCTGGTTTGAACGCCTGGGCAAGGGCGACGTGGAGACGGTCGGGGGCAAGAATGCTTCCCTGGGCGAAATGATCAGCAATCTGGCGGCGGCGGGAGTTTCCGTACCCGGCGGTTTTGCGACCACGGCGCAGGCCTATCGCGATTTCCTCGAACATAACGACCTGACCCGCAAGATCAACGACGCCCTGGCCAGCCTGGACGTCAATGACGTGGTGGCACTGGCCCGCACTGGCGAAGAGATCCGTCGCTGGGTGGTCGAAGCGCCGTTCCAGCCGGAACTGGAGCAGCAGATTCGTGACGCCTTCGCGCAGATCAGTGAGGGCAATGCCGAGCTGGCGGTGGCCGTGCGTTCCTCGGCTACGGCCGAAGACCTGCCGGATGCCTCCTTCGCGGGCCAGCAGGAAACCTTCCTCAATATTCGTGGTGTTGACAATGTTCTGGTGGCGGTGAAGGAGGTATTTGCCTCCCTGTTCAACGATCGCGCCATCAGCTACCGCGTGCACCAGGGCTTCGAACATGCCGGTGTCGCCCTCTCTGCGGGCATCCAGCGCATGGTGCGCTCCGAGACCGGGGCGGCGGGCGTCATGTTCTCGCTGGATACCGAATCCGGTTTCCGCGATGTGGTCTTCATCACGTCCTCCTATGGCCTCGGTGAAATGGTGGTACAGGGTGCGGTGAACCCCGATGAGTTCTACGTGCACAAGAAGACCCTGCTGAACAAGCGTCCGGCGATCCTGCGCCGCAATCTGGGGTCGAAACTGCAGAAGATGATCTACGGCAGTGAGGCCAGCGCGGGCAAGTCGGTGCAGACCGTTGACGTGAGCCGTGAGGACCGCATGCGCTTCTCGCTCTCCGATGCGCAGATTTCCGATCTGGCGCGTCAGGCCATCGAGATCGAAAAGCACTATGGCCACCCGATGGATATCGAATGGGCCCTGGATGGTGATGACGGCAAGCTGTATATCGTGCAGGCCCGCCCGGAAACGGTGAAGAGCCGCTCTGATGTCTCGGTGATGGAGCGCTACCTGCTCAAGGAAAAGGGCAGCAAGGTACTGGTCGAAGGCCGCTCCATCGGCCAGCGCATCGGCGCGGGCGTGGTGCGGGTCATCACCAATATCAAGGAAATGGAGCGGGTCCAGGATGGCGACGTGCTGGTGACCGACATGACCGACCCCGATTGGGAGCCGGTGATGAAGCGCGCCGCCGCCATCGTGACCAACCGCGGCGGGCGGACCTGCCACGCGGCGATCATCGCCCGTGAGCTGGGCGTGCCGGCCATTGTGGGCTGTGGTGATGCCACTGAAATCCTGAAAGACGGTCAGGAAGTCACCGCTTCCTGTGCCGAAGGGGATACCGGCAAGATCTATGAAGGTCGCCTGGCCTTCGACGTGCAGCGCAACTCGATCGAGTCGATGCCGAAGCTGTCGTTCAAGATCATGATGAACGTGGGCAACCCGGATCGGGCGTTCGATTTTGCCACGCTGCCCAACCAGGGCGTGGGTCTGGCGCGTCTGGAGTTCATCATCAACCGCATGATCGGTGTGCACCCGAAAGCGCTGCTGAACTACAACAGCCTGCCGCGCGACATCCAGCAAACGGTAGACAAGCGGATTGCCGGCTACGGCGACCCGGTGGAGTTTTACGTCGAGAAACTGGTGGAAGGCATCAGCACCCTGGCGGCAGCCTTCCATCCCGAGAAGGTGATCGTGCGCCTGTCCGACTTCAAGTCCAACGAGTACGCCAACCTGATCGGCGGCAAGCTGTATGAGCCAGAGGAAGAGAACCCGATGCTGGGCTTCCGCGGCGCCTCCCGCTATGTCAGCGAGAACTTCCGCGACTGTTTCGAGCTGGAGTGCCGGGCCCTGAAGAAGGTCCGTGAGGAGATGGGCTTCACCAACGTTGAGGTGATGGTGCCCTTCGTGCGGACCGTGGGCGAGGCCGAGCATGTGATCGAGCTGCTGGCGAAAAACGGCCTGAAGCGGGGGGAGGAAGGCCTGCGCGTCATCATGATGTGCGAGCTGCCCACCAATGCGTTGCTGGCCGATGAGTTCATCCAGCACTTCGACGGTTTCTCCATCGGCTCCAACGACCTGACTCAGCTGACCCTGGGCCTGGATCGGGATTCCGGTATTGTCAGCCACCTGTTTGACGAGCGCGATCCGGCAGTGAAGAAGCTGCTGAGCATGGCGATCGAGGCATGCAACAAGGCAGGCAAGTACGTCGGGATCTGCGGCCAGGGGCCGTCCGATCACCCGGATCTGGCCAAGTGGCTGATGGAACAGGGCATTTCCAGTGTGTCCCTGAACCCGGATTCGGTCCTGGACACCTGGTTCTATCTGGCTGAGAAGCACGGGAAGTAATCCCGTGCCAGAAACCGGAACCGGAGACGGCCGGACCCGAAAGGGTCCGGCTTTTTTATGACATTTCATCGCCTGTTGCGGCTGGATCAGGTGCACGATGGTCTGCGGGCCAGGTTTCGCATCGGTCGCCACGAGTTGCTGCTGATATCGGTCGGCACGGAGGTCTTCCTGCTGGATGCACGCTGCCCGCATGCCGGGAGTGATCTGGGCCGTGGCACCCTGTCCGGTTACCAACTGCGCTGCCCGGGACACGGGCAGGTGTTTGATGTGCGTGAGTGCGGGCGGGCAGGGCAGCCGGTCGGCTACCCGGTGGAGTACGATGGTCAGTGGCTGGGCGTCAGCCTGCCCTGAGCGTCAGCGGATGGCCAGGCTCGGGTCCGGGCTGGCGAAGTGCTGCTGGTATCGTGGCAGCAACTGCTGGACGCGCTTTACATAGCCCTGGGTTTCCGGGAAGGGCGGTACGCCGCCATAGCGGCGCACATTGCCTTCGCCTGCGTTGTAGGCCGCCAGCACCAGTTCGAGATCGTCGAAGCGCTCCATCAGGTAATTGAGGAAGCGTGCCCCCCCGGCGATGTTCTGGCGCGGGTCGAAGGCGTTGTTGACCTCCAGGAAGTTGGCGGTTCGCGGCATCAGTTGCATCAGCCCCTGGGCGCCGACGCGGGAGACGGCATGACGATCGAACAGGGATTCAGCGTGGATGACGGCCTTGATCAGGCCGGGATCAATCCCGTAAAGACGTGCCGCGTGGCGGATTTCCGGGTCATAGAGGTCGCGCAGGTCGTCGCTGAGGGGCCCGCGCCGCTCCACCCAGCCCCGGCGCACGTTCAGCAGCTCGTAGCCGGAGGGCATGCTCTCGCGGTCGGTGAACATCGGCACGCCGTCCGGAGCACGATAGGTATAGATCGCGTCGGCGCTGGCCTGCCATGGCGCCAGCGCGCTGGTGGCCAGCAACGCCAGCGGTATGATGAAGGGTCCCCGCATGTCCCGATCCCATGCTTTATTCTGATATGTGGACTGCCAAGTATGCCTGAAATCTGAGCAAGGAGAAAAGATGTACGATCTGATAGTCATCGGGGCAGGCTCCGGCGGGGTGCGGGCGGCGCGGATCGCCGCAGGACTCGGCGCCCGGGTCGCCATTGTCGAATCCCGCTTCTTCGGCGGTACCTGCGTGAATGTGGGGTGTGTGCCGAAGAAGCTGTTTGCTTACGCCTCCGAGTTTCCCGGCCTGTTCGCCCAGGCGCGTGACTTCGGTTTCGAGCCGGGGCAGGGCGCGGAGGCGCGGCCTGACTGGGCCCGGCTGCGTGACAACAAGACACGGGCCATCGAGCGTCTGAACGGCATTTATGAGCGCATGCTGGAGCAGGCCGGCGTCGAGGTGTTCGTTGGCCACGGGCGTATCGAGGCGGCCGGCAGCGTGTCGGTCACCGCGTCCGACGGCGCTCGCCAGTTGCTCTCCGGGCGGCACCTGCTGATTGCCACCGGCGGCAAGCCGCATGTACCGGATGTGCCCGGCCATGAACTGGCACTGATCTCCGACGACCTGTTTTTCCTGCCGGATCTGCCGCGCCGGGTCGCCGTGGTAGGCGGAGGCTATATTGCTACGGAGTTCGCCTCGATCCTGCAGGGTCTCGGGGTCGAGGTGCAGCAGTTGTATCGTGGTGATCTCTTTCTGCGCGGTTTCGATGACGATATTCGCCGCTTTGTCGCCGAGCAGATGCGCGAGCGTGGCGTGGCGCTGCGTTTCAATACCGACGTCACGGCCATACGCGAAACCCCGGACGGTGGCCGCCTGCTTACCCTGGCAGACGGCAGCCACTGCGAGGTGGATGCGGTGTTCTACGCCACCGGCCGGGTGCCGAATATCGACGATCTGTTCGCCCCGGGTGTCGATATCGCCCGCAGCAGCAACGGCGCGCTGAGCGTGGATGCCGGCTATGCCACCAGCCTGCCGGGCCTCTACGCCGTGGGCGACGTCACCGATCGGGTCCAGTTGACCCCGGTAGCCCTGGCGGAGGGCATGTGGCTGGCGCGCGCCCTGTTTGGCCAGGATGCCCAGCCGGACGTGGGCTACGAAAACATACCCACCGCGGTCTTCTGCCAGCCGAATATCGGCACCGTGGGGCTCACCGAAGCCGAGGCGCAGGCGCGCTATGGCAGCCTGCGCATCTATCTGGGCAATTTCCGCCCGCTTCGTTACAGCCTCGGTGACATCCAGCACCGCTCGCTGGTCAAGCTGGTGGTCGATGATGCAACGGATCGCGTGGTCGGCCTGCATATGGCCGGTGATGAAGCCGGTGAAATCGTTCAGGGGTTCGCAGTGGCCGTGAACATGGGGGCGACCAAGGCGGACTTTGATCGCACCCTGGGGATTCACCCCACCTCGGCGGAAGAATTCGTGACCCTGCGAGAGGTGGCGCGGCGCGTCCCGCCCGCCACCTGAGATCGGCTCATCTGACGGCTTGGCGTCGGCGCAGACGCACCGGCAGTTTATCCTTGGGCACCGGCAGACTGGTCATGTCCAGCGGCATCCGGTAGTCCGCGTCCACCGACCATTCAAACTGCTGCACCAACTGGTGCAGCACCGCTTTGACCTGCAATTCGGCAAAATGCAGCCCGATGCACTTGTGGGCGCCGCCGCCAAAGGGGACCCAGGCATAGGGGTGCACCTTGTCTTCGCGGCGATCGTCAGCAAAACGCTCCGGGTCAAAGGTTGCCGGGCGGTTCCAGTACTCGGGCATGAAATGGGTAAAGAAGGGGCTGATGGAGACCAGGGTGCCTGCGGGGATGTAGTGCCCCTGGAATTCGGCGTCACGCACCGTGCGGCGCGGGATGGAGGGCACCGGCGAGCAAAGGCGCAATGCCTCTTTCATGGCCAGGGACGCGCTTTCCATTTTCTGCAGGTCATCGTAATCCAGTTGCGTCTTGCCCAGCGCCAGGCTTTCCTCGCGGATGCGTTGCTGCCACTCCGGATGCCTGGCCAGCCAGTAGATCATGTTGCACAGGGTGATCGTGGTCGTGTCGTGGGCGGCCATCATCAGAAAGATCATGTGGTTGACCACGTCATCATCGCTGAAGGATTCGCCGTCTTCAGTTTCCGCGCGACACAGCACGCTGAACAGGTCCGAGGCGTCACTGTTGCGCTTGTTGGGCAGTTCGCGGCGAAAGAAATCCTCCAGCAAGCGACGACCGCGCAGTCCTTTTGACCAACGGCCACCGGGCACATTGAAGCGCAATATCGCGGTACCGGCGCGCACGGTATCCACGAAGGCTTCGTTGATGGCATTGGCCCGGTCATCAAGTTGCTGGCCCATGAACACGTCAGTCGCCAGGTCCAGCGTCAGCTGTTTGATGGCCGGAAAGAAAAGAAACCGGTCATCCTCGCGCCAGTCGTGCAGCGCATGGCTGATGCCGGGCCCCATGCGCACGATATAGTCGCGCAACACCTCGGTCTTGAACGCCTGCTGCATGATCTTGCGATGCCAGCGGTGCTCGTCGAAATCCAGCAGCATGATGCCGCGATGAAAGAACTTGCCAATGAAGTAGTCCCAGCCTTGATGGTTGGAGAACAGATCGCCCTTGTTGCGCAGCACGAATTCGTTGGCATCAGGGCCGACCATCGACACCATGCGCAACCCGAAAGCGCTGGCCCAGGAGATCGGGCCATAACGGTCATAGCGTTCACGCCCGACCTTGAGCGGATTACGCATCAACTGCAGCGTATAGCCGATCATCGGCAGACCGGCGTCGCCGGGTATGGGCTTCAGGCCGCTGCCGGCCGGGGCGGGGGCAAAGGGGACGGCGCTGCTCATGGCGAACCTCCTCATGGCGAACTTTTGGGTATATACCGTGTATTCTTTCTTGACATCATAGGCTGTCATGGTGGGGCAGCAAGTGTTTTCCCGGCCAGGTAAACAGCTTTCTGAGTCCTGTTGGGGGCTGACTGGTGATCTCTTGAGCAGGGGCGGGCCGGGGCCCGGTCGGGCGCCGTCACAGCGGGTTGCCCAGCGTTTATCCACAGGCTCACCCACAGATTCTGTGAATAAACCGGCGACGGCTGTATCATGCAGCCGGTCCGAACAAGGAGATCAATGGAATGCGGCGAGTGGTGTTCAACCAGAAAGGTGGTGTGGGTAAATCCAGTATTACGGTGAATCTGGCTGCGATCAGCGCCAGCCAGGGGCAGCGCACCCTGGTGCTGGATCTGGACCCGCAATGCAACGCCAGCCAGTACCTGCTCGGTATGGCGGCGTATCAGGACAACGACGGGCCGACCCCCAATGTCGGCACTTTCTTTGCCCAGACCCTGTCTTTCCGTCTGAAGGAAAAGGATCCGCAGGAATATGTCCACCCGACCGGGTTCGACAACCTGTTCGTACTGCCGTCCAACCCGGAGCTGGGCGAGATCGAGCATATGCTCGAGAGCAAGCACAAGATCTACAAGTTGCGGGCGCTGGTGAAAGCACTGGAACGTGAGTTCGATGTGATCTATATCGATACGCCGCCCGCTTACAACTTCTACACGCTGTCAGCGCTCATTGCCGGGGACAAGGTGCTGATCCCGTTTGATTGCGACGCCTTTTCCCGCAAGGCGCTCTACACCTTGCTGGATAACATCCGTGAAGCCCGTGATGACCACAACGAGGCGCTGGAAGTGGAGGGGATCGTGGTCAACCAGTTCCAGCCCCGGGCGCGCTTGCCACAGCAGCTGGTGGACAGCCTGAGTGAAGAGGGGCTGCCGATCATCGACAGCTACCTGTCTGCCAGTGTCATCATGCGTGAATCCCACGATCTCGCAAAACCCCTGATCCACCTGTCTCCGAAGCACAAGCTGACGCAGGAATTCGTGGCCTTGCACGCGGCGCTGGCGGGCGGCCGCTGACGGGCGCCCCGGGCCGCTATGTCCGGTTCCGGGTCCGGTTCTGGTTCCGCGCCCTGATCTGCTATTATTCATTGACCTCCTGTTGGTGCCGGGTAGCGACGGCACCAATCGCTACGGCGCCCCGATTGGCCCGGATGGTGTTTTGGGTCCCCTGTTGGTGGCCCCACCCCGGGTACCCGATCGGGAGTGGCTGTTGGCCAATGTCCTCGCCCTTGGGGTGTTGCTGTGGCTGCCGTCGCTGACGGTTTCCGGGAACAGGCGAGGGCACGGCACCGGCCCGGCGTGACACTGCCGGATGCACGGTTTAACCTGCCTGGAAGCTTGTGGGCAGAACAATAATGATTCGGGAGATAACGGTAATGGCTGGATTGTCAGTGTATTTGCGGGTCTGGTGTGCGGGGTTGCTCTTGCTGCCCATGTTGATGTTGCCCACGACGGCGGCCGCAGCGATAGACCAGTCGCAGCTTGAGAGACTGCAGCTGGATATCTGGCGCATCCGCGGTGATTTCCACATGTATACGGTTATGGGCGGCGACCGCCAGTATGCGCGCCAGCTCAACCAGAGCATCAGCAACGGGCAGCGTGCCTTCCAGTCCCTGACCAGCACCGCGGACAGCGACGCCGAAATCGCGCTGGTGGACACTCTGAATGACAGCTGGCGTGATTTTGTCAGCGCTGCAGGCAGCAACACCATTGCCGAACTCGGCTATACCGAAACCTACGCGGCGCAGGACGTCAATCGCCTGGCTGCAGTGATGAGCAACCAGCTGAATAATTTTGCCACGTCCGCCGAGGGCGATTACCACGATCTGTGGGCGCTGGCAGCCTACATGCAGCGCATGGCATCGGAATATCTGGCGTTGGCTGCGGACCCGTCCGGTGGTATGGCGGTGGATACCGGCGAGGGCCGGATCGAGTTCCGTGATACCGTGCCGGCGTTCGACCGCATGCTCGCGGACATGCGCCGCAAATACCGCGATGATGACGCGGTGAACCGGGCGCTGGATCAGGTCGCCAGCAAATGGGCCTTTATCCGCGAATCACTGGTGAAGTTCTACGAGAACGCTGTACCGTTCCTGGTGCATCGCTATACCCAGCAGATCATCGAATCCATTGACCAGGTAGCGGACTGACTCTTGAACCGACTGGATATTTGCCGCCGCTTTGTTGCCTCGGTGCGCCATTCTGTAGAACTGGGCATCGAGGTGCTGGAAGCAGGCGAAAATAATGTGCGTACCCGCATGGCCTCACGCCCTGAGCTGGTCGGTAATCCCGACTCTGGCGTATTGCATGGTGGCGCCGTCTTTGCCTTGATGGATCAGGCGGGCGGCCTCGCCAACGCCTGCACGATCTTTCCGGAATTCGAAATCACGCCGACCATTGATATGCGGGTAGATCACCTGCGCGCGCCCGCCACGGGCAAGGGCGTGATCTGTGACGCCGAGTGTTACCGACTGAGCCAGCATGTGGCCTTCGTCCGCATGACCGTGTTCGAAGAGGGTGACGAACAGGGCGAGCCGGTCGCCACCGGGCTGGCCACCTATATGCGCATGAAGTTACCCGGCGCCCGCCGGGTTGTGGAGTAGAGAATGGACGGTCTGCGCGATCTCGTGGCAGCCTGCCGCGAGGGCAAGGCGCCTTACCAGTCGCTGGTCGACCGGGTGCCCTATGCCAATTTTCTCGGCATCGAGATTACCGCACGCGGCGAGGAACTGACCTTCGTGTTGCCGCGCCGTGATACCAATCTGGGCAATCCGACGCTGCCGGCGCTGCACGGCGGCGCGGTGGCCGGTTTCATGGAACAGGCGGCGATCATTTTCCTGTTGCTCGAAATGGGCGAGCCTCGGGTGCCGAAAACCATCGATTTCACCATGGATTACCTGCGTGCGGGCCTGTTCCGGGACACCTTCGCCGAATGCCGGGTGACGCGTCTGGGGCGGCGTGTCGCCAATGTGCACATCAGCGCCTGGCAGGTTCGACGGGCCGAACCGATCGCCATCGCGCGCGCGCATTTCCTGCTGTCCGAGGAGACCGCAGAAGCCTGATCTCCGGCGTGCTTACCAAATCCGCACGCTTTCCCGCCTGATTGTTACGTGCAAATCTGTACGATGGTCCCATACGATAACAATCTGCTATGGGATAGCATGCATGCACCGTGTCTTCCTGCCTTTCCTGCTGCTGTGGGGTCTGACCGCCTGTGGCGGCGACACCTCCGTTTCGTCACCCCCGACATTGCCTGGGCAGCCGCCCGGGCAGCCAGGTACCCCCGCGCCTGACAGCCGTTTTGCCGATGCGCGCCTGGCCGAGTGTGTGCTCGACAGCGACAAACGTGACGTGGGCGACGGTCTGGATGCGCCGGGATTGCGCCAGGATGTCCCGGTGCCGGCGGTAGGGCGGGCCACCGGGGCGTGTGCCGACAATCAGCGTTTCCGGGTCGGTACCGGCATCTTCGACGTGACCGGCCCTGTGGCCCTGAAAAGCGGCGCAGGCTGGGAAGACACGACACAGGTGATGCGCGGTCTGCACCAGCGCCAGTATGCCCGTGCCTATGCCATCGAATCCCCCTGCAACGGCAAGCGGATCATGTTCGTGTCTGCTGATATCGGGCTGATGTGGGGCAGTTTGCGCACCGGGGTGCTCGACGCCATCGCCGCAGACCCGGCGTTGCGGAACCATTATGCTGGCGACAATCTGATGTTGTCCGCCACCCACACCCACAGTGGTCCGGCAGGCTACTCGCATACCGAAGCCGGCAATGCGCTGCACCTGGGCTACGACGACCTGGTGTATCAGACACTGGTAAACGGCATGGTGGAGGCGATACGCCGGGCGCACGCGAACATCGAGGCTCATCCGGCGCCGATCCCCATTGATCTCGCCAGCGGAGAGTTGCTGAACACGAACATCAACCGCTCCCGGCCAGCGTTTGCCATGAACCCGCTGAGCGAGCGGGCGCAGTTTCTGGATACCCGTGGCGAAGAGGTCGACGTCAACAAGCTCATGGTGCAGCTCAACCTGCGCCGCGAGAACGGCAGCCCGCTCGGGGTGATCAACTGGTTCGGGGTGCACCCGACCGTGATCGGGCCGGAGGCCGATATGGTCAGCGGTGACTGCAAGGGTTTCGCGTCGCTGGGCTTCGAGCGCATCATGCGCACCCGTTACGATCGTGCGCCCGGGGACGATACCTTCGTGGCGGCCTTCGCACAGGCCGACGAGGGCGATGCGTCGCCGAATATCTTTATCGACAAGTTTCCGCACCCGGACCCGCGCCGGGGCGGCGGGCTGAGTGTGTATGAGTCCAATGCCATCTCGGGGACCAAGCAACTGGCTCGCGCCATGGAGCTGTGGCAGGAAGGCGCGCCGATCAGCGGGCCGGTGGATTATCGCCTGATCCATGTGCGCATGAACCGGGTCACCGTCAACGACCCCGTTGTGCTCGCCCGGCTGGATCATCCGCCGGAGCTGGACAGCCCGGTGAAACGCACCTGTAACGCTGCCCTGGGGGTGTCCTTCCCGGCCGGGGCGGAGGACGGGCCCGGGCCGATCAGCCGGGAAGGCGTCACCTGCGCAGCGGACAGCGCCCTGCTGCGCGCCATTGCCCAGGATTTCGCCGGCATGACCGACCTGGCGCTGCCGGTGGATACCGTCTCCAGCCTGCTGTTGTGCAATACCCACTCGCTGCCGTTGCTGGGCCTGGATTGCCATGCCGAAAAGCCGGTGCTGCTGCCCACCAATCTGGGCGATTCTGTGCTGGGGGTTCCTGATCTGGTGCTCAACCTGCTTGGGCTGACGTTGAACTTCGAGTCGTCGATACAGCCATTGCAGGTATTCCGCATCGGCAACCTGGCGATTGTCGGGCTGCCCTGGGAGGTCACCACCATGTCGGCGCGACGTTTGCGCGCGCTGGTGCTGGATGAGCTGGCCCCCGTGGGCGTGGACACCGTCATCATTGCAGGGCTGGTGAATGACTATGTGCATTACCTGACGACCCGCGAGGAATACGCCAGCCAGCAGTATGAAGGCGCCTCAACGGTTTACGGTCCCTGGAGTCTGGCAGCGGTCATGCAGGAGACCCGGCGGCTGGTGATCAGCCTGCGTCAGGGTGACAGTCTGCCGTCCGGCCCGGCCTATCCGCGCAGTACGCCAGTATTGCGGCGCCCACCCTATGTGCCCTCGGACAGTGCCGGGGGCGGTCGTTACGGCGACCTGCTCAGTGATGTTCCGGCCACCGCGACAGGTGGCGACCGGATCAGTGCCTCGTTCCGCGCCGGTCATCCGCGCAATGACCTGATGCTCCAGGACAGCTATGTGTTTGTTGAGCGGCTGGAGCAGGGCGAATGGGTCACGGTGGCCACCGATCGCGACCCGGGGCTCTGGTTCCTGTGGTCGCCGCCGGTGTTGCCGCCGTTGCCCCTGGACCCGCTGGTGGTGGGGCCCTCCACGGCGGAGGTCATCTGGCATGTGCCCCACGATGCGCCGGATGGCTTCTATCGCCTGCGTCATCAGGGCAGGGCCGCGCCGGGAGGCGCCTACGAGGGCATTTCCGGCCCGGTGGCGATTACCGGCGCCAACGCCCGCTGCCCGGGGCTGCCCATCGGTCTGTGAAGCTGATTGTGATTTCGCGCCAGATCATGCCCCGATTGTCATTTCGCGACATTGCCGCCCGCAACCCCGGGGGCTAGCGTTGGGGCATAACCCAACAAGAGGTGCGCTACGATGGAGATAAAACGGCTGGATTCGGCCCCGACAGACATCACCTATTACGAGAACTGGGATGGCCCCGGTGCAGACGATATCGAACACCGCATGACCCCGGACCATGTGCGTGATGTCGTCGAGATCTTCCAGACCCCGTTGACCGGCCACTACAACTGGGATTACAGCTCGGCGGACGGACGTATCCGCAAGCTGTACCGGCTCGGCAAGGAACTGAACTGGAACGCTGACATGGACGTGGACTGGAGCCAGACGTTCCCGCGCTCCGAGATTCCCATGGACCAGAGCTTCAACCCCTTCGCGGGCTGGGAGCCGTTCGAGCAGCTTTCGGATGAGGAAAAGCTGCGTTTTGGCTGGCATAACCTGGCCTGGATGCTGGCGCAGTTCATGCACGGCGAGCAGGGTGCCTTGCTGGTAGCCTCACAGCTGGCGTCCTGTGCACCGACTTATGATGCCAAGCTGTACGCCGCCTCGCAGACGTTCGATGAGGCCCGGCACGTCGAGGTGTTTACGCGGTACCTGCAGGAAAAGATCGGCATTCTCTATCCGATCAACCCGAACCTGAAAGTGCTGCTGGACAAGATCCTGTCTGATCCGCGCTGGGATCTGAAATTCATCGGCATGCAGATCATCATCGAGGGGCTGGCACTGGCGGCCTTCAACACGCTGAAAATGACAGCCCAGGATCCGCTGCTGCGCGAGATCATCCGCCTGGTGATCCGGGATGAAGCACGGCATGTGACCTTTGGCGTGAATTATCTGGAAGACTTTGTCGACACACTGACAGAAGAAGAGAAAGAGGAACGCGCGCAGTTTGCCTTTGAAGCCTGCGTGGTCATGCGCGAGCGCCTGATTGCCACCGAGGTCTTTGTGGAATTCGGCTGGGAACCGGAAAAGGCCCGTGAGCAGGTGCTGTCCTCGCACATCATGGCGCAGTTCCGCAATCTGCTGTTCACCCGTATCGTTCCCAATCTCAAGCGTATCGGCTTGCTGACGGACACGGTGCGGCCCAAGTTCGAAGAACTGGGCATTCTGCAGTTCGAGAATCTGGTGGATGACGGGGACATCGACTGGGCAGAGCTTTCGCGGCCGCTGTACAACGAAGCGTCCTGATCCTTTCCGCCATTGACCCGTGCCCGGGCGCGCTGCTTTGATAGCCACCCGGGCTTCCCCTCCCGATCATGGCGCTCCGCTTGCGGGGCGTCGCTCGTTCTGTTTGCCTGGCGGACACTGTGACCGAACTTGCTGCGCGCCGTACCCAGGCCATGTTGCTGACTGCTGTGGCCGTCACTGGCATGGGCCAGACCCTTGTCTTCGCGATCCTGCCTTCATTGGGCCGTGCTGCCGGCATTGCCGACATCAAGGTCGGTCTGATCATCAGTTGCTCCTCGCTGATGTTTGCCCTGGCCAGCCCGGTGTGGGGGCGCACCAGTGAATACCTTGGCCGCAAACCGGTGCTGGTGATCGGCCTGGCGGGTTATGCGCTGGGCACGGCCCTGTTTGCGACCGCCTTCTGGTTTGGCATACGGGGTGTCATGACCGGGATGCTGCTGGTCACCGCACTGATCGCCAGCCGGGTTCTGCAGGCCAGTATCATGGCGGCCACGCCGCCGGCGGCGGCAGCCTACATGGCGGATACTTCCAGCCCGGCCACCCGCACCAAGGCCATGGGGCGTATCGGCGCCGCGCACAATCTGGGTACGGTGGTGGGCCCGGCAGTCGGGGGGCTGATTGCGGGCATCAGCCTGGTGGCGCCGTTGTATATGGTGGCCGTCATCACGGCCCTTATGGCGCTGTGGGTGTGGCGTGCACTGCCGGAGTCCCCCTATATCCTGCAACGCGGTCGCCCGGCCGCGCCGTTCTCCCTCGGCAACACACTGCGCTCCAGTTTCACGGCCTACACCGATCGGCGCCTGACCGACATCCTGCTGGTCGGCCTGATGCTGTTTGTTGCCTTTGCCATTGTCCAGCAGACGCTCGGGTTCCTGTTTCAGGACCGCCTCGCCATGTCGCCCCAGCAGGCGGCCGGTGGCGTGGGAATTGCGATGATGTGTGCAGCCCTGACCTCGCTGCTGGCACAGGCTGTCATCGTGCAGCGTCTGGGCTGGTCACCGGAAGCCATCCTGCGCCTGGCAGTGCCGTTGATGGGCACCGGGGTGCTGTTACTGCTGTGGGCGCCGGATCAGGTCTGGGTGACGGTGTCGGTGATGTTGCTGGGTCTGGGGCTGGGGTTGGGCATGCCCGGGGTCAGCAGCGCGGCCAGTTTGCGGGTGGGCGTGGAGGAGCAGGGCGCGGTAGCGGGGCTGATGAGTGCCTGTCCGGCGCTGGGTTTCATTTTCGGGCCCGTGATCGGCACAGGATTATATCAATTGCAGCCGAACTGGCCTTACCTGCTGGTGCTGGTGTTGTTCGTGCCGTTGATGTGGGCGGTGTGGCGATTGCGCAGCCAGTAACGCCTGGAAACGCCGGAGAAGCAGGGCGGGCCGCTGCTTCCCCGGCGGGCGGGCTTAACGGGTGTAAGGCAGCAGCGTCAGTTCCACGCGACGGTTCTGCGCACGACCGGCCGCCGTGTCGTTGGTAGCCGTCGGCTGATGCGGACCAAAACCGACGATATCCAGCCGCACCTGCTCGACACCGTAACTGGCCAGGGCATTGGCCACGGACTGGGCACGTTGCTGGGACAGCAGCATGTTGTACTGCACACTGCCAGTGCTGTCGGTGTGACCGGCTACCTGGATCATGGTGGACTTGTACTCGCGCAGCACTTCAGCCACGGAATCCAGTACCGGCATGAACTGGGACTTCACCTGGTAGGCGTCGGTGTCAAAGGTCACATTGCCCGGCATGTTGAGGATGATGTTGTCGCCATCACGGGTGACGGAGACGCCGCTACCTGCCAGCTTGTCACGCAGCTCGCGTTCCTGCACATCCATGTAGTGGCCAACACCGCCGCCAGCGATGGCGCCGATACCGGCACCGGCCAGCGCGCGTTGACGACGCTCGCGGGCGCTGTCCGAGGTGGCGATACCGACCAGTGCGCCGACACCGGCGCCGATGGCTGCCCCGGTGGTGGCCCGGCTGGTACGCGGTTCCCCGGTATAGGGATCGGTGGTCTGACAGCCTTGCAGGGCAATCGCGCCAACGAGTACAGCGCTCAAGGTGATTTTCTTCATGGTGACTCCTGAAAAAGAATGTTCCGTCAGGGGCAAACATTACGGCAAACAGGGCGCTTAAGAAAGGCGATTCCCCGCCGTTTGGCGGATCGGGTCACGCCACAGGCACCATACCCGGGGCCCTTGATCAGGCAGAGCGAATTCGTGCTTCACCTGAAAACCGAAATGCTGGTACAAGGGCACATTGTGTGGATTGCAGGTTTCCAGATAGGCGGGAAAACCATCGCTGTCACATTGCGTCAGGACACTGTCGAGCAGGTGCCGGGCATAACCCCGCTGCTGGGCACGCGGGTCGACACCGATGATCTGCAGGTAGAAGTGGGGCGTGGGGGGGTGCAGCGCCTGCACCTGGCGGATACCATGCAGCCGCGCGGGCAAGCCGGACAGGCCGCACAGGCGCACCAGATCAGGCACGTGGCGAAGGCGCGCCACGACATTGCTGCCCCAGGTGCCCGGTGGCGACCACAGGGCGCCGCCCTGATCCTGCTGCAACGTATGAATCACGCCGCCGCTGCGCTCAAGGTGGTGTAATTGGGCGAGGAAGGCCTGTTCCAGGCGGCGCTCATAATGCGGTCCGGGGCGTGCCATCCAGCGCCAGAAGGGATCATCATGGAAGGCGCGGGCAAGCGCACAGCCCAGGGCGGGGAAATCGGCCGCCCGGGCGCGCCGGACAGGGGACATGCGTCATCCTTGTTTCATCATCTGTGCGCCATTGTGCGCCGCTGCAACAGGAGAGTCATCCATGCCGGGACCCCGGCCCGACCTGAACCGCCTCGCGACCCAGCGCTGGGACCTGCTTGTGATTGGCGGTGGTATCACCGGCGCAGGTATTCTTCATCAGGCTGCACAGCTTGGCCTGAAAGTACTTCTCGTTGAAAAACATGATTTTGCATGGGGAACCTCAAGTCGATCCTCGAAAATGGTGCATGGCGGGTTGCGCTATCTCAAGCAAGGGGATCTGCGCCTGACCCGGGAATCCCTGCAGGAGCGTGAGCGGCTGCTGCGCGCGTTGCCCGATCTGGTGGTCCGCCAGCACTGTCTGATGCCGTTGCGGCGCGGCCAGTTTCCCGGGCGCTGGGCCATGACCGTGGCGCTGTCGCTGTATGACCTGCTGGCAGGGGTTCGGGACCACCAGTGGCTGACTGCCGACGTCTTGCGTGCCCGGGTGCCGGGGCTGGACATGGCGCCACTGACGGGCGCCATGCGCTACAGCGATGCGATGACGGATGACAGCCGCCTGGTCTTGCGTCTGTTGCATGCGGCGACGGCCGAGGGGGGCATGGCGATGAATTACTGTACCGCGCTGTCCGTCACGGAGAGCGGTGACCACCGACAGGTTCGCGTGCGCGATGCAGACGGTACCGAGGTGGCGCTCGAAGCGAAGGCGGTGATCAATGCCACCGGCGCCTGGGCCGATCTGCTCTCCGGGGCACCGGCACGGGTGCGCCCGCAGCGCGGCAGTCATCTGTTCGTGCCCGCCGCCCGGCTGCCGGTCCAGGATTGCATGACGCTGATCAACCCCCGCGATCAACGGCCGGTGTTCGTGTTCCCCTGGGAGGGCAGTACCTGTATCGGTACCACTGACCTGGATCATCGGGATGATCCCGACCGGGAGCCGCGGGCGACGGATGAAGAAATCGACTATCTGCTGGCACTGGTCAATGGCTACTTCCCGGACACGCACCTGAGTCGCGACGACATCGTGTCGACGATGGCAGGTGTGCGTCCGATCATTGCGTCGGGCACCGGGCGAGACCCCTCGGCGGAACGGCGCGACCATGCTGTCTGGACGAAAGACGGCGTCGTAACGGTTTCGGGAGGCAAGCTGACGACCTTCAGGGTGATTGCGCTGGATGCGCTGGTGGAGACCGGCCTGCTGTCCCGGCGAGATGCCCGTCAGTGGCGTCGCCAGACCCCGGTATTCCGCGGTGTGGCGGCGTTGCCCGCCGGGCTGGGGCATCCCCTGCGACCCTGGGCGCAGGGGGAGGCACTGCACCGGCAGGTGCGCTGGATGCTGGACAACGAGCAGGTGCGCCACCTGGATGATCTGATGTTGCGCCGGACCCGACTCGGCCTGCTGCATGCGGACGGCGGCGAAGCGCTGCTCGAGGAACTGGGACCCTTGTTGTGTGAGGGCCTGGGCTGGGACGCAGCCCGGCTGGAACGGGAGCGCACACGCTACCGGGATATCCACAGGCGCGCCTATCGACCCTGATGCGTCAACCCTGATTATTTTCCTGACCGGCTGGTATAGTGGCCGCCTTCCTTCAGCGAACCATCAGGATGCTCGCGGCAAATGCTCAGCTATCAGCACGGCTACCATGCCGGGAACATTGCTGACGTGCACAAGCATGTCATGCTCAGTCGCTTGCTCCGTTATCTGCAGCGCAAGCCGACGCCTTTTGCGGTCCTCGATCTGTACGCCGGGCGCGGACATTATGATCTCCAGGATGACCGGGCCCGCAAGACCGGTGAGGCCGAGCAGGGCATCCTGCGCCAATGCGCGATGCCAGAGTGGCCCGCACTGCTGGCGCCTTATGCAGAGGCACTGTGGCGGGTCAACGGTGCCCTTGAGGGCGAGGGCGAGGGCGAGGGCGAGGGCGCGGTCGAGGGACAGGTCATGCCGCCCCGGGCGCTGCGCTACTATCCGGGCTCGCCACTGATTGCCCGCTACCTTTCTCCACCGGACTGCCCGGTGATCTGCAATGAGCTGCACCCGGCCGAGCATGATGCGCTGGCGGGCCACCTGAAAGGGTGCTCCGGTGTGCACCTGCATCGCCGTGATGCCCTGGAAGCCCTGATCGCCCTGGTGCCGCCGGCGCAGCGCCGTGGTCTGATTGTGCTGGACCCGAGCTTTGAACGGCCGCAGGAGTACGCCGAGATGGCCGCCGCGCTGGTGAAGGCGTGGCAGCGCTGGCCGATCGGGGTTTACATGCTGTGGTATCCGCTTCTGGCGGATCAACGGCACCGGCCCATGATCAATGCATTACGCCAACAGGTCGGGGCAGAGCAGATACTGCAATCGGAGCTGCAGGTGCGCACCGCTGGCGCGGGCATGCATGGCTCCGGTGTGCTGGTGATCAACCCGCCCTGGGTGCTGGCCGACGAACTGCAGGCATTGCAGCCCTGGTTCGGCAACCTCTGTGCGGCAGGGCCGGGTACCGGATTGAGGCTCGTCGAATCGTGACACTGGTTCATATTCTGACAAGGGAAGATTTTCAGACTGTGACAACCCGTTTCACGCTCCAGGCGCTTCGTTCTCCTTTAAACTAAATAAAATCAATAAATAACGCCATTTTTATAATGTGGATTGTCACAAATGGCGCTGTCTGCATCGCTATCCTGCTGACGATTGACATTTGACCTGGCGCGTCAAGCAGCGTATTCAGTGAACACGAATAACAATCAGGCGGCCGCAGGGAAGCGCTCCCCCCATGACGGCTGCCCTCCCGGAGGACAGGCCCCATGGGCGTCAGAGCAGAACAGAAACAGCGTACCCGTGCGGCACTGATCAGTGCCGCCCTCGAAATGGTGGCCAATGGCCGCTCCTTCAGTAGTCTCAGCTTGCGTGAAGTGACCCGTACCGCCGGTGTAGTGCCGACCGCGTTCTATCGGCATTTCCAGACCATGGATGATCTGGGCCTCGCCATTGTCGAAGAAGCGCTGCCAGCACTGCGCTCACAGATGCGCGCCGTGCGGCATGAGTCGGTCAGCATGGAGACCTTGCTGATTTCTTCGGTGGATGTCTTCTTTGATTTCGTCCTGGACCATGCCCAGGAATTTCTCTTCTTCGGCCGCGAGATTACCGGCGGCAGTGCCACACTGCGCAAGGCGCTGCGCATGCATACCGTGCGCTTTGGCTACGACCTGGCGGACGATCTGGAGCGTATCGGCTTTGCCCGGCACCTGAATGATGCCGAGCGCTTCATGGTGGCCGATCTGCTGGTGCGCGCCGTGCTCACCACCTCGCAGGACATGCTCGCCCTGCGGCATCATCCGGATGCCATGAAGGCGCTGCGCCAACGTACGGCACAGCAGATGCGTGTAGTGGTTCTGGGGATGCTGAATTGGTCATCGGCAACCAATCTCGCTGCGGCGTCCTGAGAGCGCTGGGGCTGGCCCTGACGCTCGCTGCCACACCGCTGGTCGCTGATCCAGCGTCACCGGCCGGGTTTGCCGCGCAGGTACGCCAGTTGCTTGATGAGGGTGACCTGGCCACCTTGCTGGCGGCGGTGGACAGCGCGGCGCTGGCCCGCGACGCCGGGCTGGACGACAACGCCGCAGCGATCATCCGCCGGATCCAGCAGCAACTTGCCAGCCAGCGATTCCACACCGCCCGGGTTTACCAACACGCCGATCAGGTGCATGTCCGGCTGGACCTCAGCCCGGAAGGACTGGGGTGGCTGACGCTCACCGGGGAAGCGGGGGAGCGTCTGGTGTTGCGCGGCTGGCAGGACAACGTGCTGGGGGCCTCGCTGGCGGAACTGGTGGCGAGCATGGCGAAGCGGGCCGAAGACCGCCGTGGACGGCGTTTCCTCGATCAGCTGGCAACGGATCCGCTGGCGGCATGGCGGTCGTTATCGGCGGCGCAGCAGGACAGTGCGGCGGCACGCTTGCTGCTGATGTCCTGTGCCAGTGCGGGCTGCTACGACGCGGCGCTGGCCCGGCTGGATGCCCTGGAGGGGGACACCACCCCGGCACTGTGGCAACTTGATGCGGCGGCGCTCGCGCGCGACTGGCGCCGTTTCGATCGGGTGCATACGGCCTTGCAGTCGCGTCTGGGTGAGGACCCGGCACTGGTGATGCTGGGCGCCCAGGCGGCGCTGGCACGGGACAACTGCCCGGACGCCCTGGCGCGGGCCACCCCGGCGCAGCAGCGCTGGCCGGATTATCCCGGCCTGTACCCGGTGCTGGCCGAGTGCCGGGTACGTACCGGCGAGTACGAGGCGGCCCTGTCGGTATTTGATGAGATGTACACACGCTTTGGCACCCAGATCGACTGGTCTGCCATGGCAGAGCACCCGGTGTATGCCGCGCTGGTGGCGTCAGACGCCTATCGTCGCTGGCGCGCAGACACATCGCACTGATCTCAAGGTGAACAGGGCTCACACGGTGACCGTGGTGGGCTGGTCAGGACTCTAATCTTGTACTATAGTGCAACAAATGAAGCCTCTCCGATACGATTACATCATTGTCGGGTCTGGCGCCGGCGGCGGCGTACTCGCCTGGTACCTGACCGCGGCAGGCAAGCGGGTGCTGCTGCTGGAGGCAGGGCGCCGCTGGCAGAGCCACGACTACCCGGACAATGAGCTGGATGCCAGTGCCTCACTGATGTGGCACGGCGGCGCTGAGCCGACCCGTGATGCCTCGGTGGTGATGTTGCGCGGGCGCGTCCTGGGGGGCGGCACCGTGGTCAACCAGGCGCTGCTGGACCGTTTTGACGCCGTGGCCCTGGATGACTGGGCCGAACGCAGTGGCCTGGGCGACTTCAGCGTCGACGCCATGACGCGCCATTACCAGGCGGTCGAATCCGGCCTGTCCCTGGAAACGATTCCCGAAACGCGCTGGAACGGCAATGCCCGCATCTATGCGGAAGGCTTTGATCGCCTGGGCTACGGCCGGGCGGCGTTGCGCCGCGGCCAGGCCGGCTGTGATGCGGGCAATGACTGCATGCGGTGCCTGGGGGGGTGCCCTCGCGGGGCCAAGCAGAGTATGGCCGTCACCTTTATCCCGCGTGCGGAAAAATGTGGGTTGCAGGTTGAAACGGACTGCACGGTGGACGGTGTGGTGCATGGTCAGCACGGCGTCACGGTTTACGCGCACCAGCGCGGCCAGGCGGTGCAGTGGCACAGCGCCCACGTGGTGCTCGCCGCCGGGGCGCTGGGCACGCCGCGCATCCTGTTCAATTCCGGGCTGGCCACTCAGTTGCCGGCGCTGGGGCAGGGCTTTTTCTGCCATCCGCAGTTTGTCACCTTTGCACGTTACGACGAACCGGTAGACAGCCATCGCGGCAGTTTTCAGGCGATCAAGTCCGACGAGCCACGTTTCCGGGCGGCAGGATTCAAGCTGGAAAACGTCTTCATGGGGCCCGTGGGCGCCGCGTATCTGCTGCCCGGGGCAGGGCGCCGTCATCAACGCTGGATGCGGGATTACCGCCATCTGGCCTGCATCGAGGTGGCTGTGCGGGACCAGACGCCTGGCCAGTTACGCTACCGGCCGCAACGCGGGCTGGTGGTGGACAAGCCGCTCGGGCGGCCAGAGCGTCAGCGGGCAGCGCAGGGGCTGGCGGTCATCCATGACATTTATCGTGCCACGGGCGCCCGCGAGGTCATCCAGTCGCCGGTACAGATCGGTCTGCACCTGATGGGCGGCTGCGCCCAGGGACATCAGCGTCGGCACAGCGTGGTCAACCCCGAATTCGCGTTGCATGGCCTGCCGCGCCTGCATGTGGTGGATGGCAGCCTGTTCCCGTCGGCGCCGGGTATCAACCCGTCACTCACTATCATGGCGCTGGCCCATCGGGCCGCCGAGGCGTTGCTGGGCGAATGTCTGCCTGCCACCACAGCGGCCGACCCGCAGCGCTCGACGGCGCCCCGGCGCGAGGATGTTCCGGCATGAGTGATCTGCCGTCTTTTTCACTGACGCCGCGCCAGCATCGCGCCATGACGCACCTCGGCAATGCACTGGTGCCCGGCGGCGATGGCATGCCGTCCTATGCCGAGGTGGATGCGGCGCGCCACGCCGGTCGTGCCCTGGGGGCGGCACGCGCTGCTGACCGCGACGCGCTGCTGCTGCTGGTGCAAATACTCGGTGTTGTCCCGGCGCCGCTGCTACGAGGCGGCCTCATCCTGACAAACCTGCTGGGGCGCCTGCCCGGCATGCCTGGCGCCCCGGCGCGACTGCTGGACATCGGCCTGCGCGGACTGGTGCTGAATACTTATTATGCTGGCCTGGACAGAGACGGGACGGACGGCCGTTCTGCTGTGCACCAGGCCATGGACTTTGCCCTGCAGTGTGAACCACCGAAAGGAAACACCCGACCATGACTACCCCGAACGCGCCCGTGATGATGGATCAGGCCCGCCGCGCCGCCGAGAAGCTGCGTAACAGTACCCTGGCCGAACGGCTGGCCGAGCTGGACAGCCTGCAGGACCGTATTCGTGACCGCCAGGAGGCACTGGTCGAACGCATCATGGCGGAGACCGGCAAGACGCGCACCGATGCACTGGTGTCAGAAATCATGGGCAGTCTGGATTACCTGCACTGGTTGCACGGCGCTGCCCGCAAGGTGCTGGCAGATCAGAAGGTGTCCACACCCATCGCCCTGATGGGGAAAAGCTCACACATCTGGCACGAACCCTGGGGCGTAGTGCTGGTGATCACGCCGTGGAATTATCCGTTCCATATTGCCCTCACGGCGCTGGCGCCTGCCTTTGCGGCGGGTAACGCGGTGATTCTCAAACCGTCGGAGCACACACCGCTGGCCGGGGTCTTCGAGTCGTTGTTTGACGGCTTGCCGCTGCTGTCGGCCGCGGTACAGATCGCCCAGGGTGACGGGGAGACCGCCGCGGCGTTGATTGCCGAGCGTCCGGACCGCATCTGCTTTACCGGCAGCGCGCCAACGGGGCGGCGTATCCTGGCCCAGGCGGCGCCGCTGCTGATTCCCGTGGATCTGGAGCTGGGCGGCAAGGACGCCATGCTGGTGTTCGATGATGTCAATGTCGAGCGCACCGTGGCGGGCGCCCTGTGGGGTGCCCTGACCAATGCTGGCCAGTCCTGCACCTCGGTGGAGCGGCTTTATGTGCAGCGCAGCATTCATGACACCTTTGTCAGCGCCTTGCGTGCATCACTGGACACGCTGGTGGTCAACGAGGGGGATGCCGGTGATGCGGACATCGGTGCCATGACCACCGACTTCCAGTGCGACATTGTGGCCGCACAACTGGACGATGCCCGCCAGAAGGGGGCCGAGGTTCATGGTGGAGGCCGGGTGCCCGAGACCCGCCTGTTACGCCCGGCGCTGGTGACCGGCGTGACCGCGGATATGCGCCTGATGCAGGAGGAGACCTTCGGCCCGGTCATCGTGGTCGAGGCGTTTGATGACGAAGCGCAGGCTATCCGATTGGCCAATGGTGCGCCCTTCGGTCTCAGCGCCAGTGTCTGGAGCAAGGACCTGGCGCGCGCCCGCCGTGTGGCCCGGGCGCTGCGTGTGGGTGCGGTGTCGATCAACAATGTGATGCTGACCGAGGGTAATCCGGCGCTGCCGTTCGGCGGTGTGGGAGAGTCCGGTTCCGGTCGGGTCAAGGGCGCCGAAGGGTTGCTGGGTATGACGCGCAGCAAGGCGGTGCTGATCGACAAACAGAGCGGCAAGCTGGAAGCCAACTGGTATCCCTACACGCGCACCAAGTACCGGCTGTTTGGCGACCTGGTCAACGGGCTCTTCGGGCGGGGTCCGGGGGCGTTGCTGCGTTTCGCCCGGGCGGGTCTGAAGCTGGAAAGCGTGGCGCAGAAGCCACGTGAGGGGCTGTGATGCACCGCGACCCGCAAGCGGCCTACGACTATTACCGGCAGGCCATCGCCGGACAGACCCTGCCGGTTGCCCTGGTGGACATGGAGCTGTTCGATATCAATCTGCGTGCCATTCTGGAGCAGGCAGGGGACAAGCCGTTGCGTATCGCCGCCAAGTCGGTGCGCTGCCCCACCTTGTTGCGGCATGCGCTGGACAGTGACCCGCGCTGCCAGGGGCTGATGTGCTTTCATGCGCGGGAAGCCTGCGCGCTCGCGGCGCAGGGCTTCGACGATCTGCTGGTGGCCTATCCGACGGTACAGGCCGAGGATGTCCGGGCGGTCTGTGCCGCCGTGCGGGCCGGCCATCGCATCCTGCTGATGGTCGATTGCCCGGCTCATGTGGAGGCGCTGGCGGCGGTGGCCCGCGCCGAGCAGGTGACGTTGCCGGTATGTCTGGATGTGGACATGTCCTGGCGCTTGCCCGGCCTTCATTTCGGCGTGTTCCGTTCGCCGGTACGCGAGGTCGAACAGGCGCTGGCCGTGCACCGTGTCATCAAGGCCAGCGGTTGCCTGCGCCTGGAAGGGGTCATGGGCTACGAGGCGCAGATTGCGGGCGTCGGCGATGCCGTGCCGGGGCAGGCGTTGCAGAACCGGGTGATACGCTGGCTGAAGCGCGGTGCCATTCCCCGTTTGCAGCAACGCCGTGCCGATGTCGTGCAGGCCCTGCGTGACGATGGCGCGCCGCTCGTGCTGGTCAATGGCGGCGGCACGGGCAGCCTTGACTCCACGCGCCATGATCCGTCGGTGACCGAGGTGACGGCGGGCAGTGGCCTGTTTGCACCGACGCTCTTTGACCACTATGCCCGGCATCGCTACGCCCCGGCGGCCATGTTTGCCCTGGAGGTGGCGCGCCAGCCGGACGCGGAGCATGTCACCTGTCTGGGCGGTGGCTATATCGCTTCTGGCTCGGCGATGCCGCCCAAGACGCCGTTACCGGTGTTGCCCGAGGGGCTGGCGCTGGAGCCCAATGAAGGGGCTGGCGAGGTGCAAACGCCGCTGCGCGGCAACACGCTGCCGGAGATCGGCGCGCCGGTATTCTTCCGGCATGCCAAGGCAGGGGAACTGTGCGAGCGTTTCAATGCGCTGTTACTGATCCGTGAGGGCAGGGTGGAGGCCCGGGCGGACACTTACCGGGGGCTCGGCTGGCAGTTCATTTAAGAGTATCCTCTGCTGATGTTATCCCCGCCATCCACCGCACGCCTGGCCCTGGTGCTGGGCATGCTGATTGCCGTCGGCCCGCTGGCCATCGACATGTATCTGCCCGCCTTGCCGGCCATGGCCGACAGCCTGCGCGTGAGCGTCGAACGCATCGAAGTGTCGGTCAGTGTCTATCTGTTCGGCACGGCGCTGGGGCAGTTGCTGGGCGGTCCGCTGTCTGACCGTTTCGGACGCAAGCCGGTGGCGACCGGGGGCTTGCTGCTGTTTGCCGGGGCCAGCATGGGGGTAGCCCTGAGTGAAACCATGCCGACGCTGCTGGCGTTTCGTGCCGTGCAAGCGCTGGGCGGCGGTGCAACGGTGGTCATCGCCGCCGCATCGGTACGGGATTTTCATACTGGCCGTGAGGCGGCGCGCCTGCTGACCACCATTGGCCTGGTCATGTTGGTTGCACCGCTGGCCGCCCCGGCCTTTGGCGCCCTGATCCTGCACGCCTTGCACTGGCAGGGCATCTTCTGGTTGCTCTGCGTTTATGCCCTGGCCATGGTCGTGGTCCTGAATACCGCCTTGCCGACGACGCGGCCCGCCGGGGCCCGCCCGCCTGGCGGCATTCTGGCTGCCTACGGGCGTGTCCTGCGGCATCGTCAGGCCATGGGCTTCATCCTGGCCAATGCGCTGTCGTTTGCGGCCATGTTCGTGTTCATCACGGATTCGGCATTTTTCTATATGGAGCACTTCGGCGCCTCCAGCGCTGTTTTCCCGGTGCTGTTCGGTGCCAATGTGGTCGTGATGATCGGCCTGAACCGGCTGAATATCCTGTTGCTGCGGCATTACGACAGCCCGGCAATGATGCGCGCCGGGCTGCTGTTGCAGTTGACCGCCGTGACCCTGCTGCTCGCGCTGACGCTGCTGCAGGCTCTGACGCTGGCGCGTGCCGTGCCGCTGATCATGCTGGGCGTGGGCGCGGTGGCACTGATCATTCCCAATGCACTGGCCAGCTTCCTGTCACTGTTCGAACGCGATGCCGGGGCCGCCACCGGATTGAATGGCGCCTTGCAATTTACCCTGGCCGGGTTGGCCGGGGCGCTGGTGACGCTGCTGCACACCAGCTCGGCGCTGCCGATGGCATTGACCATGACGGTATGCAGCCTGCTCGCCTGCACGGCCTTCTTCGTGCTCAGAAAGTAAAGCCAAGCCCCAGATGCACGGCGAACACTTCCATGTCGGCCACGAATTCGGCGTCACCCACTTCCACAAAATCATACTGCGGCAGGCCAGGAGCGCGAATAAAGGTGCGCCGCATGGTGCCCTTCACGTTCGGCACATTGATGTACTTTACATCCAGCGCTGCCCACCACTGGCGTGACAGGCGCATGTCCAGCCCGGCCTGGGCCACCCAGCCAAAGCGGTTTTCAATGTCCACATCCGGGTGGCCGACTTCGGTCAGGATGCGATTATTGACGCGGGTGTCATAGGTGTAGAGATAGGTGCCGCCCAGGCCCAGATAGGGGCGCAGTATTTCGCCTTCGCGGAAGCGTTTCACCACCGTGATGATCGGCGGAATGGCCTTGGTCTTCACGGCATCGTTGCCCAGTGGTGGCACGCCGGTGGGGATGCCCTGGGCCTCCTCGACCAGAGGCTCATCAGCGATCTTTCCCTTCAGTTTGACCTCCAGCGTCGGCGGCAATCCGACCAGGGTTTCCAGGGACCAGCCTGAACCCCATGGCAATCGATAGCCGATGATGGCCCCCGGGAGCAGCAGGGGATCTGCGTAGGCCTCGCCCTCCTGGGGGCCCGGCTCCACCGCCACTTCGGCAATGTTGGACAGGTTCTTCAGCTCAATGGAGCGCGTTTTCAGATTCGGGTCCAGGTAGCTGGCCCCGAAGCGAAAATAGAGCCGGTTGTCGCCAAATACCCGCCGTACCAGGTTACCACCGGGTACCTGGGCCGGGCGGTAGTCCTGATCCATGGCCAGAGCGGGCGGGGCCAGCAGCAGGCCTGTGAGAAGCACGCAGGGTGCCAGCAGCCTGGCGGTCAATACAGTACGTATTTTCATGATGTCGTTATCCCGGTTGTTATTCGTAGCGGGTTATTCGTTGCCGGGCGCCGCCAGGCGCAGGCCTCGGGACGGATGATTGGCGACGGTAATCTGGAAATCGCCGGAGGCAATCATCAGGTCGGCATGGCCGACCAGCAGGGCACTGCCAATCCCGCACAAGAGATTGAGCAAGGGAATGCCGCAGATATTGGCTTCACGAAGATCCAGATTCAGGCGTGCCCGGATGGCCGTCAGGTTCTCGGCCTCGAGCGCCAGGCGGCCGTCTTCGAGAAAGACGACGGGCCCCATGACATAGGCACTGATGGGCAGGCTGTGCAGATTGGAGGGGTTGCCCAGCCCGAGCAGGTTCAGGTCGGGGGCGTCGAGGTAGGCGTCCAGCCGTATCAGGAATTTTGCTTGCGACTCGCCGGGCTGGTTGATGACGTAGCCGAGTTTGGGGCCCTCCTCACGAGGGCGTACCCGCAATGTCAGGGCGCCAGTGTCGATATTCAGCGGCACCAGGCCAAGCAGGGTGGCGCTCAACGACAGTTCGGTGCCCAGGACCACGGGCGTGCCGACCTCCACCGGCGCCATGAAGCCGCCGTCGGTGTCGATGCAGACGGGGTTGCCGTCGTCATCCTCGTAGCCTTCCGGGGTGCACCAGCGACCACTGCCATCCTGCGTCATGTTCAGGTCGGGCACGCCCAGATCCAGCGGCTCAATCGGAAAGAAACTGACGGGCAGGCCGCCGGCGGTAAAGGCGGTATCCCCCCATTGCCCCGACGGCGAGGCGGCGGTAATCAGACCGCCCGTGCCGGTGACCTGAAGCCGACCGCTGTTGAGCAGCTGCGGTTGCTCGCCGTTGTCCAGAGTGCCGTTCCCGTTGGTGTCCGCGTAGGGCATGGTGCGCACGCTGGCAAAGATCGTGCTGACCGGGTCGATGGCCTCAAAGTCGATGACGATGTTGCCGCCGCCCTGGGCTCCGTTTCCGCCGATGCCCACCAGCGGTGTGGTATTCAGGCGCAGGTTGCCAAAGCGGCTGTGGTTGCGGAAGTAGGGCGCCGTGTTGCCGTTGACCACCAGACGGTACTGCTGGCCATGCTGCAACGCATCCGGGGAGGGATAAAGCTGCATGGCCCGGTCTTCCACATGCACGCCCGGTGTCAGGGATTGCCACTGGCCATCCACCTGCTCCCCCAGACACACCGAGCCGTTCTCACATTGGGTGCCGTTGCTGCTCAACTGGCCCAGCCGCAAGGTATCCACATTCATCGGCTGGCTGAAGACCAGGTTCATCGCCGTGCCGATCTCGTAGCGAAACAGTTCATACAGCGTGTCGCTGGCGCGGCCGCCGGTGCAGCGGCCGGATTTTCCCTGCTGCGCCTGGGTATCGGTGAGGGCGCAGCCCACACCGGGGTGCAAGACCGACAGCAGCGGCGGTACGGCGGTGCCGCTGTAGTCGGCGGTCCGGAACGCGAGCACGCCCTGACCTTCCAGCGCGTCATTGGCCTGTGGTGTGACGGGGAGGGGATTGAACAGATGCGCATCGCTCAGCCCCTGCGGCAATACCACCTGATGCGCCGCGCCGGCGCGCAATTCTCCCCGTGGCGTGATGGTGACCGTAGCGCCATCGTGGTTGACCCGTATCGGTACTTCGCTGCCTCCGGCATCCATATCCAGCAGCATGATCTCATCCAGCGCCGTCGTCGCCAGCGTTTCGCTGAACGTCAGCAGCAGGTTCTCGCGGGTCGGAAAGTTGATGTCGCCAAGCTGCGGATAGCTGCCGGTAATCACCGGCGGCGCCGGGTTGGTTTCATCCACCACAAAATCCATCGATGAGCGGATGCCCAGGGAAAAGTCCGCATTGATCCGGGCCGCACCGCCGAGGGCTTCCAGTTGCAGCGTGGTGAAAACTTCGAAATTGAGGCTGCCGTCGTAGACCGCGACCACGCCCGGGGCCTGAACGTGCATGACATTCTGGTTGAAGGTGGCATTGCCCAGCGGGTCGCCGCCGGTCATGGCGGCATCGAAGTGCATCACGGCCATCAGTGGCGCCAGGTCGTCATCAGGATTGGTATTCGGCGGACGGAACGGGTTGCGCAGCAGATAGGCCGTGACGTTGGTAAAGAAATGCCCGTGAATATCGCCGGTCATCAGTGCGGTGTTGATTTCACCGCCAATGCGCGCCGGATTGATGCCGGTGAGCCGCAGGCCTTGCCCGTGGCGAGACAGGATCGGCGTGTAGTTCGGGTAGATGACCGGGTCTGCAAGCCAGGCTTCCAGACTGTCAGGATAGGTGCTGGCTTCCACGGCGCCGAGCAGGTCGTTGACCAGCTCGAAGTCGTTGAGCTTCATGTCGGTCAACCGGGACACCTGCGGAAAGCCGGGATCGCCCGGTGCCGGGAAGGTGCGCAGCACCTGACGGATGGGCGGGTTGGCGTCATCGGGGTGTTGGCGCGACGACTGCGGGCTGAACACATAGGCCACACTCGCCATCGACTGCCCGGTGAGGTCCTGGATGTCACTGGTCAGACGCAGTTCATAGCGCTCGCCCGGGGTCAGGTCTTGCTTTGGCTGTACCGACACATAATGCCGCTCGGCATACACCGAGGCCGGCACCAGGGAAGCGTTGCCCTGACTGTCGACATGCACGAAAGAAAACGTCTCGCCGTAGCGCACGCTCTGCTGTGCCAGGGGTTCGGTGAAGGTGAGCCTGACCGGAGAAAAATCCATGAACGTGAACACCGGCGGCGTTTCCGGGGCTTCGCTGTAGCGAGCCGGTGATTCGTGATTGATCGCCAGCACGGCGGGGGGCACGCCGGGGAGGGGATCGGGCTGGCGCACGGTAAAGCGCAGCAGCGGTTCCTCATCGGGCAAGTTGACCGCGCCGGGGGCCAGTGGCTCGCGCGCCCACACGGCATACTCGCCGCCTGGCACCAGCGTCGGCAGATTCACCTGTACGGTGCGACCGTCGTTAACGATCACGGCATGCTCGCTGACCTCCAGCGGGCCGTTGGGGCCGACGATGCAGAAGGGGCCGTCGGGCGTCTGTGACCCGTTGAGGGTGCCGCAACCCTGCTCCAGTGCTTGCGGGTCTACGTTGTTGGAGAAGGCCAGCAGCACCTTGCTGCCCTGGGGCAAATCTACCGCCTGATCGAGCGGGTAGGCGTAGATCAGGCCATGGCCGATCTCAGGCGGTTGAAAGGGTGTCGGGCTGTTATCGCAGGCGCTCAGTAGCAGCAACGAAAACAGGGACAAGATCGTAGCGCGGAGAAATGCGTTGGTATTCATGAAGTCCTCGATGCAGCTTTTTGTTGTTTTACGAGGACGATGCTAGGGGGCGGGGGAGGTGGGGGCGATGCCCGTTCGGGTCCCGGTGACCCGAACGGGCAACTAAATCTGTGTATCGTGTATCAGAACGTGAAGCCTACGCCAACGTGTACGGCGATGTTATTAAGGTCGGCTACGAACTCCGCATCACCTACTTCCACAAACTGGAACTGGGGCAATCCCGGCGCGCGGATGAAGGTGCCCTCCATGGTCGCAGTGACCTTGGGTACCGAGACATACTTCACATCGATATTGGCCCACCAGTACTTGTAGATCTTGTAGTCCAGACCCACCTGGGCGACCCAGCCGAACTTGTTCTCGATATCCAGATCGGGGCGCCCGAACTCGGTGAGGATGGGGTTGGTGACCTTGCTGTCGTAGGTATACAGATAGGTCAGCCCCAGCCCGGCGTAGGGGCGGAAGTCACTGTGCATGCGGAACCGCTTCACCAGTGTCACGATGGGTGGCAAGGCTTTGGTTTCGGCCACCCGCGAACCCAGGGGTGGCACCCCGGTGGGAATGCCTTGTGCTTCCTCGGCCAGCGGGACGTCGGCGATTTCACCCTTGATCTTGAGGGTCAGCGTCGGCGGCAGGGCAGCGAGGGTTTCGATCGACCAGCCGCCATCACCCCAGGGCAGCTTGTAGCCGATGATGGCCCCCGGCAACAGCAGGGGATCACTGAATGCCGCGCCTTCCTGTGGTCCGGGCTCGATGGCGACCTCTGCGATATTCGACAGATTTTTCAGCTCGATAGAGCGCGTGTTGAGGTCCGGGTAAAGGTAAGTCGCCCCGGCCCGGAAGTAGATTCTGTCTTCCCCGAAAATACGGCGAACCAGATTCGTGCCGGGGTACTCGGGCCGCTGGTTTCGAAAGTCCCGCTCCGCCTGGGCGGCTGAGGGTGTGCCCAGCAGGCTCGCCGCCAGTGCGGCACCGATCAGGCGGACGATCATCATCCTGTTCTTGTTCATCGTCATGTCCCCGTTATTGTCATTCGGCTTCCGGCGCGGCGATTCGCAGCGCGCGGGAGGGGTGGTTCACCACCTTGATATTGAAATTGCCCGGATCAATGCGCAGATCGACGTTGCCGAGCTCGAAGGTCAGTACCGGCTCGACGATGCCGCAGACGATCGGCCCCAATATCGGCAAACCACAGATCGGGTCCAGTGGACCCGCCGTGCCCGGTTCGGCGATGGACAATTGCAGGGTCTGACGGATGGTGGTCAGGTTGGTGGAATCGAGCGTGATGCGCCCGTCATTAAGGAAGCTGATCGGCCCCTTGATATAGGAACTGATCTCGGTGCTGCGCAGGTTCGACGCCGCGAGGCCACCGAGAATTTCCAGATCTGGCGCGTCGAGGTAGGCATCCAGACGCAGCAGGAATTGCGGATTGTCTTCACCCACTTCGTTCAGCACGTAGCCGATGATCGGGCCTTCCTCACGTGGCCGGATACGCAGGATGACGCCGCCGGTTTCCAGGCCATTGATCGGCACGACGAGGGCGGTCGCGTCCAGCGACAGGCTGGTGCCCAGCACCACCTGCGCCCCGACGTCCACCGGCGTCATGAAATCACCCTCGGCATTGATGCAGACGGAATGGCCATCGGCGTCGGCATCTGGCGGCGTGCACCAGCGATTCGGGCCGTCGGGGATCATGCCCAGGTCATCGACCGCGAGATCCAGCGGTACGATCGGTTTGAAGCCCACGGGCAAGGCGCCGGAGATGAAGATCTTGTCGCGCTCGGGATCAGAGAAGCTGGCATCGGTGATGACCCCGCCCGTATCTTCCAGCACCAGCGTCGCGCCATTACCCAGCGCTTCGAATTCACCGCTGTCGAAAAAGCCGTTGCCGTTGGTGTCGGTGAATGGCCGGGTGCGGATGGTGGCAAAGATGGTGCTTGATGGCGCCACGGCTTCGAAATCGGCAACGATGTTGGGGCCACCGGGAATGCGGACACTGCCAAGCGGATCGGTGTTGACCGCCAGATGGCCGAAATCCGGGTGATTGCGGAACGTGTCGCCGCTGCCGTTGATCACCAGTCGATACTGACCGCCTTCAACGATGCGCCCGGTTTCCGGGAACAGCTGCGCGGCCATATTCTCGGCATGCAGCGCCAGCGGGATGCTTTGCCAGTTGCCGTCCACCTGCTCGCCAATACAGATCACGCCGCTGGCGCAGGCGGTGCCCGCGCTATTGATGGTGCCCGGGCGCATGCTGTCGGTATCCATGGGCTGGCTGAAATTGACATCCATGATGGTGCCGATTTCATACAGGAAGGCTTCGTATTGGGTATCCGAGGGCAAACCATTGACGCAACGGCCCGCCTTGCCCGGCTGTGTGCCGACATCCACCAGTGCACAGCCGACGCCGGGATAGACGTTGACCAGCATCGGCGGCACCAGTTGGCCGTTATCGCGAGCATAATCGCCCGTGGTGAAGCTCAGGATACCGTCGCCACCCAGTGCATCGCTGGCGCTGAATTCGATGGGCAACGGATTGAACAGATGCGCATCGGTGAGGGCAGGGGGCAGAATCAGTTGATGCTGACTGGCAGAACGCAGCTCCTCGCGGGGCGTGACCACCAGCGTGGTGCCATCCCGGTTGACCTTGATCGGCACCGTCGTGCCCCCGGCGCCCATATCCAGCAGCATGATCTCGTCGAGCCCTTGTTCACTCAGGGTATCGCTGAGCGTGAGCAGGATATTCTCGCGCGTCTCCACGCCGACATCGCCGTCTTCCGGGAAGCTGCCGGTGACCATGGGGCCGGCGGGATTGCTGGTATCCACCTCGAACGCCAGATCGCTGCGCACGCCCAGCGCAAAATCGGCATTGATGGTGGACGCTCCGCCGAGCACCTCGAACTGCAGGGTAGTGAACAGTTCGATATTCAGCGTGCCCTCGGTGATGGTGACCACACCGGGTGCCTGCACATGCATGATGTTCTGGTTGAACGTGGCATTGCCGGCCGGATCTTCGCCTTGCATGGAAATATCGAAGTTCATGATGGCAATCAGCGGCGCCAGATCATCATCCGGATTGGTCAGCGGCGGCCGGTACGGGTTCGGCAACAGATAGGCCGTGATATTGTTGAAGAACACGCCGGTGATGTTGCCGGTGTTCAGATTCAGATCCACCTCGCCGCCAAGACGAGCCGGATTGATGCCCGTGAGCCGCAGCTTCTGGCCGCCACGGCCGACAATCGGTGTCTCGACAGGAAAGGCCTGTGGGTCAGCCAGAAAGGCTTCCAGGGCATCCGGAAACGCCTCGACCCGGTTTACCCCGAGCACGTCATTGACCAGATCAAACTGGTTCAGCGTCAGGTCACTGAGCCGGGACGCCTGCGGGAAGCCGTTGTCACCCGGTGCCGGGAAGGTTTGCAGCACCTGCCGGATCGGCGGATTCTCATCACCCGGTTCGGCCTTGGAGCTGATGGGGTTAAAGACATAGGTCACCGGCGTCATGCCTTGCTGACCAAGATCCCGTACCGCGTCGCTGAAACGCAGCTCATACCGTGCATCAGGGGTCATGTCTTCGAGCGGCTGCAATGAGAGGTAATGACGCTCTGAATGCAGGCTGAACTCGACCGGCTCATCGATGGCGTTGCCCTGGTCATCCTCGCTGACCCTGACGAACTGGAAGGTTTCCCCGGGAATGACCGACGTCTGCTCCAGTGGCTCGGAGAAGGTCACCCGAATGGCGGTGAAATCCATAAACGGAAAACGGGTCTCGACACCACTGCCGTCGATGAACGCTTCCGGCCGCTCCTGGTTGATGGCGATGACCTCCGGTGCCGCCCCGGGGACGGGCGCCGATTGCCGGGTACGGAAAGAGAGCAGGGGGGTATCCTGTGGCGGCAGATTGACCGCCCCCGGTGCAGCGCTCTCACGCAGCCAGACCTGATAGCGCGTGCCCGGACGCAGATCATCGGTCAGAAACTCAAGGGTACGACCGTCGTTGACGACCCCGGCATTGCCCATGTCCACCGGCCCTTCGGGCCCGACGATGCAGAAACCACCTTCCGGCACACCATTGCTGCCAGCACTGCAGCCGGCCAGTGCCACCTGGGCGTCCACAGGACTGGAGAACGCAAACAGCGTTCGCGTGCCCAGCGGGATATCCACAGTGCCATCCAGGGGGTAGGTGTAGATCAGACCGTTACCGATTTCCGGGGGCTGAAAGACCTGGCTGCTGTCTTCACAGGCCGCCATCAGCGCGAGACCAGCGACCAGCGCCAGGCCCCGCAACGGGCTTGTTGTTCTCATGTCCTGTACTCCGGCGTCATTATTGTTGTAGCGCCCCTCAATCTTTATCCGGGCTGACCGGCCGGTTCTATGCTGGAAATGCGTGGAGTGGTAAAGCTGGGTGTATTGGCGTAACAGCACGTTACCCGCAGGCGTGTTTGGCGCGAGTTCGGGACATTTGGGCACAGTTGCGGTGGACTTGAGCGCTCAGGCCTCAAACTTCAGGCCAGAATCAGACCAGAGTCAGGCCAGAAGAATCAGACCAGAAGAGGACTGAGCGTTAGAGGATGTGGTCGAGGCCTGCCAGAGAGGCTGGCTGCCATTCTCCTGCCATATCTTCAATTTAACATAATATAGATTATACGAAATTAAAGAGATGCCCGGAGTAGGCAGCCCGAGCCCCTCACCCAAGGTTCTTTCAGATCACCCAAGGCTCTTTCAGATGCCTCACCCTTGACGGTACCGCCGTTGATGGCGACCTCCAGGCCATGGGCTTATCCAGGAACAGCTCCAGAAACAGCATGAGATATTTAATGCAATCCATTGATTTATCAGGTTGGATCATCCACCTGTCTGCGCAGGCGTGCGTCCTGGATGGCGCGGTCAGCGGCGCTGGGGCCTTCCCCGCGACGGGTGTCGCTCTGGGAGCGGCTGGCCAGCCAGGTCGCGGCTGGCTCCCACACGGCCTTGACCGCCTTGCTGCCCAGGATCACGCCCATATGACCACCGGGTACGATATGAAACTCGCGATCGCGGCTGGAGACCAGTTCCACGCTCTGGCGGGCAATACCCGGGGGCACCAGGATGTCGGTGTCGCCCGCGAAGACGAGGAAATTGGCCTCGATCGTGGTCAGGTCTGCTACCGTGCCGCGAAATTCCACCCGCCCTGCGGCCATCTGGTTGTCGATGGCGAACTTCACCAGCATGTCCTGGATCACGCCGCCGGGGTATTCGAGCATGTTGTTCAGGTAATCCGCTGTGGTCGAATAGTTCTCAACGAATTCGCGGTCCCAGAGTCGGGTCAACAGGTCCCAGTAGGTGGTCACGCTGCCGATGGGATCGGTCAGTTTGAAGCTGAGTGTGGTTAGCCAGCCGGGCGCATGCAGCCTGCCCGGATGCAGCGAGTGCAGCCGCCAGGAGCTGAACTTGCGGATCAGTCGGGCCGGGGTATTCAGGGCGGTGGCGGCGCGCGCCACCAGGCCACCACCGCGCAGGTCAATGGGGCTGGCCACCGTAATCAGGTTCTGGATATGCCGGTCCTGGTTCAGGCCGGTATGCAGCAGCGACAGCAAGCCGCCCATGCACCAGCCCATGATGGAAACGTCCTCCATGGCACAGTGGCGACGGACTTCCTCCAGGGCGGTACCGAACATGGTTTCGGCGTAGTCCTTCATGCTCAGTGTGGCGTGTCGGCGCTGGGGCTTGCCCCAGTCGATCAGGTAAACATGAAAGCCTTGCGCGGCCATGTAACGCACCAGGCTGCGATGGGGCATCAGGTCGAAGACCTCGGTGGTCACCCCCAGCGGCGGCACCAGCACCAGGGGAACCGGGTAGCGTTCGTGGCGAACCGGCAAGCGCTCTCCCCCACTCATCTCCAGTGAGTCTGTGGCGGGCGGCGGGTAATAGCGCACCGACATCAGATCGCCCTGATAGACAATCTCGTGGGGCGTCAGGCCGGATTTCACCAGCGATTCACGCATCAGCATCCAGTCCACGGCGTTATCGGCCATGGCCAGCAGGCGTTCATTCAGAAACAGGCCCCGGTCCAGGGCACCTTTCAGCAGGCGGTTCATGCGGTCCTCGAATGTCTCGCTCTGACAGCGACGTGATGCGGGTCGGCAGTCTACAATCAGTCCGGGTACGACCTATGGCCGTGGCGCCCCGGGGGCGTGTTGCACGGTCATGCCATGAATAGACATCCATCAAATAAACCATGACCAGGGAATGTTATGACATCCTTCATCAAGTATCTGTCAGGGCTTGTAATCGCCCTGCTGCTGGTGGTCGCCGTGTTCATTGGCCTGAGCTGGGCGCCTGACCGCCCCGCTGCCGAGCTGGCCGAACGCTGGGCGCCTGCACCTTCCGAATTCATGACCCTTGCCGGCATGCCGGTGCACTACCGTGACCAGGGGCCGCGTGATGCCGCCCAGACAGTGCTGCTGCTGCACGGCACGTCGGCCAGCCTGCACACCTGGGAAGGCTGGGTGGCGTCGCTGGAAGACGAGTACCGGGTCGTATCGCTGGATCTGCCCGGCTTCGGTCTCACCGGGCCGTTTGTCGAGCATGATGACTACAGTATTGATGCCTACACCACCTTTATGGGCCAGGCGCTGGACGCTTTCGGGATTGACCAGGCGGTGATCGCGGGCAATTCCTTCGGGGGTGAAGTGGCCTGGGAAACCGCCCTGGCCATGCCGGAACGCGTCACCGGGCTGATTCTGGTGGATGCCGCCGGGTACCCGATGCAGGCGCAGTCCATGCCGCTCGGGTTCCGCATTGCACAGATGCCGGCCCTCAGTGGTGTGATGAACCGCGTATTGCCGCGCAGCGTGATCGAATCCAGCGTGCGCAATGTCTATGGCGACCCGGCCCAGGTGACCGACGAGCTGGTGGATCGCTATTACGATCTGACCCTGCGCGAGGGCAACCGGGCGGCGCTGTCCCAGCGCTTTGCCAAGGTGGCGTGGCGGGATGAGAGCGGTGAGCGGCTGGCGACATTGCAGCAGCCGACGCTGGTGATCTGGGGCGGTCAGGATCGTCTGATTCCGCCGGAGAACGGTGAACGCTTTGCCCGCGATATGCCGAATGCGGAGCTGGTCATGTTTGATGAGCTGGGCCACGTGCCGCAGGAAGAAGATCCGCAGGCCACGGTGGCGGTGGCGCGGGTGTTCCTGGCACAGCTTGGCGATGTCCGTGGCAGCACCGACGACGCCGACGATAACGGCTGATCGGCTCAACAGGGCACGATCAGCAGGTCCCCCGCCACCCGGTGCAGAATCTTCTCCTGGGTGGTGGTGCGCCACAGGCTTGCCAGACCGGTGTGGTGTGCACTGCGCCCCATGACCAGCAGGCCGTCCGGGTGGGCGCGCATATGCCATTCCAGAGCGTCCGCCGGGGTGCCCTCCAGAATCTCGTGGCCGATGGTCAGCCCATTGTCCAGGCTCAACGTCTCGGTCAGCGCCGCCAGATGGCGCTGATGTATATCCCGCGCCTCCCGGCGCGGGTCTTCCGTGTGTGTCATTTCGCTCATCAGTTCGCCCAACTCCTGGGTCAGCCAGTCCAGTTGCGGCACCACCGTCAGGACGCACAGGGGTAATCCGATGGACCGTGCCAGCCCTGCTGCATGGTGGGCGATGGCAGCGCCCTGCAGGTTCTCGCCGCCGGAACTGCCCGTGTCGATGGCGGCATGCACAGTGGTCGGGCTGTCACGGCCGGTATCCACCAGCCAGGCGGGAATCTGCTCATTGAGGCGCAAGAATCGTCGCAGGTCACCGGGAGGCGTGGCCCCGGCGTGGCTGCGCAGCAGCATGACCAGATCAGCGTCCTGCTGGGCGGCGGCCTCCAGAATCATCGGTGTGGCGTCATCTTCAAGCCAGAGCACATCATAGCTGACATCCATGCCATCGCCGCGTAACCGGGAGGCCTGCATGTCCAGTTGCTCCCGTGCCCTGCCCAGCGCCCGGTGGCGTACCTGGTGGCGCAGCTCCGGTGTCAGGAATCGGTAGTCCATGCCGGACAGCGGGCTGCGCACAGGACGCAGCAGTCGCAGACTGCCGCAGTGCTCACCCAGGGCAGACAGCCGCGCCAGCATGGCGCCGTCTTCCACGTCGTGGCCACTCATCACGGCCAGAATCCGCTGGTACATAAGCAGGCCTCCCTGTTGCTCGCGGCTTGATGCGGATCAATAAATCCGTCGTTATCGCGCTTGACCCCAGCATAACAGCCCCCGCTCCCCATGCCAGCTTGACGCAGATCAAGATTGCCGCCGGACGGCCCGCGAGAATGGCGCTGCTAATGCCTGTCTGGGGAAAACGTCATGCAATACCACTACCGGGTGGTCCGGCAATTTGCGGTCATGACCATCGTCTGGGGCCTGGTGGGCATGTTTGTCGGCGTCTGGATTGCCGCGCAAATGGCCTGGCCTGTGCTCAACTTCGATCTGCCATGGACCAGTTTCGGTCGATTGCGCCCACTGCACACCAATGCGGTCATCTTCGCGTTCGGTGGTTCGGCGCTGATCGGCTCGTCCTACTATGTCGTGCAACGTACCTGTGAAACACCGCTGGCGTTCCCACGCCTGGCCGCCTTTACCTTCTGGGGCTGGACGGCCGTCATCCTGATGGCGGCGGTCAGCCTGCCGCTGGGGGCCACCACGGCCAAGGAATACGCCGAGCTGGAATGGCCCATCAACATCCTGATTGCGGTGGTCTGGATCAGCTACGCAGTGGTGTTCTTTGCCACGATCGCCCGGCGTCGTACCTCGCATATCTATGTGGCCAACTGGTTCTACGGCGCTTTCATCCTCACCATCGCCCTGCTCCACGTGGTCAATAATCTGGCGATTCCGGTGTCGATGTGGAAATCCTATTCGGTGTTTTCCGGCACCGTGGATGCCATGGTCCAGTGGTGGTACGGCCACAATGCGGTGGGCTTTTTCCTGACCGCCGGTTTCCTGGCGATGATGTACTACTTCATCCCGGTACAGGCGCAGCGCCCGATCTATTCCTATCGCCTGTCCATCGTTCACTTCTGGGCGCTGATTGCGATCTACATGTGGGCCGGGCCGCACCATCTGCATTACAGCTCCCTGCCCGACTGGACCCAGTCACTGGGCATGGTGTTCTCCATCGTGCTGCTGGCGCCCAGCTGGGGCGGCATGATCAATGGTGTCATGACGCTCTCGGGGGCCTGGGACAAGCTGCGCACTGATCCGATCATCCGTTTCATGATTGTCGCGCTGGCGTTCTACGGCATGGCCACCTTTGAGGGGCCGATGATGTCGATCAAGACGGTCAACGCCCTGTCGCACAACACCGACTGGACCGTGGGTCATGTGCATGCCGGTGCCCTGGGCTGGGTGGCCATGATCACCATGGGTTGCATGTACGTGCTCATCCCGCGCGTCTTCAACCGCCGCGCCATGTACTCCACCGGCTGGATCTTCGCGCACTTCTGGCTCTCTACCGTGGGCACGGTGCTGTATATCGCTTCCATGTGGATTTCCGGGCTGATGCAGGGGCTGATGTGGCGTGCGGTGAATACCGACGGCACCCTCGCCTACTCCTTTATCCAGGAGATGGAATACCGCTTCCCCTACTACGTGGTACGTCTGATCGGCGGCATCATTTTCTTCCTCGGCATGGTGCTGATGGCCTGGAACGTCTGGAAGACGCTGCGTGAAACCCGTAACGACGACGGCGACGACAACCTGCTGGTGGCCACTGACGACGCCGATGCTGTTGCTGTACCTGTTGAGGGAGGACGCTGATCATGGCTGGCTCAGCCCACGAAAAAGTCGAGAAGAACGTCGGTCTGCTGATCGCGCTGGTGCTGGTTGCCGTCAGTTTCGGTGGCCTGGCGGAAATCGTGCCACTGCTCAAGGACGATGGCACCACGCAGCCGGTCAAGGGCCTGCAACCCTATACCGCACTGGAGCTGGAAGGCCGCGATGTCTACATCCGCGAGGGCTGCCATGTCTGCCATACGCAGATGGTGCGACCGCTGCGCGCGGAAACCGAGCGCTACGGCCCCTACTCCGTGGCCGGCGAGGATGTCTGGGAGCATCCGTTCCTGTGGGGTTCCAAACGCACCGGGCCGGACCTGGCCCGGGTCGGCGGACGCTACTCGGATGAATGGCATCGCGACCACCTTTATGCACCACGGGATCTGGTACCGGAATCGAATATGCCGGCCTATCCCTGGCTGCGATACCGGCAGGTCAACTGGCGGCATACCGAGCGCAAGTTGAACGCGATGCGTCTGCTGGGGGTGCCCTACTCCGACGAGGACATCGCCGAGCAGCTGCAACGTATCGCTCGCGATTGGGCGGACAAGACAGAGGAAGATGCGCTGGTGGCCTACCTGCAACAACTGGGGACCGTGAGAACCGGAAGGAGTGCGCCATGAACCTGATTGATTACCACATCGGTCTGACGGTGCTGTTCGTGGTGGCGTTCTTCACCATGGTGGCCTGGGTGTTCTGGCCGTCGCGCCGTGACCGTTACAAGGATATCGCCCGCCAGGTGATCGAGGATGATGAAGGGGGTGCGCCATGAGCCAGTTCTGGAGCATCTATATCATCGTACTGGTGGTGCTGAATCTGGTCGGCTGTGCGGTGCTGCTGTTCTGGAACAGTCGCATGAGCGCAGAAGAAGCGCAGCGCGAAACGACCGGGCACAGTTTCGATGGTATCGAGGAGCTGAACAAACCCTTGCCGCGCTGGTGGCTGTGGCTGTTCGTTCTCACCCTGCTGTTTTCGGCCGCCTACCTGGCGCTGTACCCGGGGCTGGGGAACTACGCCGGCATGCTCGGCTGGACCTCCACCGGCCAGTGGCAGAAGGAAGTCGATTTTGTCGAGCGCCAGACGGCGCCGCTGTTTGCCGAATATGCCAAGGTGCCGGTGGAAGAACTGGTGGCCTATGACGAGGTGCTCGAGGTCGGCGCACGGCTGTACATGCAGAATTGCGCCATGTGCCACGGTGCCGATGCCCGGGGTGGGCGCGGCTATCCCAACCTGACGGATCGCGCCTGGCAATGGGGCGGCTCCCCGGAGGCGATTCGCATCAGTATCAGCGAGGGCCGACGCGCCAACATGATGGCGTTTGGCCCGATGCTGGGCGGCGAAGACGGCATTCTCGACATGGCCTGGTATGTCGCCGCGCTGAGCCGCGAGGAACTGGCCGAGCGTGACGACGTCGCCGAGCGCATAGCCCGCGCCGCACCGCGCTTTGCCATGTGCACCGCCTGCCACGGTGCTGACGCTACCGGCAATCCGCAGTTTGGTGCCCCGGACCTGACCGACGGCAACTGGCTGTATGGCGGGCGCATCGAAGATATTGCGCAAACCCTGCGCGAAGGTCGCTTTGGCCACATGCCGGGTCATGCCGGCCTGTTGTCGCCAGAGCGGATTCATGTGCTCACCGCCTATGTCTACAGTCTTTCGCTACAGGATGACGATCACTGATGTCCGGCAACCCGGCGCGTATCCCGCTCTACCAGAAGCGCGAGGCGATTCACCCTCGCGCTGTTTCCGGCCGTTTCCAGCGGCTTCGGGATATCACCGTGTGGCTGACCATGGGGGCATATATTCTGCTGCCATGGGTGTCCTGGGACGGCCGTCAGGCGGTGCTGTTTGACCTGCCCGCCCGACAGTTCCATGTCTTCGGCATCACCTTCTGGCCACAGGATTTCATCCTGCTGTCGTGGCTGCTGATCCTGCTTGCCTTCATGCTGTTTGTGGCCACCGTGTTTGCTGGCCGGGTGTATTGCGGCTACGTCTGCCCGCAGACCACCTGGACGCGATTCTTTACCTGGATAGAACACTTCACCGAAGGCGATCGCCATGCACGCCAGCGGCTCGACAAGGCACCGTGGTCGCGCCGAAAGCTGCTGCGCCGTGGCAGCAAGCATCTGCTCTGGTGGGCCCTGGCCTCGCTCACGGGGATCACCTTTGTCGGCTACTTCACTCCCATCGACAGCCTGGTATGGCGCGCCTTCGTCTGGGATCTGGGCCAGTGGGAAATCATCTGGATTGCATTCTTTACCGCGATCACCTACCTCAACGCGGGCTGGCTGCGCGAGCAGGTGTGCATCTACATGTGCCCCTATGCCCGCTTCCAGAGCGCCATGTTCGACCGCAATACGCTGATCGTTTCCTACGACGAAGCGCGTGGCGAACCGCGCGAGCGCGGTAAACGTCGTCGTGACGAGCAGGCCGGGGACTGTATTGATTGTGATCTGTGCGTGCAGGTGTGCCCCACCGGCATCGATATTCGCAACGGCCTGCAATACGAGTGTATTACCTGCGCCGCCTGTATTGATGCCTGCGATAACGTCATGGACCAGATCCACAAGCCACGCGGACTGATCCGTTACACCACGGAAAATGCCCTGGAAGGACAGCCTGTACAACTGCTCCGTCCTCGCTTGCTCGGTTACACGGCCCTGCTGGCCGTCATGGCGCTGTTGCTGGCCTGGTCACTGGCCACGCGCGTGCCTCTGGGCATTGATGTGATTCGTGATCGCGGTCAGCTCTATCGCACCGCCAGTGACGGTTTCATCGAAAACAGTTACCAGTTACGTGTCATGAACCGCAGCCAGCAGGCACGCACAGTGCTGATCGGTCTGCAGGCGCCTGAGGGCCTGCAATGGCGCCACGGCGAGCAGCAACTGGTACTGGAACCCGGCGCCAGCCGCATTCTGCCGGTGACGCTGGGTTATGACCCTTATCAGCACCGGGTCAACACCGGTGCCATTCGCTTCACTCTGGAGGACGACGACCATGCGCGATATCACCGCGCGCGGGAATCCCGCTTTATCGCCCCGCGTGACTGACACCCGTTCCTGGTATCGGCACGCCTTTGTCTGGCTGGTCCTGGCCATCCTCGCCTGGTCGGTTGTCGCCGGCCTGACGCTGGTCTACGTCGCCTTTTCCAACGCGGATGACGTGGTCAGTGATACCTGGTACCGGGATGGCCGTGGGATCAACCGCGATATGGCCGCCGAACGCATGGCCGAGGCGCTGGGTATCCGTGTCCTGCTCAGCGGTGGCGCGGCGCAAACACAGCTGCAACTGCACAGCGATGCAGCGCTGGCACTGCCCGCCTCGCTGGAGCTGGCCTTGCGTCACCCGACCATGGCGTCGCGGGATGTGGCGCTCACCTTCCGGCTTACGCAGCAGGGCACCTATGTGGCCGACGCGCCATTGCCTGCCGGGCGTTACAACCTGACCCTGACCCCGGATGCCGGTCACTGGCGCCTGTCGCGGCAGACGGTGGTACCCGTGGACGCCGGGCTGTCCCTGGATGCCACAGATGGCAGCCCGCAATGAACAGCGCGGCGCCCTTGTGCTGGCATTGCAGTACACCCGCGACAGGTCGTATCACGCTGGCGCGCACGCCAGAAGGTGACAAACCGGCCTGCTGCCCGGGGTGCGCGGCGGCCATTGAGGGCATTCATGCCCTGGGTCTGGGGGACTATTATCGTTTCCGCACCGACGCCAGCCCGGTGCCGGATCGTGAACAATCGGATGACGCCGTGCTGGCGCCCTTTTCGGTGCCCGAACTGGTGGCGGGCTATCTGCAACCCACCGCCTCGGGCGACACGCGGCTGACGCTGCGCATTGAAGGGCTGCACTGTGCCGCCTGTGTCTGGCTGATTGAAAACGGACTCAAGCAACTGCCCGGGATCACCGAGGTTCGTCTGAATCTGGCCAGCGCCCGGCTTCATGTCAGCCATGATCCGACCCAGGTGACCCCGCGGCAGATTGCCCAGCGTCTGCAACAACTGGGTTATCGGCCTGCCCTGCCGAGCCGGGATGGCCGTGCGACAGTAGCCCGCGAGGCGCACCGCGCCCTGTTGCGTCGTCTTCTGGTGGCGGGCCTGTGCAGCATGCAGGCGATGATGTATTCCACTGCGCTGTATATCGGCACCTTCGACGAGGTCGAGCAGGTCTATGCCGCGCTGTTCCGGTTAACCAGCTTTATTGTCGCCACCCCGGCCATCTTCTACAGCGGCTGGCCGTTCTTCAGCGGCGCCTGGCAGGCGCTGCGTGCCCGCACCCTGACCATGGATGTGCCGGTGGCCCTGGCCCTGGGACTCGCCTGGAGTGGCTCGGTGGTCGCGCTGGTCAGTGGCGTCGGTCACATCTATTTCGAATCCCTGGCGATGTTCGTGTTCTTCCTGCTGATCAGTCGCTGGCTTGAGCAACGCCAGCGGTTACGCGTGGCTGAGGCCCACAGCCAGTTGGCCGACAGCCTGCCCGCATTGGCCCTGCGTCGCACCGACGACGGTTGGCAGCCGGTGGCCACCCATCTGCTCGCCGCTGGCGACCGCCTGCGCGTGCAACAGGGGGAGTGGGTGCCGGTGGACGGTACCGTCTGCGCGGGCGAGGCCCTGGTTGAGGAAGCCGTGCTCACCGGCGAAGCGGTGCCGGTGCGCCGCACCAGCGGTGCGCCGTTGCTGGCGGGTACCCGTGTGCTGGAAGGGCAACTGGAGATGCTGGCCAATGGCCCGGCGCGGGAAAGCCGGGTCGCGCGACTGGGCGCCCTGCTTGACGCCAGCGAGGCGGAGGAATCGCGGCTGCATCTTTATGCGCGCGCCGTGGTGCCCTGGTTTATTGCCGGCACACTGGTACTGGCCAGCTTTACCCTCTGGTGGCACCGTGATGCCGGCCTGGCCCAGGGGCTGCAATATGCGCTGGCCGTGCTGGTGGTCACCTGCCCCTGTGCCCTGGCGCTGGCCGCCCCGCTCGCCGTCAGCGCGGCGCGCGCTCGCGCGCTGGCCGCCGGGGTACTGATCGCGCGGCCACTGCAGCTGCTGGCCCTGCCGGACGTCGACCGTGCCCTGTTTGACAAGACCGGCACCCTGACAGAGGGCCGTTTCCAGGTACAGACCATCGCGCATCTGGATAAACGCTGGCCAGCACAGACCCTGAAGCAGGTGGCGGCGTCCCTGGAGCAGTCGGCGGTCCACCCTCTGGCGCGGGCCCTGAGTACGCTGGCTGACCCGCTTCCGGTCAGCAACTTCCGTCAGCAGCGGGAGGGCGTGGCGGGAACCGTCATGGAGACATCATGGGTTATCCAGGCCGCGCCAGGTGAGGCGGCGTCGGGGCCGGGTGTGACCTCCGTGGCGCTCTACCTCCAGGGTCACAACAGTCAACCGGTGATGCGTTTCGATCTGGCGGACCGTCTGCGCGACGAGGCCCCGGCCGCAGTGGCGGCCCTGCGCCGCCTCGGCATGACCCCCCTGCTCGCCTCGGGGGATCAGGCCGCCGCAGTGACCTCGGTGGCGCAGGCCGTGGGCATCGATGCGCCCCGCGCGGCACAACAGCCCGAGGACAAGCTGAACTGGATACAGCAACTGCAGGCTCGCGGTCATCGCGTGCTGATGACCGGCGACGGGGTCAACGACACCCGCGCCCTGGCAGCGGCCGATTGCTCAGTGGCCATGGCGGACAGCAGCGCGCTGGCACGGGATGCCGCCGGTATGTACCTGCTGCGCCCCGATCTGCGCCTGATCCCCTGGCTGCACCACCTCGGACGCGCGACCCGCCGCACGCTGCGCATCAACATCGCCTGGGCGCTGGGATACAACGCCCTGGCCATCCCCTTTGCCGTCGTCGGATTGATCCCGCCCTGGCTGGCTGCTATTGGCATGTCGGCCAGTTCCCTGCTGGTGTCCTGGAATGCCGGTCGTCTGATGCGCTGGCAGGCCCCCGATAGCGAGGCGTCCCCATGGAAATCGTGATCCTGCTTATTCCGCTGGCACTGGTGGTACTGGGGCTGGCCATCGCGGCCTTCTTCTGGGCCGTGCGCCGTGACCAGTTTGATGACCTGGATGCGCCGGCCTGGCGGATCCTGTTCGATGACGACCAGCACAGAACGCCTGACAAGACCCGGCCGGAAGATTCCCATGAGTGACAGCATGCTGTTCGCCAGCATTATCCTGATGGCCTTTGCCGGCAGCGCTCACTGTGTAGCCATGTGCGGCGGCATGGCCATGGCGACCACGTTTTCCGTGCCCGAGCACCAACGCAGCGGGCCTGCCCTGTGGCACTGGCAACTGCTGTTCGGCAGTGGCCGGGTGCTGACCTACACCCTGCTCGGCGCCCTGATGGGACTGCTGGGTGCCGCCTTGAGTCTGCCCCCTGCCCTGCACGGTGTGCCGCTGTTGATCTCCGCCATCATCATGATCCTGCTCGCGCTTTATCTGCTCGGGCGCAGCGCCGGCTTGCGCTGGGTCGAGGGGCTGGGGCGACACCTCTGGCGACGGGTTCAGCCGGCCCTGAAACACCTGATGCCCGTCAACACACCACTGCGCGCCCTGCTGCTCGGCATGGCCTGGGGGCTGTTGCCCTGCGGTCTGGTGTATGCCGCCCTGGCCCTCAGCCTGGGCGCCGCCTCGCCACTCACCGGCGCCGCATTGATGCTCGCGTTTGGCCTGATTACCGTGCCGCCGGTCGCGGCCGCCGGGGTCATTGGCGGCAGCCTGGCCGCCCTGCGTGGGCCACGCGGGCGCCACGTAGCGGCCGCCCTCGCGGTATTAATGGCCGCCCTGCTGACCTGGCAGGCCATAAGCGGTCATGACCATGCCGGTCACGCGGATGCGGCGCCGCATCATGACCACACGCATCACCATTGATACACGTCAACATGCCCGGGCATCCGGCCTGCGATCATCGCTTCATCTAAAGCGCCCCCCTTACACCCCGGAGGCTTCATGACCGAGTGGAACACTGACCTGATTCGCCGCTACGACGGAAAGGGCCCGCGTTATACCTCCTATCCGCCGGCGCTGGCGTTCCATGAGGAAATCACCGCCCAGGACTACGAACAGGCGGTGGCCGAGGGAAATGCCGCCCGGCGGCCCCTGTCGCTGTATGCCCACATCCCCTTCTGCCAGTCGGTCTGCTACTACTGCGCCTGCAATCGCATTGTCACGGCCAACCGGCAGCGTGGCGCTGACTACCTCGAGGATCTGCTCGCTGAAATGGCACTGCGCGCCCGTGACATCGACGGCCAGCGGCCGGTGACACAGATGCACTGGGGCGGCGGCACACCGACCTTCCTGGACGACGCCCAGTTAACCAAGCTGATGTACCGCACCGCGCGGCATTTCCGCCTGCTGGAGGATGATCGGGGGGACTATGGCATCGAACTGGACCCGCGTACGGTGGATCGCGCCCGTATTTCCCTGCTACGCGGCCTCGGCTTCAATCGTGCCAGCCTGGGCGTGCAGGATCTCGACCCTCGCGTGCAGCGCGCGGTCAATCGCGTGCAACCCGTTGAACTGATCGCCCGCACCCTGGATGCCCTGCGTGAATTCGAGTTCTGTTCCGTGAGCGTGGATCTGATCTACGGCCTGCCCTGGCAATCGGAGGCCAGCCTGGCGCGCACTGTCGAACAGCTGGTGGCCCTCAATCCGGATCGTGTGTCCCTGTACAACTACGCCCACCTGCCCGCCCGCTTCAAGGTACAGCGGCAGATCGAAGAGGCTGCCCTGCCTGCGCCATCGGAAAAGCTGCGCATGCTGGCCCGCGCCGGCACCCTGTTCGAGCAGGCGGGCTACCAGTTGATCGGCATGGACCACTTTGCCCGTCCCCACGACGCCATGGCCCGTGCCCAGGCACAGGGTCAGCTTCACCGCAATTTCCAGGGCTATTCGCTGCATGGCGATGCTGACCTGATCGGTATGGGCGTTTCGGCCATCAGTCAGATCGGCCGGCTCTATGCCCAGAACCAGAAGCAGATCGACCCCTGGCGGGAGGCAGTGGAAGATGGCCTGCTGCCCCTGGAGCGCGGCTTCGTGCTGGGGCGTGAGGATGAAATTCGCCGTGATGTCATCATGACATTGCTGTGCGACATGCAGCTTGATCTGGCGCGTATCAGCCAGCGCTGGAGCATTGATGCAGAAGACTGTTTTGCTGATGAAATTGCCGCCCTGGCGCCAATGATCCAGGACGGCCTGCTGTGGCGCGATGGCGATGTGCTGCGGCTGTCCGATCAGGGCCGACTCCTGGCCCGCGCGGTCGCCATGGTCTTTGACCAGTACAGCGGCCACGGCCCGACACAAAGCCGCTTCAGCCGTATTATCTGAACTGCCGGACGGTTCCGGCGCGTGAATTTCCCTGGAAGGAGGCGTAAAGTGACGGTCAGACTGGTTCATAGCCAACACCAGACGGCCAGCCCCGATGCTGGAATCGTCGTCACACGAAAAGGGTCGAGCACCATGTCAGGTCGCGTTTCCTGCAACGACTGTTCATTGAGCCCCATCTGCCTGCCGTTGGCAGTGCGGCCGGACGAACTCGAGCAACTGGACAACATCATTCGTCGCGGTCGCGCGATGAAACGCGGCGAGCATCTGTATCGCGCGGCCGACCCCTTCGATGCGGTTTACGCCGTGCGCAGCGGCGCCCTGAAAACCTATTCCGTGTCCGAGGAAGGCGAGGAGCAAGTCACCGGCTTCTACCTGCCCGGGGAGATCGTCGGCATGGACGGCATCAGCACCGCCCACCACGTCTCATCGGCCAAGGCCCTGGACACGGCCACCGTGTGCGAAATTCCGTTCGAGCGTTTCGAGTATCTGTCCTCAAGGATTCCGACGTTGCAGCATCATTTTTTCAGTCTGATGAGCCGCGAAATCCAGGCGGACCGGGAACTGCATCTGCTGGTCAGCAAGAAATCTGCGGACGATCGCATTGCGGCCCTGCTGCTCTCCATCTCGGCGCGGCACAAACGTCGCGGGCTGTCGGGCAGCGCCTTCCGTCTGCCGATGTCCCGTTACGACATCGCCAATTACCTCGGTCTGGCGGTCGAAACCGTCAGCCGCATCTTTACCCGCTTCCAGCAACAGGGTCTGTTGCGTGTTGAAGGTCGCGAAGTCGAAATCCTCGATCGGGGTGCCCTGTGCGGCACAGCCCCCCAGGAAATTCTGGAGAAACAGGGATGACCAAACCGGTTTTCGTATTGCTCGATGATCAGCTCAAAGCCAGTCAACCCGCCCTCGACAAAGGTCTGCGCATCGCCTTCGGGCTCGACGCCCCGCTGATCGTTTGCGTCAACAGCTACTCCCCGGCTCTGGTGCGGCGCATCGGCGATGACGAGAACCGCCTGGCCGGCGCCCGTTACGCCGTAAGCCATGCCTGGGAGGCCCGGGTGGAAGCCCTGCTGGCCGAACAGGATCTTGATGAAGCGGAACGCGAACGCATCAGTACCCGCATTCTCTGGGACGACGATCAATACGATGCCTTGCGTGAAGCGATTCTGGACGCCGACCCGCAACTGCTGGTGGTGCATTCCGATGGCCGCGATCGCGGCCTTCGCGGTTTGTGGCTGACGCCCCGCCACTGGCACCTGATTCGCAAGGCGCCCTGCTCTGTGTTGTGTGTGGACGAAAATGCCTGGCCGGACGACATGCCGGTGCTGGCCGCGGTGGACCCGGAACACGACAGCGGCGAACTGACCGGACTGAATGCCACCATCGTGCGTGCCGCCCGCGACATGAGCGACGCCCTCGACAGCGACCTGCGTCTCAGCTACGTGGTCGAGCACCCGGACGAAACCCTGATCCTGATCGCTGGCGAAGCCATCCCCAGCTATATCGGCAATACCGATACCTTGCGTGACTATTATGCGCAGCGGCTCACTGAGCTGTGCGAGCGAGCCGGTCTGGACGCCGACGCCCAGGTCCTGCTTGAAGGACGCCCGGCAGAGGCCCTGGCCGACTTCCAGCAACGCAACGGTCCGCTTCTTCTGGTGGTGGGCACCGTTCACCGCGGCCCCGTACGTCGCCTGCTGCTCGGCAGCACCGCCGAAAAGATCGCCGGCAATGCCCGTGGCGACCTGCTGGTGGTCAAGGATGATGATTTTGAAACGCCGTGGAATATTCCTGATTTCGAAGACGACGACGATGAGGATTGAGTCGGGCTGTTGTTTTTTGGGGACGTCGTAGCCCGATGCAAGAACCAGACTTTCGCTTGGCTTGGAAGTTGTTAACCGGGCTGCGCGTGACGGCCCTCGGGGGGCGGGTAAGGGTTTTCTGGACCTTCGAGAGGCATGGATGCCGAACGAGAGCCCCCATGGACGGGTTTACGGCGTGTCCAGAAAACCCTTACCCGCCCTCCGAGGGCCACCACCACAACCGACAAGAATGGCACCCCACCCAGACTCTCAATCCTTCTCGGGCGTAGGCCACCAAGGGTACCCCGGCGGCATATTCGTAGCACTGGACAGCGTAAACGCCGGCGGGCGTTTTTCGATAAAGGACATGACCCCCTCTTTGGCATCCGCCGAACGCCCCGTCCAGTAAATCGCCTGACTCTCGATCTCGTGCGCCCGCCACGGATGCGGCTCCCCTGCCATATGCCACAGCATCTGGCGCGACAGCGCCACCGACACCGCCGACGTATTGTCCGCGATTTCCCGCGCCAGCTCGCGCGCCACCTTCATCAGTTCATCCGCCGGATGCAGCGAACGCAGCAGGCCGCCCGCCTTGCCCTCCTCCGCAGAAAAGACCCGACCGCTCAGCACCCATTCCAGACTTTGCGGCAACCCGACCACCTTCGGCAGCAGCCAACTCGCCGCCCCATCCGGCACAATGCCCCGGCGGCAGAAGACGAAACCCATGCGTGCGGTATCCGCAGCAATACGAATATCCATCGGCAACGTCATGGTCGCCCCAACGCCCACCGCCGGACCATTGATCGCCGCGATCATCGGCTTGTGGCAGGCGAACATGCGCAGCGTCACCTTGCCACCCGTGTCGCGCAGTTGCGTCCAGTCCGGCGTTCCACCGCTCGCACCCGTCTGGGCATCGTAGTCGAAGGTGGCCGCGCCCTTGCCCAGGTCTGCCCCCGCGCAAAAGGCCCGCCCGGCCCCGGTCACGATGATCACGCGGATATCGTCGTCCGCATCGGCCGCGTCCAGCGCGGCAATCAGCTCCTCGGCCATGGTGTCCGTGAACGCATTGAGCCGGTCGGGGCGATGCAATGTCAGGGTCAGGATGCCGTCTTCCACCTCATAACGCAGCGTCTCAAGATCGTGTGTCGCAAAGCCCGTCATGGAGCCTCCTCATTTACGAAATCAGCGTGGCAAGGCATGACCTGCGTCAATACGGCCATGCCCCGGGTCGATAAGCTGGACCCATACTGTCACTGACATCTGGAGAGCACCATGACCCGTCCGAGCGAATATGTGCGCAATCTGAATCAGAAGCTTGAGGACTGGGAATACCAGCTTGATCGCTTCCGGCATCGTTTGCAGGATCTGCGGGAGGAGCTGCGTGAGCGCGGCGAGGAGCGCGCCGAAGACCTTCAGGCGCGCCGCGCGGTATTGCGGGAAAAGCTGGATGCTGTTGAGGAACAGGGCGAGCACGCCCTGGAAGACATCCGCGATGGCCTGGAGCTGGCCTGGGAAGGGTTGCGGCTTGGCCTGCTCAGCGCGCGCTCCGAATTCGAACCCCGCGACGACGACTGACCACTCAGGCTGCCGCTTCGCGACGCCGGAACACCAGGGTATCGCCCTGTGATCCGGCAGCGTGGAAGCGGTAGCCCGCCACATCAAAGCGCTTCAGCGCGTCCGGGCTGTCGATATCATGCTGCAGTATCCAGGCCGCCATCAGCCCGCGCGCCTTCTTGGCATAGAAGCTGATGACCTTGTACTGGCCGTTCTTTTCGTCCTCGAATACGGGCGTGATGATACGCGCATCCAGGCTCTTGGGGCGCACCGCCTTGAAGTATTCGTTTGACGCCAGATTGATCAATACCTCGCTGTCGGCCCGTTTCAGGTCCTGATTCAGCAGCTGGGTGATGCGATCACCCCAGAAGGCGTACAGATCCTTGCCACGGGGATTGGCAAACCGCGTGCCCATTTCCAGCCGATAAGGGCGCATCATGTCCAGTGGCCGCAACAGGCCATAAAGGCCGGACAGGATGCGCAGGCGCTGTTGCGCCCTCGCCAGGGCACTGCCGTCAAATTGATCGATATCCAGGCCGGTGTAGACATCCCCCTTGAACGCAAAAACAGCAGGCCGGGCATTATTGCGGTCCATTTGCGGTTGCCACTCGGTAAAGCGGGCCGTGTTCAGCGCCGCAATACGATCACTGACTTTCATCAGCTCGCTGATATCGGCCGGCGTCAGGGTGCGCAGGTCCTTCACAAGTTCGGCGCTATGCTCCAGCAGGCGCGGCCGCGTGATACGCTGGCCGGCCAGCGATGGAAAATCAGATTCGTAGTCGAGTGTCTTGGCAGGTGATACAACTATCAGCATGATAAACCTCATCTCCGATTTGCAGCGGAGTATAGCAAATGAACGTGAAAGGACCGGGGTTCTCACATGCGCATTCTTCTTGTTCTTGTCGGCCTGGTGGCCATAGCCGTTGTGCTCTGGGCGAGCTGGCGCATCGACCGGCGACTGTTCATCTTCACACTGATCGCCGTGCTGATTGGCGCGCTCATGTTCGGTTTGGGGGTCTGGCACAGCCGTGACCAGGCCATGGTCCAGGTCTCCCCGGATGACGTGACATTGACCCTGGAACAGAGCCGTAGCATGGAAATCGGTGTTCGTTTGCAGGGTCGGGTCAACAACGGCAGCCCGCATCCGCTGGCCCGCGTGGAAGCCCGCGCGCTGCTTGAACGCTGCGTGGACGACGTCTGTGAAACCCTGGGTGAAGACAGGCTGACCCTGCGCCAGCATGTCCCTCCCGGTGCCAGCCTGCCCTGGTCGCAGATGGTCCAGCCGCCGCCCGGGACCGTGGATGGCCCCCATGATTGGCGTCTTGAGATCAAATCCGTGAGCGGTTATGCCAATGACCGTCGTCGTCGTCCTTGACTCGGCGCGCCGTGTCGCTATCGTTGTGACCAATTGGTCATCACGATGGATCATCACAAGGAACCCCGATGGATTTTCAGCTCAGTGAATTCCAGCAGATGCTGCGTGACAGCGCCCAGCGTTTTGTCCGTCAGCAACATGCATTCGAACAGCGCCGGGCGCTGCTCAAGGAGAGCGCAGGGCTGCACCCTGCCCTGTGGCAGCAATTTGCCGAGCTGGGCTGGCTGGCATTGCCCTTCCCCGAAGACAAGGGCGGCCTCGGCGGCCAGCATCGGGACCTGGTACAGATCATGGAGGCTTTCGGTGAAGGGCTGGTGATCGAGCCCTATGTGGCCAATGTGCTGCTGGCAGGTACCCTGATTGCACGCTGCGGTTCATCTGCGCAGGTCAGCGAACTGCTTGAGCCGATGGTGGCCGGCGCGCTGCAGCTGGCCTTTGCCCACGACGAAGCCGGGCGCCGGTTCAGCAACGACGTACAGGCTGTGACCGCCACGCAGGACGGTGATGAGGTGATTTTGCAGGGCAGCAAATCCAGAGTGCTCAATGGCGACCAGGCCGAACAACTGGTGGTGTCGGCCCGGCTGGGCGATGACGTCGCGCTGTTTGTCGTGCCCGCAAACCATCAGGGCGTCCAGCGGCAGGCCTGGGCAGCCGTGGATGGCGCCAGCGGCGCTGAAATCCATTTCGACACAGTGCGCATTCCGGCCGCTGCGCGTCTGGGCAGCGCCGATGCCCGCGCCGATATCAGCGCGGCACAGGATCTGGCCCTGCTCGGATTATGTGCAGAGGCGGTGGGCATGCTGCAGGCGCTGGTCAGGGACACCGTCGAATATACCCGCACCCGCAAGCAGTTCGGCGTGCCCATTTCCAGCTTTCAGGTGCTGCAACATCGCATGGTGGACATGTTCATGCGCGCGGAACAGGCCAGTGCGCTGCTCGACATGGCGGCCATCCAGATGGATGCTGCAGACGCCACGGCGGGTCAGACCGCCCTGTCCACCCTCAAGGTGTGGCTTGGCAGCGCGGGCCGGCTTGTCGGTCAGCAGGCCGTGCAGTTGCATGGCGGCATGGGCGTGACCGAAGAGCTGCGGGTCGGGCATTACTTCAAACGCCTGACACTGATTGAACAACTGCTCGGCAACGAAGACTGGCACCTGCGTCGTCTGGACCGCCTGTCCAGCGCCGCCTGACGCTTCCGCTCAATCCTGACGTCCGCGACTGATGGCACTTTGCCGTCAGTCGCGGAACAGGTCACAATGCCCTCCCCTGCATAGCCTGAGACACCTATGAGCGGTCTGATACCCGGCCAGGCGACGGCCATTGCTGACGGCGTCTGGCGTCTGCTGGCGCTGAATCCCGGCATGATGACCGGCCCGGGCACCAATACCTACCTGATCGCTGCCAACGATGGCCTGCTGGTGCTTGATCCGGGCCCGGCTGACAGCCAGCACATCATCAATATCGAGGCCGCGGCCGCAGACATCGGCTTGCCATTGAGCGCGGTGCTGGTCACGCATACCCACCGCGACCACTCTCCGGCCACCACCCTGCTGCGCGAACGGCTGCCCGAGCTGCGCAGGCTGGGCCCGGCAGCACCGGACGATGGTCTGCAGGATGACGACTGGCAGCCAGACCAGATACTGGGCGACGGCGATGTCATTGCGCTGGGCGAGCGTCGTCTGCGCGTAATCGCCACGCCGGGGCATGTCGGCAATCATCTCTGCTTCCTGCTGGAAGATGCCGGGCTGCTGTTCAGTGGCGATCACCTGATCCAGGGCTCAACCGTGGTGATTGCGCCGCCGTCCGGCTCGATGAAGGACTATCTCGAATCCCTGCAGCGCCTGCAGCACGAAACCCTGCATCAACTGGCACCCGGGCATGGTGATCTGATCGATGACCCGCAGGGCTATATCGAACACACCATCGGCCACCGGTTGCGGCGTGAAGAGAAGGTAGTGCGTGCGCTGACCCAGCACCCTGACAGCACCGCCAGCGATCTGGTCAGCACCGTCTATGACGATGTGCCGGTATTCCTCCATGGTGTGGCCACCCTGTCGTTGATGGCGCACCTGATCAAGCTGGAGCAGGATGGTCGCGCGCACCGTGACGCCGAGGAGCGCTGGGCGCTGCAGGGCTGAACAGCGATGACCGGCGACCTGTTCTCTGCGAACGCCTCTGCGAGCGCCTCTGCGAACGCGCCGCTGCTGCGACCGTTGCCGGGAACCCCGGGGCTGCAGGTCTGGCCCGCAGTGCTTGGCGCCAGCCGGGCGAACGTCCTGATGGACAGACTGCTGGCTTCCCTGCCCTGGTCACAGCCGGAGGTGACGGTCTACGGCCGCACGGGCCCGGTGCCGCGCCTGCAAAGCTGGCATGGCGATCCTGACGCCGATTACGCCTATTCCGGATTGCCGCTGCCGCCCCGCCCCTGGACCCCGGAACTGGACGCGCTGCGCCGCACTGTCGAGGCCGTGACGGGCCACCGCTACAACAGCGTGCTGGCCAATCTGTATCGCAACGGCGAGGACACCATGGGCTGGCATGCCGATGACGAACGCGAACTCGGGCCGCAGCCCTGGATTGCCTCGTATTCCCTCGGCGCCACCCGGGATTTCACCCTGCGGCGCAAAGGTCAGGGCCGCATCGAGGATCGAATTGCCCTGGCCCACGACCAGCTGATTCTGATGCCGCCAGCCATGCAGCGCCTGTGGGAGCATGCCCTGCCCCGCCGGGCGCGCGTGAGCGCCCCGCGCCTCAACCTGACCTTCAGGCTTATCCGAAAAACAGGTAGGTGACAAAGATGGCGGTCAACAGGCCTGCCATGTCCGCAACAATCCCGCACAACAGTGCATAGCGCAGTTTGACCACCCCTACACTGCCAAAATAGACGGCCAGGACGTAAAAGGTGGTTTCGGTGCTGCCCTGCATGATGGCGGCCATGCGCCCGGCCAGCGAGTCCACCCCGTGGGTTTGCATGACCTCCAGCATCATGGCACGGGCACCACTGCCCGAAAGCGGTTTGAGCATCGCTACCGGCAAGGCATCCACAAAACGGGTGTCAAAACCGGCCCAGACCGCCACAACACGAATGCCGTTCAATAGCAGATCCAGCACCCCGCCCTCACGCAGCACGGCAATGGCCACCAGCATGGCCACCAGGAAAGGAATCAACCTGACGGCCAGATGGAAGCCCTCCTTGGCGCCATCAATGAAGGTGCTGTAGGCATCCAGCTTTGCCCGATGGGCCAGGATCAGGAACAGCGCCACCACCGCCAGCAGGATGCCGTTGCCAATGCTGCTGGACAGGGTGGCTGCAGCCTCGGTGGGCAGTGCCCAGGCCAGCATCCCCAGGGCGAAGAGCAGCAACAGCCAGATGCCGGCCGCCGCCAGGATGACGGGATCGAACAGGCGGATCTTCTGCAGCCGGGCGGTAAACCAGACCCCGATAAAGGTCGAGGCGGTGGTCGCCATCAGCATGGGCAGATAGATATCCGCCGGGTCGGCAGCGCCTTGCTGGGCGCGGTACATCAGCACCGTAACGGGGACCAGGGTCACGGAGGAGGTATTCAGCACCAGAAACATGATCTGGCTGTCGGTCGCGGTATCCGGGGTCGGGTTGCGTGCCTGAAGGGACTCCATGGCTTTCAGGCCCAACGGCGTGGCGGCATTGTCCAGCCCGAGCATATTGGCGGACAGGTTCATGGTCACCGGCGCCATGGGGTCCGTCTGCCCGGCCTCCTGGTCAGCATCCGGTGGGGGCGGATTGACCACCGGGGCAGCGACCGCGCCGGGCATCAGGCGTCCCAGCAGCGGCGTGACGCCCCGGGCCACCCATTCGGCCAGGCCGCTTTTCTCGGCCAGCCGGAACAGGCCGGTCCACAGGGTCAACACCCCGATCAGGCCGATGCTGACCTGCACCGCCAGGTCTGCGGCCCCGAACATGGCCTGCATGGTGCCCGACAGCGCTTCCGGCGAGCCTCCCAGTGCCCGGATCACCGCTGCAGCAATCCCGAGCAGCAGAAACCCGATAAACAGATAGTGCATTCACGCCCCCGTGTACACGCTGTGGCATTTCCTTATACTGTTTTGACAACAGTGCAGTGACTGTGCGCATTCTGCCAGCGAATGACAACCGCTGGAACGAAAGCCGGGGGCGATCTGTCCAACCCGGCACAGGTCACTGCAAATGGACGCCGACAAGAGGCCCCGGATGATTCGACGCCACATAATGCTCCGCAGTGTGCTGGTCATGCTGCTCCTGGCCACGGCCGCCTTCCAGGTGACCGGTGCGCTGACCAACACCAACGCCACACCGGAGCCGCTGGCCCGTGAGGGTGGGCTTGCCCCCGAAGATGTGCACGCCCGCACGGCGCGTCATATTGTCGAGCGCCTGCAAGGCCATTACCGGCAGATGCGCTTTGATGATGCGCTCTCCGAGAAGGTCTTCGAGCGCTACCTGCGTGATCTGGACCCCAATCGCATCTATTTTCTGGCGTCGGATATCGAAGCCTTCGAACGCTATCGCACAGTGCTCGATGACCAACTGCGCCGGGGCGACCTGAGTGCAGGCTATGACATGTTCAATCTGTATCAGCAACGTGTGCGCGAGCGCCTCGAGTACATGCTGGCCCACCTTGGCGAGGGCATAGACGAACTCGATTTCAGCAGCGATGACGAAGTGAAGCTGGATCGCTCCGAGGCCGCCTGGGCCGAAGATGCCGATGCCCTGGATGATATCTGGATGCGCCGTCTCAAGAATGCGGTGCTGACCATGCGCCTCGACGGTGTTGAAGACGACGAGATCGGCGAGCGTCTGGAGCGTCGTTACAGCAGCCAGCTCAACCGTATTGCGCAAAATGGCCCCGAGGATGTGTTCCAGATCTATATCAATGCCCTGGCGCAAACGTTCGACCCGCATACTTCGTACTTCACGCCGCATACGTCCGAGAACTTCAATATCAGCATGAGCCGCTCGCTGGAAGGCATCGGAGCCGTGTTGCAGGCTGAAGATGAATATACCCGCGTGGTACGACTGATCCCGGGCGGCCCGGCCTCCAAGGCAGGACAGTTGCAACCGGCGGACCGCATTGTCGGTGTCGGCCAGGAAGATGGCGACATGGTGAATGTCATCGGCTGGCGTCTGGATGAAGTGGTCAATCTGGTGCGCGGTCCGAAAGGCAGCAAGGTGCGCCTGGAAATCATCCCCGCTGGCAGCGCCAGCGAACACTCCACCCGTGAAATCAGCATCGAGCGCAACAAGGTGGTGCTCGAAGAACAGGCGGCGAAAAAGAAGATCATCGAGGTGCCCGGTGTCGACAACACCACGCAACGCCTGGGTGTCATTACCATTCCGGCCTTCTATCTGGATTTCGACGCTTACAACCGCGGCGATGAGGACTACACCAGCACCACCCGCGATGTGGCACGTCTCCTGGATGAACTGGATGAGGCGGATATCGATGGCCTGATCATTGATCTGCGCAACAACGGCGGTGGCTCGCTCCACGAGGCCACACAGCTGGTGTCGCTGTTCATCACCCGTGGCCCAACGGTGCAGGTGCGCGATGCCCGTGGCCGCGTTCAGGTGGAACAGGATCGTTATCCCGGGATTCGCTACGCGGGCCCCATGGCGGTGCTGGTGAATCGCTTCTCGGCGTCCGCCTCGGAAATCTTTGCTGGCGCCATGCAGGACTACGGACGTGCGCTGATCGTCGGTGACCAGACCTTCGGCAAGGGCACAGTGCAGACCCTGCTGCCGCTCAATCATGGCCAGTTGAAGATCACCCAGGCCAAGTTCTACCGCATTTCCGGTTCCAGCAACCAGAATCTGGGTATCGTGCCGGATATCGAGTTGCCCTGGCTGGTGGACAAGGACGAGATCGGCGAGAGCGCCCTGCCCAACGCCCTGCCCTGGGATCAGATCGACCCGACCCGTTACGAGCGCCTGTTTGACCTGTCGCCGTACTTCGAGACCCTGCGCGGCCGTCATGCCCAGCGCATGCAGACTGACCCCGAGTTCGTCTATGTACTCGACCAGCGGTCGCTGGTCGAGGAACAGCGCAAGCGGCGGACCCTCAGCCTGAATGAGCAGACGCGCCGTGCCGACCAGAGAGATGTGGAGCGACGCAGCCTGGCGATCGAGAATTCTCGCCGCAAGGCTCAGGGTGAATCACTGATCAAGGAGTTTTCCGAATTGCGCGCGCTGGAAGAGCAACGCGCGCTGGACCCGGATGCCGATGATGACAGCGACCGCCCGGACGCCTACCTCAATGAAACCGGCATGATCCTCGGCGATCTGATCCAGTTGCTTCAGGACAAGCAGGTCACCGTCAGCGAACGCTGAGGGTCTGCGGAAAGCCCTCTCCCCTGCTGGCGCCCGCCAGCAGGGGCACTCCACACCCGCTCACACTCCGAAGCAGTTCTCCCTTGCCGTTTGCGGTAGAATGCACCCGCTTATTGAATCAGGGACTCTTGATGGCTCGCAAAACCGTAAAGCGTGTTAAGACCGGCGCCTTCGAGCGGCGCTTCTCCATGGCCCGGGCTGGCCTGATGGCCGGTGCCCGGTACGCGACCCTCTCCGCTGGCGCCTGGCTGACGCCGCGAGACCAGCGCGAGGCGCGGCGCAAGGAAATCCTGTCCGGCCAGGCCCAGGAACTGGTCCGCGAGCTGGGCAAGCTGAAGGGCTCGGTGGTCAAGATCGGCCAGATGATGGCGTTGTTCGGGGAACACTTCCTGCCCGACGAGGTGACCGCCGCGCTGCACACGCTGGAAAACAGCACCACCGCCCTGGAATGGCCCGCCATCGAACGCCAGTTGCGCAAGGAACTGGGCGATATGAAGCTGGCCGAGCTGGAGATAGACCCGGAACCCCTCGGTGCCGCCTCCCTGGGCCAAGTGCACCGCGCCGTGCGCAAGTCTGACGGTCGCGAGCTGGTGCTCAAGATCCAGTATCCGGGCGTTGCCGATGCGATCGACTCCGATATGCGCGCCGTAGTGCAGCTGCTCAAGCTCAGCCGGATGGTGCCGGTGACCGAACAGTTCAATCTCTGGCTGGATGAAGTGCGCGCCATGCTGGGCCGTGAGGTCGACTACGATCTGGAGGCCTACACCACGCGGCATTTCCGCAAGCTGCTGGCCGATGATCCGCGTTTTGTCGTGCCGGAGGTGTTCGGCGCCTACTCCACCCACACCATCCTCTGCCTCTCTTACGAGCACGGCATCAATGTCTCGGACCCGGCCGTGCTGGAGCTGTCCCAGCCACGCCGCAACTTCATCGGCCGCGCCATCATGGAGTTGTGCTGCCATGAGGTGTTCGAATGGAACAAGATGCAGACCGACCCGAACTTCGGCAACTATCTGCTGCGGGTCGGCGAGAAGCCGGAGGAAGACCAGATCGTGCTGCTGGACTTCGGCGCCATCCGGGATTTCGATGACGAGATCCTGGGCCCGGGCCGCGAGATGATCCGCGGCGCCTGGCACCACGACAAGGCGCGCCTGATCCGGGCACTGCATGCCCTGGATTTCCTCGCAGGCAGCGCCCCGGAGCGCGTGCTCGAGGACTTCTCCAGGCTGTGTTTCGAGGCCATTGAGGTGCTTCAGGACCCCGAACGCTTCCCGCCGCCGGCGCATGTCCTCAACGAACAGGGCGAGTACCTGTGGGGCAACAGCGACCTGCCCTCGCGGATCATGGCCCGCGCCGGCCGGAATGCCTTCTCCGTGCACTTCGACGTGCCGCCGAAGGAGTTCATTTTCCTTGCCCGCAAGCTGCTGGGGGCCTACACCTTCCTGCATGTCATCGAGGCGGAAGTGCGCGGTGACACCATCCTCAGGCCCTTCATCGGCATGCATGAGGAGGAAGACTTGGCCCTGGTAGACAGAAAATATACTGAGAAACACCCCGTCAATGGCTGATTTTGCTCACAATTTGATCGGTTGTTGCGAATCGACACCTTTGGCATTTGCCTTCAAACGGATGTCGCAATAAGGTTAGCACCCTGCCGACCAGCGGGTAGCGTGAAACCCACCGGTTCTGCCATTAGCCTTTGGTCCCGCACCCGGACCCGGCGACCGCAGCGGCAGCATACGTAACCAGACGCCAGTGCCCGGCTTCAGTCCCTGGAGCCGGGCATTTCTATCCAGCGAACCAGAAAATGGGGGTAACGCAGGTGATCATCGGTGTACCCAGGGAAATCTGTCCGGGTGAACAGCGCGTTGCGCTGGTCCCGGCAAACGTGACCGCACTGTTGAAGAAGCCCGGCATCGAGATTCTCATCGAGCGCGAAGCAGGCCTGGCGGCGGGCTATACCGACGCCGATTACGAGGCGGCCGGCGCCACCCTGACGGACCGGGAAACCGTGTTCGGCAAGGCCGAGATCCTGCTTCAGGTGCAGACCCCGGGCAGCAATCAGGCCAATGGCGATCAGGACCTCGGCGCGCTGCGTGAAGGCCAGATCGTTATCGGCATGATGGACCCGCTGGCCAACCCGTCTTTCGCCAGCACCCTGGCTGAGCGCAAGGTGACCGGCCTGGCACTGGAGCTGGTGCCGCGCATCACGCGCGCCCAGGCGATGGATGTCCTGTCCTCCATGGGCATGCTGGCCGGCTACAAGGCCGTACTCATGGCGGCCTATGAATCCAACCGCATGTTCCCGATGAACATGACCGCCGCCGGCACCCTGAATGCCGCCCGCGTGTTTGTCATGGGCGCTGGCGTGGCAGGTCTGCAGGCCTGCGCGACCGCCAAACGCCTGGGTGCGGTGGTGGAAGCCTATGATGTGCGCCCCGCTGCCCGCGAACAGATCCTGTCGGTCGGTGCCAAGCCGGTGGATCTGGACCTGGACACGGGTGCCGCAGAAGGCAGCGGCGGCTACGCCAAGGCCCAGGGCGAGGATTTCCTCAAGCGCCAGCGCGAGCTGATGACGGAAGTCGTGGCCCAGATGGACGTGGTCATCACCACCGCAGCGGTCCCCGGCGCCAAGTCACCGATCCTGGTCACCGAAGACATGGTCAAGGCGATGAAGCCCGGCAGCGTCATTATCGATCTGGCGGCCGAGCGTGGCGGTAACTGTGATCTCACCGAGATGGGCAAAACCGTGGTCAAGCACGATGTCATCATCGTCGGCCCGGTCAATGTACCGTCCACTATTGCCTTCCATGCCAGCCAGATGTTCGGCAAGAATCTGGAAAACCTGCTTGGCCTGCTGATCAACAAGGAAGGCCAGCTGAACCTCGACTTCGAGGATCAGATCGTGCAGGACACCGTTGTCGCCCACGAAGGTGATGTGCCCCAGGCGCGCCTGCGCGAGCTGCTGGGCCTGCCGGCCCTGACGGTTGCCGAGCCCGCCGAAGAAGCGTCTTCCGAAGAGGAGAAAAAGTAATGGATTTCGTCGCCCAGCTGACGGTATTCGTACTTGCCATCTTTCTTGGCTTTGAACTGATTACCAAGGTCCCCCCGACCCTGCATACCCCGCTGATGTCGGGTTCCAACGCCATCTCCGGTATTACGCTGGTCGGCGCACTGCTCGCCGCCGGCCATGGTGGCAGCACCCTGATCAGCGTCCTCGGCTTTATCGCCGTGGTCCTGGCAACCATCAATGTGATTGGCGGCTTCATGGTCACCAATCGCATGCTGGCGATGTTCAAGAGGAAGTAACCCATGCAGATAGCGCAGAACTGGATCGATATTGCCTACCTGATCGCGGCATCGCTGTTCATCCTCGGCATCAAGGGCCTGGCCAAGCCAAAGACCGCCGTTCGGGGTAACCTCCTGGCCGCCAGCGGCATGGGGATTGCTGCCGTCGTCACCCTGCTGCATCACAGCATCGTCAGCTACGAAGTCATCGTGGCGGGCCTGATTATCGGTGCTGTCATCGGCGCCATCCTGGCGATCAAGGTACAGATGACCTCCATGCCGCAGCTGATCGCCATGCTGAACGGCTTCGGTGGCGGTGCGTCCTTCGCCCTGGCTGCAGCCGAATATTTCAAGGGTGTGGACACCACCGTGGCGATGGCCGCGTCGGGCGCTGCCGTACTGATCGGTGCCGTGACCTTCACCGGCTCCTTTGTCGCCTTTGCCAAATTGCAGGAACTGATTGACGGCCAGCCCAAGGGCTTCCCGGGTATGAAGCTGGTCAACCTGATCCTGCTGGTCGGCGCCGTGGGCGCCATCGGCTACATGACCGTAACCGGCCAACCGAATGACACCCTGTTCTGGGGCGTTGTTGTGGCGGCAGCCCTGCTTGGCGTGATGCTGGTGATGCCCATTGGTGGCGCCGACATGCCTGTGGTCATCGCCCTGCTCAACTCCTACTCGGGTCTGGCGGCTTCCGCTGCCGGCTTCGTGATGGGCAACAGCGCTCTGATCATCACCGGTTCGCTGGTTGGCGCCTCGGGCCTGATCCTGACGCAGATCATGTGCAAGGCCATGAATCGTTCCCTGACCAACGTGCTGTTCGGGGTGATGGCTGAGGCTGGCGAAGCCATGGATGCTGACGAGGTCTATCAGGGCAAGATCAAGTCTTCGTCCCCGGACGAAGTGGCGATGATCCTGGAAACCGCCCAGCGTGTGGTGATCGTACCGGGCTTTGGTCTGGCCATGGCACAGGCGCAACACGCGGTGCGTGATCTGGCCGATGCCCTGGAAGCGCGTGGCACCACGGTGGAGTACGCTATCCACCCGGTGGCGGGCCGTATGCCGGGTCACATGAACGTGTTGCTGGCGGAAGCCGAGGTGTCCTATGACAAGCTCAAGGACATGGACACGATCAACCCGACCTTCGAGCAGACCGATGTGGCCATCGTGATCGGTGCCAATGACGTGACCAACCCGCTCGCCCGTGAAGACAAGGGCAGCCCGATCTACGGCATGCCGATCCTGAACGTGGACAAGGCGCGTACCGTGGTCGTGGTCAAACGTTCGCTGAGCCCGGGCTTCGCTGGCTTGCCCAACCCGCTGTTCGCGAAGGACAACACGCTGATGCTGTTCGGTGATGGCAAGCAGGCGATCATCGATACCACGGCGGCACTGAAAGAAGGCTGAGTCTGACTCATGCCGGAAACAAAAAAGGAGAGCCTCGGCTCTCCTTTTTTTGTTCTGGCTGGATGGTGTCATCCCCTGCGGTTCAGAAACCGTAGACGAGACCCACCGTCACTTCCTGATCTGTCTTGCTGCGCGCCGTGGGCGCCGGATCGCTGTTGTGTCTCAGGATGTGGCTGACACGCAGAGACAGGCGGCTGTTCAGCTTGCTGGTCACGCTGGTGGCCGCACGGGTCAGGGTCGCATCATCCTCTATTTCCGTGCTCGTCTCCTGCCGGAACTGCGCGTTTTCGGACAGGTTCAGCAGGTAGCGCAGGCCAACACGCAGCAACGCGCTTTCTTCCTTGCGGCGGCCGTCGTCATCCGGCACTTCCAGGCGCCGTTGCCGATAACCGGGACCCGCTTCCAGATCCAGGCGGTGCAGATCGTTGTCAAACATGCGACGACCAATACCCAGCGCGTAGCTGGCTTCGTAATCGTAGCCGGTGAAACGGTCTTTCTCCGCTTCGATCAGGTTGAACAGATAGTTGGCACCGTCCAGTTTCAGGTCGATCTTGTAGGCGCCGAAATAGCGCTCCGCCGAACGCTCCATGTCGCCGGTGCTGTTGTTGCGCTGCTCGGCATTGGCCGCGTCCAGGCGTGCCTGGTGGCGCCAGTCGGCAAAGTCACGCTCCGCCTGGCTGCGCGCATTGATGGTGTCGGACCGGGTGTTGCCCCGTTTGACCAGATAGGCCAGTTCTACATCGCCAGTCCATCGGTCGATGGTCTGGCCTGGCTCCTGGGCCGATACCTGTACAGGCACCAGGGCCCAGGAAAATGCGGTGGCGCACGCTGCCGCCAGCCATTTCTTCTGCATTGCTCTACTCCGGTTTGTCGAAATGTACATCCATCTGCGGGAACGGGATGGTAATGCCTTCATCATCAAACTTGCGTTTGACTGCTTCAATCGTGCCCCAGTAGACAGCCCAGTAGTCGGCACTGTTCACCCAGGGGCGCACGATCAGATTGACGGAACTGTCTGCCAGCTCGGAGACAGCGATATTCGGCGCCGGGTCCGCGAGGATGCGCTCATCGGCGGCGAGTACCGCCTTGATGGCCTCTTTCACCTTGGACAGGTCAGCGTCATAGCTGACGCCGAACACGAGATCGACCCGGCGTGTCGGCATGGCCGAGTAGTTGACGATCTGGTTGTTCATGATGCTGCCATTGGGCACCAGGATGACCTTGTTGTCCGGCGAGGTCATCAGGGTCGAGAAAATGCGAATCTCTCGGATGGTCCCGGCAGTATTGCCCGCCTCGACATAGTCGCCGACCTTGAACGGCCGCAGAACCAGCAGCATGACACCGGCGGCAAAGTTGGCCAGCGAATTGTTCAGGGCCAGGCCAACGGCCAGGCCCGCAGCACCGAACAGGGCAATCAGGGAGGCGGTCTGAACCCCGAGCCGATCCACCGCCGCGATGATGACAAAGGCCAGCAGGGCCACATGGGCGACGCGTGCAAGGAAGGTGGCAACGGTCGGGTCTACCTTGCGCTTCAGACCGGTTTCCATCAGCGCAGCGATGCGCTTCACCAGCCAGCGACCGATGATGAATATCGCCAGGGCGGCGATGATATTGAAGGTATAAGGCACCAGATTCTGTTCAACAAACTCCGCTGACAGCGCAGTCACCTCTTCCATGTCGTATCCCTCACTGTGGCTGAAGCGGTCAGTATGCCAGAGGCTCCGGCGAATGGTAGCGTGCGCCCCTCCCGCTTTTACAAATTCGCCACAGGTCGCCTTCATGGGCATTCACCGGCAGCACCGGTATAATGCTCGCCCCATTCGAGTCCCGTCCGGAGTTCAGCATGTCAGACAGCCTGCGCAAGCAGATCGAGGCGCAACTGGCCCGCCGCATCATGATCCTTGATGGCGGCATGGGCACCATGATCCAGGCGCAGCGATTCGATGAGCAGGCCTACCGGGGTGAACGCTTCGCCGACTGGCCGAGCGACCTCAAGGGTAACAATGACCTGCTCTGCCTGACACAGGCAGATGCCATTCTGGACATTCACCGGGCCTATCTGGAGGCCGGGGCCGACATCCTCGAGACCAACTCCTTCAATGCCACCCGCATCGCCATGGCGGATTACGACATGGAGGACCTGTCACGGGAGATCAACGTGGCCGCAGCGCGTCTGGCGCGCCAGGCGGCGGACGAGTTTACCGCGCGGGATCCGTCCCGGCCGCGCTATGTGGCCGGGGTCCTGGGCCCGACCAATCGCACCGCCAGCATCAGCCCGGACGTGAATGACCCGGGTTACCGGAACGTCAGTTTTGACCAGCTGGTCGAGGCCTATCTGGAATCCATCGATGGCCTGGTCGAAGGCGGCGCACAGCTGCTGCTGATCGAGACGGTGTTTGACACTCTGAATGCCAAGGCGGCGGTGTTCGCCGTGGAAACCTGGAAGGCGCGCACCGGCATCGAGATCCCGGTCATGATCTCGGGGACCATTACCGACGCCTCGGGGCGCACCCTGACCGGGCAGACCACGGAGGCGTTCTATAACTCATTGCGTCATGCGCGGCCGTTGACCATCGGCCTCAATTGCGCACTGGGCGCGCAGGAGCTGCGCCCCTACATGGCGGAGCTGTCACGCATCGCCGAGGGCCATGTCTCGGCGCACCCCAATGCGGGCCTGCCCAACGAGATGGGCGAGTATGATCAATCCCCCGAGGTCATGGCCGCCGAGATTGCGGACTGGGCGAAGAAGGGCTTCCTGAACCTGATTGGCGGCTGCTGCGGCACCACGCCGGAGCACATTCGCGCCATTGCTGAAGCGGTGGCGCCCTACCCGCCCCGTCCCCTGCCCGAGATCACGCCGGGCTGTCGCCTGGCGGGCCTTGAGCCGCTGAACATCACGGCCGAAAGCCTGTTCATCAATGTCGGTGAGCGGACCAACGTGACCGGCTCCAAGCGCTTCCTGCGCCTGATCAAGGAAGGCGATTACGACACGGCGCTGGAAGTGGCCCAGCAGCAGGTGGAGGCCGGCGCACAGATCATCGACATCAACATGGACGAGGGCATGCTCGAGTCCCGCGATGCCATGGTGCGTTTCCTGAACCTGATCGCCGCCGAGCCCGAGATCGCCAAGGTCCCGATCATGATTGACTCCTCCAAGTGGGAGGTGATCGAGGCGGGCCTGAAGTGCATCCAGGGCAAGGGTATCGTCAACTCGATTTCGCTGAAGGAAGGCGAGGAGAGTTTTATCGAGCAGGCCCGGTTGCTGCGCCGCTATGGCGCCGCCGTGATCATCATGGCCTTCGACGAGGACGGCCAGGCCGATACCCGCGAGCGCAAGGTCGAGATCTGCACGCGTGCGTACCGCTTGCTGGTGGATCAGGTCGGTTTCCCGGCGGAAGACATCATCTTCGATCCGAATATCTTTGCCGTCGCCACCGGCATTGAAGAGCACAACAACTATGCCGTGGATTTCATCGAGGCGGTGCGAGACATCAAGGCCACCCTGCCCCACGCTCTGATCTCCGGCGGCGTGTCCAATGTGTCCTTCTCGTTCCGGGGCAACGAACCGGTGCGCGAAGCCATCCACGCGGTCTTCCTGTACCACGCCATCCGTGCCGGCATGGACATGGGCATCGTCAATGCCGGGCAGCTCGGCATCTACGAAGACATCCCCGCCGAGCTCAAGGAAGCGGTCGAGAATGTGGTGCTCAACCGTCGCGATGACGGCACCGATCAACTGCTGGAACTCGCGGAAAAGTACCGGGGCAGCGGCACCGGCAGCAGCCGTCAGGAGGACCTGAGCTGGCGTGAGTGGCCGGTGGAGAAGCGTCTGGAACATGCGCTGGTCAAGGGTATTGCCGATTATGTAGAAGAAGATACCGAACTGGCCCGACAGCAGACCGTGCGGCCACTGCATGTGATTGAAGGCCCGCTGATGGCTGGCATGAACGTCGTCGGAGACCTGTTCGGTGAGGGCAAGATGTTCCTGCCCCAAGTGGTGAAGTCGGCCCGGGTCATGAAGAAGGCCGTGGCCTATCTGCTGCCCTTCATGGAAAAGGAACGCGAGGAGCTCGGCACCCAGGACGAAAGCAACGGCCGTATTCTCATGGCGACCGTGAAGGGAGATGTCCACGATATCGGCAAGAACATTGTCGGCGTGGTGCTGCAGTGTAACGGCTATGACGTGATCGACATGGGGGTGATGGTGCCCTGCGAAAAGATCCTCGACGTGGCCCGCAAGGAGAACGTGGACATCATTGGCCTGTCCGGTCTGATTACTCCGTCGCTGGACGAAATGGTCAATGTGGCCAGCGAGATGGAACGCCTCGGTTTTGATATTCCGTTGATGATCGGTGGCGCCACCACCAGCCGTATCCACACGGCGGTGAAGATCGAACCGCAGTATCACGGCCCGGTGATCCACGTGAACGACGCCTCGCGGGCGGTGGGCGTGGCCAGCAACCTGCTCAGCGATACCCAGCGGGACACCTATGCCGCAGGCATCCGTGCGGAGTACCAGCAGTTGCGCGAGCGCCGGGCCAGCCAGCAGGAAGAGCGCACCCTGGCGCCGCTGTCGGCCGCACGCGGCAACGCCTTTACCTGGGACTGGGCGGCTTACACGCCGCCGACCCCCACCTTCCTTGGCCAGCGGGTATTCGATGATTACCCGCTGGAGGAGCTGGTGCGGCGGATCGACTGGACACCGTTCTTCCGCTCCTGGGAGCTGGCAGGCCGCTTCCCGAACATCCTGGACGACGAGGTGGTTGGCGTTGAGGCGTCGCGACTTTATCGCGACGCCCGGGAAATGCTTGAGAAAATAGTTGAAGAGAAGTGGCTAACTTGCCGTGCTGTAATAGGTTTTTACCCTGCCTCCAGCGAAGGGGATGATATTCGGCTGTACACCGAGAGCGGTGACGACACCCTGATGATGCTGCACCACCTGCGGCAACAGACCGATGTGGCGCGCAAGCAGGGCAAGCCCAATCTGTGCCTCAGTGACTATGTCGCCCCCACCGACAGCGGTGTGCGCGATTACCTTGGTGCTTTCGCCGTCACCGCCGGTATCGGTATCGAAAGCCACCTGGCGCGCTTCGAGGCGGATCACGATGACTACAGCAGCATTATGCTCAAGGCCCTGGCAGACCGCCTGGCAGAGGCCTTTGCCGAGCGCATGCACGAGCGTGTGCGGCGGGAGTTCTGGGGCTACGCACCCGACGAGAGCTTCAGCAATGATGACCTGATCCGCGAGCGCTATCGCGGCATCCGCCCGGCGCCCGGCTATCCGGCCTGCCCGGATCACACCGAGAAGACCCTGATGTGGCAACTGCTTGAGCCGGAACAGCGCATCGGCATCAGCCTGACAGAAAGCTATGCCATGTACCCCGCCTCGTCCGTGTCAGGCTGGTACTTTTCACACCCGGAAGCACGCTACTTCGGGACCGGCAAGATCGGACGGGATCAGGTGGAGGACTATGCCCGGCGTACCGGGCATACCGTGAAGGAAATCGAGCGCACCATTCCGCATCTGCTGGGCTACAACAGCTGAACGCGGGTCAACCCGCCAGGACTACACCGTCTCCCTCGGGCAGGATGCTGCCCGCAGGGGCGTTGACGCGCACCCGGCTGCCCGCCACCAGACAGTGCATGGCATCGTCCACCCCGGTGATACAGGGGATATCCAGGGTTTCCGCCAGCAGCGCCGCCGGATGCAGCGGGTCATGGCTGGCCAGCACCAGCGCGCCAGCCAGGGTCAGCCAGGGTAGCCAGCCCGGCTCGCACTGATCCAGCACCACCACATCGCCCGGCTCGAGGGTCGACAGCGACCAGGCCGAATGCAGTAACCGCACCGGGCCGCTGGCCTGAGTCGCGACCCGGGGGGTGCCATTGAGGGCCGGCCGGCCACGCTGGTCGAGGCGCACCCCGTAGGCCACCTGGTCGATCATCCAGTCCGGCGCTCCCTGGCAGGCGGAGGTCATGTAGCGCAGTTTGCGCTCGCCGAGCTTCTCCGGTGTCAGCCGGCGGGTGCTGTCCCGATCGCCCTGCCACAGGGACCAGAGTTCATCAAAATAGACAAAATGGATATCCTCGGCGCGGCGCAACTGCTGCCGTGCCACCAGCACCTGAGCCATGGCAGCGAGCAGGTGCCGCAGCTGACCGCCCAGGGACTCACGCAGGGCGGCGGCCTGGGCACGCCAGCGAAGCTGGCGAAACGCCGGGGCGGTGCTCGGCGCGGGCAGTCGGCACAGCCTTTCCCGCCGTTCCGGCGACAGCGCCGCCAGCGTGGCCAGCTCCGCAGGTGCCTCATCAAAACGGACCAGCACAGGATCGGCGCCCGGGCCGACGGTTGCCCTCCGCAGCGCCTCATCACTCTGCCCCAGTTGCACCAGCGCCGCACGATGCGGCGGCGGCAGCATACTGGCCAGCAGCAGTGCTGCGTCGTGTCCTGGCGCGAGTGCAGACGGGTCGGCCGTGCAACAGGTCAGCCAACCTTCCAGCCCAGCCAACCGCTCACCGACCCGGTCCAGCCGCATCAATTGGCGCCAGTGACCGTTCAGGTCGCCCGGCGCTGGCGGGTTCGCGGCGCAATGCGCCCGTTCCGCTTCCAGCTGGCGCAGCTGCATGCCCGTCAGCCAGGGTCGCAGGCCATCCCGACGCCAATAGCGCTGGCGCCACACCACGGCGTCCCGCGGACGCCAGGCTGGCGGCACCCCGCGCAGCAAATGCTGGTCACCGCCCTGCTCCAGCAGGCGCAGGGAAAAACGGCTGTTGCTGTACAGGTGGCAATGCTGGCGCCGATACGGCTCGATATTGGCCAGGTCCTGCCAGCCCAGGCGCTCGCCCAGGGGGCGCCAGAAGCCGGTCTTGAACCAGCGGCCCGCCAGGGTGTACCAGAGCGGTGACACCGCCTGCTCCCAGATGCCCAGCCCGGCGCGGCGGCTCCAGGCTTCTTCCGGGCGTGGCAGGGAGCCGACCGGCAAGGTCTGGACCATCCACAGCTGCTCGCCGTCAAACACCCATTCGCACGCCTGCGGCCGCTCGAAGTGACGTCGCAGTTGCGCTGCCAGCGTGCTGAAAGGTTCGGCGCCGACGGTGCTCGCCAGCGGGCTGTCCGGTTCGCTGCTGAAAGCGATGCCGCCATGGCCATGCAGGATCAGTCGTTCCTGCCCGGCGGCACTGCCTTCCACCACGCCCTCAACGATCACATGTTCGAGATCCTGGCGCACCGGGTGACGGGTGAACAGCACGCCCGCAGCCACCCGCCGGGGCAAGGCCTGGACAAGCACGTCATCCGTGCCCTCCTCTACCCCCTCCTCGGCACGACTGAAACGCTGCAGCAAGGCTGCGGCCAGCGCAGCATCACTGTCCAGATTGACCAGCGATTGCCGTTGCGAACCCGGGGTCGCTGGCCCCTGGTGCAATACCCAGTAACGCATGCTGTCGTCCCCGGGCAAGCGCTCCAGCGCCGACTGGATGTCTGCCAGCGTCGGTACGCCGGTGGCCCGGGCGTGCCAGGCAGGCGGCACCGGAAGCCCCATGGCGGCCCACTGACTGGCAGCAGGTGCCCCGCTGGCCGGGCTCGGTGTCAGCGCTTCAAACTTCATTCGGGTGCCTCTGCGGGATCCGGGCTGCCAGCGCACGGCCGACACGGTAGAAGACAGGTGTCAGGAGCGCGGTCCCGATAACGAGCACCACGGCGATGGCCCCGAACAGATACGGCGCTTTCATCAGCGTGCTCATGAGGGACTCCTCCCAGTAGAAGAACCAGGGGTTCTCCGGCGGGAAGAACCAGATATGAAACTGATAGAAGACGGCCTTGGGACCCGCTATCAGCAACCACAGCAGTAATGGTGTGGCCAGCAGCGCCGCCGACGCGCCCCGACTGCGCCAGGAGGGCAGCGTCAAACGCCGGGTGGCCCAGGCGGCGGGCAGCCACACCAGGACCAGTATCAGTGACGCCAGCGCGGCACGCGACAGCAACACGGCAACATCCTGGAGATGGGCGACTTCGGTCTCGATCAGCAACGGCAGGGTCTGGCCATGCGGCCCGGCATAGGTGATCTGCGCGAGCCCCTCGCCATGCGCGTGCACCGCCTTGCGGATCGCCCGGAAGGCCTCGGCATGGGCCTGGGCATCCAGCTCGGCAAAGCCCGGTCGTTTCGGATTCTGGGGCGCATAGGTGGCGATATGTTCATCAATGGCGAGCACGCTGTACCAGAGCGGGTACCCGTAATCGACGCGCGAAAACAGCCACCACACCAGGGCCAGCGCCAGCCACACACAGATCAGCGCATAGGCAATCCACGCCAGGCCTTTTTTGCACTGGTGCAAGCTGTCTTCAATCCGCATAATTGGCCCGCCATAACAATAATAATGCGAGGAACATCGCCATGCGAAGTAAGGCATTGGCCCTGCTGGCTTGTTGTCTTTTCCTGAGCGTCACCCTGACGGGGTGTGCCACCACACAACTTCCCCTTGCCGACCCCGGCCCGGTCTCGGGCAGTCGTGATGCCACACGTTACCAGGTGAAGATCCCCACCCATGATGGCCAGATGCTGGCCGCCACAGTCTACCAGCCCGCGCTGGCTGCGGGCGACTCCGCACCGCTCATTATTGCCACGCACGGCTATGGCGGTTTTCGCGCCAAGCGTCCGTTTTCCATCTACGGCAAGACCATGATTACCGGCCAGGCCGCGATCGCCGCCTGGCGTGCGGGTTACTGGGTGGTGTTCTATGACCAGCGCGGTTTCGGCGGCAGTGATGATCGCGTGCACATGATGGCCCGTGACAAGGAAGTACGCGATGTGTCCTCGGTGATCGACTGGTCGTTGGCGCACCTGCCGGGTATCAGCACGCTGCCGGACGGTGCAGCGGCCATCGGCATGATCGGTGAAAGTTACGGCGCGGGCGCGCAGATCCTGGCGTCCTTTCACGAACCGCGGCTGCAGGCACTGGTCCCTGTGGCCGGCTGGCATGATCTGGCGGACGCCATGGCCCCCAACGGCCACGTGCGCACCAGTTGGGGCGGCGCCCTGGCCACCGTGCCGCCGGTAACCAGCGGTTTCTCGACACAGACCCTGAGCCGCCCCTGGCGCAGCATGTTCAGCGGCACCATGAACCATGAAGTACGGCGGGAACTGAATGCCCGCAGTCCGGCAAGCTGGTGCGGCAACGGCCATTCGCCCCAGGCCGATGTGTTGCTGGTCCAGGGATTCCGCGATTCCCTGATGACCATGGATCAGGCGCTGGACAACCGTCAGTGTTTCCTCGATGCCGGTCGTGACGCGCGCCTGCTCGCCATCCAGGGGGGCCATATCCTGCCCTGGCCAGTACAGCGCTGGTCTGGCAAGCCGCTGTTCAATACCGACCGCGATATCAACTGCAACGGCGAGGCCCAGCGCCTGGAGCAGGTCATCCTGTCCTGGTGGGATGAGAAGCTGCGCGGTGAAGAGCGTGAGGTGCCGCCCTTGTGTATCGCGCTTGATTACGATGACGCCATCACGCCGGAGAATTTCCCTGAATCCGTGCAGCGTTTTCCCGTGGCGCGTGAGCAGGTGCATATTCCCATCGCCGGGCTGTTCGAGGGGTTCATGGTGCCCTTCGACGCGGGCTACGACGTGTTTCGCGGGCTCTGGAGCAATGCCGACCGGCGCTTCCTGACCCCCAGTGGCGGGCTTGGTCGGCCGCGCTTTATTCCCCTGTATGTGGTGGAACGCGACGACGAGCTGTTGCTGGGCACGCCGGAGATCAATCTGATGCTGGCCGGCACCGCAAGTGTGCGCAGTACCCGGGTCTTCGTCGGGATCGGCGTGCAGCATGCCAATCAGCGGCGCATCCGTGTTGCCAGCGAGCAGCTTACCCCGCTCCCGCGCAAGGGGCGCTATCAGCAGGCGCTGACGCCGGTGGCCACCCCCCTGCAGGCGGGTGACCGGGTCGGCCTGATTGTTTATGGCTTCAACTGGCAGTACGCCTTCAACCCCTCCTTCTGGTGGAGTCGGGCACACTTCAATGGTGAGGTGGCGTTGCCGCTGATTCGCGACGATCGCTGATGGCCCTTCTGTCGTTCACGACCAGTGTCGGCACGCGCGTGCGTGCCGCCGCATACTCTGCCGGGTGGGTGCCGTCTGCCAGCGACCGGTCAAACAGCAGACGCACCGCAAAGCGCAGTTCCTGCTCCGGCGGCCAGCCGCGCAAGGCATAGCCCAGATTGGGAAGCTGGCCGGGAAACTGCTCCGGCTTCACTTCCAGATGGGCGTCGTCCTGGTAGACCAGCCCCAGCGGAATGTCTGACAGCGCGGGCGGCACCACCAGATCGGCCAACAGCGCAAAGCCCTGCTGCGAATCGAACAGGATCCAGCTTTCGTCTGTGGTCAGCCCCCGCTCCACCAGCGCTCGCTCTTCATCATCCATGCGGCCATCCACCAGACCGCTGAGCGAGCCACTCCGGGCGGTGCGCACCACGGCGCCGTACTGGGCGTTGCCATCGATGGACACCGAGACTTCCGGATCGCGCAGCGTGCTGCGGTACAGACCGGGCACGCGGGCGTAGCTGTGGGCCTCGTAATGATCCGGGTAGCGGTGCGCCTGAACATGCAACCGCATGACCGGGATGCCCCCCAGTACGACACGGGTTTCCAGATGCATGACCGACCGCAACGGACCATTCCGGTGTCCGGCCAGACGTGGGCGCAGGTTGGTGTTGTCCAGCGTCATGCGTGCCCGGCGGCTCATGAAACCACCGCTCATGCGCATCTTCAGGGTGTCGATGATCGACCCCTCGCCTTCATACGTGTGGTAGCCCAGGTAGCGCCAGTTGAGTTCATTGTCCGGGTCGACGTCCAGACGATAACTGGCGGTGCGGGTGATGCCGGTGTCGATATCGTGGTCGACATAGCGTCCGGGATGCCGGCGAGGGTCGTCCTGCGCCAGGTAAAGATAGCCCGGCTGCGCGGCGTCATCGTCCAGCACCAGTTCAACCAGCAAGGCGCCCTTGGCCGGCACGGCGTCCGCGGGTGCCCTGCCGCCCAGATCGCGCGCCCGGAACAGCAACCGGTCGGCACCGGTGAAGCGTTCCGGGTCGCCGTCCGCGTCCAGGCCAGACTCGGCAAACCAGACCATGTCAGCTTCGCCAATGGGATCAATCTGGAAGGGTATCGGCACAAACCCGGTATCGGGCTGCCAGCGCAGCAGGGATAACCGGGCTGATGACACGCCCTCGGCAGCCCCCAGATCGCGGGCCTGATAGTGCAGAATGCGTGTGTCCCGGGCAGCATCTGCCCAGGCGCTGAGGGGCAGCAGGCCCGCCAGCAGTATCAGCCAACGTGACATCAGCCCCCCCGGCGCAGGGTCGCTCTGACATTCACCGTTCCGGGGGTCTGGCTGCTGGAGATTTCCACCGCCGCCGCACGGATACCCTGCTCCTGTTCCAGCAACTGGAGCCAGGCGATGACCCGGGCAAACTCCTGTTGTTCCAGCTGGATACGCGCCGCGTTGTTCCCCTCGGGCGTGAAACCGCGCAAGGTCAGTCCCGACTGGGAAGCACTGGCGTTGATCACCGATATCCAGTCGCCCTGGAAACGCTGCGGTTGATCACTGCGGCTGTCCCGGGCCTGACGCACCACATCCGCATTGTCCTCGATCCAGCTCAGCACCCGCTCGCGGGCAAGGTAGTTGTTGATGGCCCGCTCGCGGCTGTTGAGTACCGGCGCCCACATCAGCTGGTAAATCAGCAACAGTCCCAGGAAAACCCCCAGTATGGACACCGCCAGTTGCTCCCGCCGCGCCAGTCCGCGGTACCAGACCAGTGCCGGTTCGGCCCGGGATACCGCTTGCCGTTGCCACTGTTGCCATTGTTGTTGTAGTTGTTCGCGCATCAGCCTTGTCCCACCCGCATACGTGCTGTCACACCGCTCGCCTCGCTGCGGGCGGTGCCGATTTCCGCAGACAATCCGGCAGACTGCAGCGCCTCGCGCAGCGCCTCCAGTGCCGAGAAGTCCTGGGCATTCAGATCCAGCATCAGAATGCTTTCCCGCTCGTCATAGTTCAGTCGCCGTGGCGTCACACCCTGACCGGACGCAGCGCCAATGATTTCTCCCGTCGGGCCCATCAAGGCAAGAAAACCGCTGCCACCGGCACCGCCGCCAAGACGGTTCAACTGGGTCTCGAACTCGCGCACGATCATCTGCGGACGCCCCGTGCCGGGGAACAACTCCTGATAGAGCGTCACGGAGGCCTCGGCCGTCTGTTGTGCGGCCTTCTCGTACTGCCAGGTCTGAACCATCAGCAGGACCCAGATACAGACCAGTACGGCCGCGGCCAGCCTGGCCACGGGCACCCAGGGCATCAGCCAGGCGGGTCCGTCCTGGCCTTCCCGTACCGGGCGCAGGTCGCTGTGCAGGAGATTGACCCGATCGACCGCCGCGAAACGCTCTGCCAGACGGGCGAACAGCGCGCCCGGCTCATCAATACGCTCAAACAGGCTGTCATCCAGACCCAGCAGTGCGGGCAACTGCGCCGCCTCGCCCTGGGGCAACACCAGCGCCTGACCGGCATCCGGCAGGCACAGCAGATCGCCTCCATCAAGGGCCGCCATGCAGGGGGCATCGTCGCGCAGCAGGTCCGCATCCACCCAGGCACCGATGATCCGGGCATGGGACGCTTCGGCACACCAGTCGAGCAATTGCTCCAGGCCCTGGCGCTCGCAGGCCAGCACCGGATAGCGGTCCTCGCTGGGCCGACCATGGGCAAACCACAGGTCTTCGGCCCGGCCAAGCACGGATTCCTCCAGCAGATAAGGCAGCACCTTCTGGATATGTCGTCCCTGGCGACGGCTCAGACTGACACGGGTCACCAGCACGTCACCGGCCGACAGCACCAGGTGAATGTCGCCGCGCATTGCTGCCAGCGCCTCACTGAGGCTGCCGCAGGTGCTCCCTGCGGCGGTGCGCCAGCGCGCCTGCACCGCCTCCGGGCTGTCCGCCCGCAGCGCGCCGGGTGCCAGGTAGAGAAGTCGTTGCTCATCCATCGTTATCATTACCCTGCTCTGTCAGGGCCTCACTGTAAAAAGCATTGCATGGCGGCTCAAGCGGGCCCAGCACAGGCACCAGCTGACGACTGAAGACCTGCGTGGGCCCCTGTTCCAGCCGCTGGATGCGGGTCATCAAGCGGCTGCGCTGGTCATTGCGCTGTACATCCACCACCACCTGAAAGTAATTCGAGCGCACATCCAGCCGTTGTTGCAACGCCTGGCGCGCTTCCGCCTCCATGGCGCTGAACGGCGCCTGGGCCATCAGTTCATCGATGGAGCCTATCGCCGCCTCTTCGCGCAGGCTGACAATCAGTTGCCGCCCCGCCGAACCCACATTATCAGCAAAGATCGCATCCAGCACGGGTTGCGAGGCCGTGTTCACGTTCAGCCGGGTGTCCACCGGCAGCGCGGTGAACAGACTCCAGAACAGCGGGCCGGGAATGTCCTCGGCGCGCATGCTGCGCAGGGCGCGCAGCTCGGATTCATGTGCCGCCGGGGCATTGGGGGTGCGGCGCCAGCGATAATCCGGGTCCTCGGCCCCCTCGACGCCATCCACGATGTTGTTGCTATCGATCCAGTCCGCCATTTCGTGGGACAGCCGCTGTGCCTTGCCCGGATCGGTCAGCGTATCGCCCAGCAGCGCGGCCAGCCGCTCGCGCCAGACCTCGTCACGGACAAACTCGGTGCCCTGCTGGGTCACCAGCCAGTTCAGGTTGAAGCGCCCCTGCAGGTCCTGCACCGTGGCACTCAGCACGGCGTCCTCGTAGGGCGTTGGCGGCAGATTGACGGCCCAGTTTTCCTCGACACAATCGTCCACCAGGGCGTTGTTGTTGCGGTCATCCTCCAGGTCATCGATCAGCCCCTGGATGGCCACGGTCTCCGCCGCAATGGCGTACTGATAGCGCTGGTCCCAATCGGTCAGGTTCTCGGTCCGGGCGCGGAAGCGGTCCTGGCGGAACATCACTTCGGTGGCAATGACCGTCATCAGCGCCACCATCATCAACACCACGATCAGCGCCATGCCGCGCTGCCGGGTTGCCGGGCTCACGGCTGGCTCCACGGGTTGATCACGGTACGGAAGAAGCGCTGGATTTCCGTCTCGTCGGTAAAGGTCATTTCCATGTCGATGCTGCGTGGCAGGCGCTGGAACAGTGCCGGGGTCTGGGCCAGCTCAACGTCCGGCCACTCGTCACGCCAGACCCATTCACCCTGGGGCCCCTGATCGAGAAACCGGAAACTGATACGTTCCACGCCTTCGAGCACCACGCTATCCACCGGTTCGGTCCCCTGATTCTGGTCCACGGCGGGCCAATGACGCCGGATCAGACGCTGTTCTTCATCCACCAGATAGACGACCCGCTGCATCTGGCTGCGCTGACGCAGGTCAAAGGGATTGGCCCAGCCCAGCCGGGTGAACTCGAAATACTCGGGTGTGCCACGCACGGCGGGCTGCGTGTCCCCGAACGGATCACGGGAGGGCCTCGCCACCAGTTGCTCGATGTCCTGGGCCAGGAAGATCAGCGCCCGCTGTCGGGCCTCCTGGGTGCTGGCATGGGTGGAGAGGATGTCGCGGTTGTCCAGCGCGGTGGTGAACGCCAGTTGGGCGGCCACATACATGAACGCAAAGATCGCAATGGCGATGACGACTTCCAGCAGGGTAAACCCGGACTGGCGGCTCATGGTGGTGTCCCGCCTTCTGCGTCGACCTCGACCACCTCATCGGCGGGCTTGCCCAGCAGGCTGGTCAATACGTACAGCACCTGCCGTTCGCGTCCGGCCTCTCTGTCTGGCCCCACCTCGACATCGACCCGCCGAGTGTCCGGGTAAGGGCCGCCGCTGATCCGGGTGCGCACCAGCCAGTGGCGCTCACCACGCTCGATGCGCTCATCCTGGCTGCCGGTTTCCGGCCATTGCTGGTACACCTGAAGCTCCACCAGCTTGTTACTGGCCAGCATATAGGCCTGGGTACGCTCATCCAGCATGTAGGTATTGCTGGCCGCCGTGCCCATGCTCTGCATCAGCGTGGTAATGGCAAACACCAGAATGCCCAGTGCCACCAGAACTTCGAGAAGGGTAAAACCGCGCTCACGGGCCACTCAGTCATCCTCCTCGACGGTCACGCGGGACAGCGCTGACAAGCGCATGCGCACGGGCAAGCGTTCAGAACCGAGAAGCTCGAGATTCAGTTGTGCCGGGGTGGATTCACCGCTGGGGAAAAAGAAAAGTTGCGGCCGTTCGTCACGGTCTGCGTCATCCTCGCCGGCCACCAGGCGCGATTCGGCGGCCTCAGCGAGGCCGAAACCACTTTGGCCGTCACGGCCATCGCCTTCCTCAGGGCTCTCCAGATCCCAGCTCAGCCGCAGGTCATCGTTCAGCCGCCAGGTACCCAGCCCGGAGCGCGAGGCCCCGCCGAAGGGCACGAACTTCTGCTCGACGGGGTCAAAACGCATCGGCGTGACCCGCTCTTCCTCCAGGCGCACGCCCATCAGCTCGCCGCTGAAAACGCTGTGCTCACCCACGGAGGAAAGCAGGTCGCGCATCCGCTCTACCCCCTGGTCAAGATCACGCTCACTGCCGATGAACAGATTGGGGGTCAGTACTGCAGCAAAGAGCGCGATCAGTACGATGACCGCCAGGATTTCAATCAGCGTGAAGCCGCGCTCAGTCCCGCCGGCGCAGCTCATTATAGTTGAGGTCCGCATTGACGCCCTCGCCCCCTTCCACGCCATCGGCACCCAGCGAGATCAGATCATAAGGCCCTGACGTACCGGGGCTGATGTACACGTAGGGGTTACCCCATGGGTCTTCGGGAATCCGCGACAGGTAACCGCCTTCCGGCCAGCTGCGGGCATTGCCCGGTCGTTCGACCAGCGCCCGCAGGCCCTCTTCGGTGGTGGGGTAACGGCTGTTATGCAACCGGAACATGTCCAGTGCCGAGGCAATGCTGGCCATATTACTCTTGGCCAGATCCACCCGGGCCTGCTCCCCCTGCCCAATCACGTTGGGCACGATCATGGCCGCGAGAAGCCCGAGAATCGCCACCACCACCATGATTTCGATCAGCGTCAGACCCCGCTGGACCGCTCGCTGCGCCTGCTTCTTCATTGCTGTAACTCCGCTAATACGATCAATGTCTTGTTATCCCCGTGCTACATGGCGAACAAAGCGTTCATCTGCATGATCGGCTGCATCATGGCCAGCACGATCAGAAAGACCAGCGAGGCCATGGTCAGCAGCATGGCCGGCCCCAGCAGGCCGACTACAGTACTGACCACCCCGGCGAGTTCCCGTTCCTGATATTCCGCAGCCCGGCTCAGCATCCGGTCCAGTTCACCACTGGCTTCCCCGCTGGCGATCATCTGCACCAGCATGGGCGGGAAGTAACCGCTGGCGTCCAGTGCCCGGCTCAGATTGCCGCCTTCACGCACCTTGCTGGCTGCCTGCTTGACCGCCTCGCGGACCGCCAGGTTGCCTACCACCTGACTGGAAATGGCCAGCGCTTCCACCAGTGGCACGCCGCTGCGCGACAGGATACCCAGCGTGCTGGCCAGACGCGAGCTGTCTGCGGTACAGATCAGCTTGCCGATCAGCGGCATCCGCGCCAGGCGTTGATGCACCCGCATTCTGAACGACGGTGACTTGAGGGCCTGCACAAAGGCCACCACCCCACCGATGATCAGGAGCACGGCCAGCCACAGCCAGTCGCGGAAGAAATCGCTGATGACGATCATGACCCGGGTCAGCGCAGGCAGGCCCTCTTCGTTGCGGGCAAACACCTCCACCATGCGCGGCACCACGTAGGTCATCATCAGGGTGATAATGACAATGGAGAACACCAGGATGAAGGCCGGGTAGATCATCGATTGCATGACCGAACGGCCGGTGTCGTGACGGTTTTCCAGGTATTCGGCCAGTTGCTCCAGCACCTGCTCCAGATGCCCGCTCTGCTCACCGGCGGCCACCGTGGCCCGGTACATCTCCGGGAAGGCCCGCGGGAACTCGGCCATGCTTCGGGCCAGGCTGTAGCCCTCGGTCACTTTGGCCCTGACTGCCAGAACGATGCGTTCGATGTGCGGTCGCCCGGCCTGGCGCGCAACCGCAGACAGCGCCTGCTCGATCGGCAGTCCGGAGCGGATCAGGGTCGCCAGCTGGCGGGTAATGAGCGCCTGTTCTGCTGTATTCAGCCGCCCGGCACGGGACAGGCTGGAAAAGAGTGTGGCCCCGCCCTTGCGATCGCGCGCCTCGCGCACTTCAAGAGGCACCCAGCCCTTGTCACGCAGGGCCTGGCGCACCTGGCGCGCGCTGTCGCCCTCCTGCATGCCTTTGCGGACCTTGCCACGGGCATCCAGGGAGCGGAATTCAAATGCGGGCATGGCGTGTGCTTCCCTTCTCAGCCTTCACGGGTCACCCGCAACACTTCCTCGATAGTGGTGTCGCCGGCCAGCACCTTGCGCCAGCCGTCGGTGCGGATGCCGGGCGTACGTGTCCGGGCATGCCGCTCCAGATGCTGTTCGCTGGCCCGGTCGTGGATCAGCTCACGCATCTGATCATCCACCACCACCAGTTCATAAATCCCGGTGCGGCCCCGATAACCCTGCTGGTTACAGTGGTCACAGCCCTTCGGGTGGTACAGGGTGACCTGCTGGTCCTCGCCCAGCCCCATCAGCTTGCGCTCGCTGGCGGAGGCCTCATAGGGCGTCTTGCAGTCACTGCACAGCACCCGTACCAGGCGCTGGGCCATCACGCCCAGCAGGCTCGATGAGAGCAGGAAAGGCTCGATCCCCATGTCCTGCAGCCGGGTGACCGCGCCAACGGCCGTATTGGTGTGCAATGTCGACAGCACCAGGTGGCCGGTGAGCGAGGCCTGGACCGCGATTTCTGCGGTTTCCAGATCACGAATCTCCCCGATCATCACCACATCCGGGTCCTGACGGAGGATCGCACGCAGCCCCCGGGCAAAGGTCATGTCGACCTTGTTGCTGACCTGGGTCTGGCCGATGCCTTCCAGCTGGTATTCCACCGGGTCTTCCACGGTGAGGATGTTGCGCGAACTGTCATTCAGCTCGGTCAGACTGGCATAGAGGGTGGTCGTTTTCCCGGAACCGGTGGGGCCGGTCACCAGAATGATGCCGTGGGGCTTGTGGATCTGCTGCATCATTTCCTGGTAGCAGACATCGCCCATCCCCAGATGACCGAGTTGCAAACGCCCGGCCTGCTTGTCCAGCAGACGCAGCACCACCCGCTCGCCGTTGGTGGACGGCATGGTGGACACCCGCACGTCCACGTCACGACCACCAATGCGCAGGGAAATACGACCATCCTGCGGAATACGCTTCTCGGCAATGTCCATGCGCGCCATGACCTTGATGCGGGAAACCAGCAACGGGGCCAGCTCCCGGCGTGGCGCCAGCACCTCGCGCAGCACGCCGTCCACGCGCATGCGCACCAGCAGGCGCCGTTCAAAGGTCTCGATATGGATATCGGAGGCATTCTCGCGGATGGCCTCCTGCAACAGGGCGTTGATCAGCCGGATGATCGGAGCGTCATCCTCCTGCTCCAGCAGATCGGAGGTCTCCGGCAGGGCTTCCGCCAGGCTGGCCAGGTCGATGCCATCCAGATTGTCGGCCGCCTCGGCGGCGGCCCCCCGCTGCTGCTCGTAGGTGATGGCCATGGCACCGGCAAAGCCGCCCTCGTCCAGGGTCACCACACGCGGCAATTCCCCGAGCCAGCGACGTACCTCGGCCAGAATCTGGATGTCCACCGGGGGCACACAGCACAGCTCGCGCTGCCCGGCCGCCGTACGCAGCATCACCTTGTGCCGGCGGGCATAGCTGTATGGCAGGACATCACGGGCAGCGACTGCCGGGGTGAGGTCCTCCTCCAGGTCTGTTTCCATCTCTGCGTCGGCCATGGTCTCGGGCTCTGGTATCGGTGCTTCTGTTAATACTTCTCCATGAGCGCTTCGACAATGCAGCGGCCGGTCTCGTTCATGTCGAGAAACTGGAATCCGGCGTGAAACTCCCCACTGTCCTGCCCGGCACCTGCCGGGCTGCACCAGACGGCGCGGGCATCAAAGCTCATGGTGTTCAATCCGTTGATCTGCTCCGGCAGCACCACCGACAACGCCATCCGCTGCCCTTCTTCGATGGCCTTGCGGGTGGACAGCTTGAAGCCGTCGATGCTGACGTTCAGCAGCCGCCCTACATTGCCACCAGTTGTGCGATCGAACAATACCATCTCGCGGAAGACTTTCTTGCGCGGATAACGCCTTGCATCGCGCGCCTGGCGCTCGGGGGACGACAAATCCTCGCCGGTCAGCTCCCTGAACAGCACCACACAGCCATTGAAGGCGTCCCCCTGCTGATTGATCGGGCTGGCGCTGATCTCGATACAGCGGGTCTGATCACCTCTGGCCCGGGCGTACAGGGGTGCGTCATTGCGCCAGGTCGCGCCCTCCTGGCAGTGGCGCAGCAGATCGGAGCTGTCCCATTGCCACGGCGTCTGCCCATCGGCGTCGCTGAACAGCACCTGTTCCAGGGCATTGCCCACCAGGTCGTCGCGATCACAGCCCAGCAGTGTGCAGGCCGCATCATTACAGAAGGTCACCCTGCCCTGTTCGTCGGTGCCGAGCACCCCTTCACCGAGTGCCTGCAACAGGCGCTCGTTCTCGTCCTTGAGTCGTTTCATCTGTACGACGGCCTGCTGCAGTTTGCGTTTCTGCATATCCAGGTCGAGGAAGACATTGACCTTGGCTTCCAGTATCTGCTGGTCAATGGGCTTGAACAGGTAGTCGACAGCGCCCGCCTGGTAGCCCTTGAAAACGTAGCTCTGTTCCTTGCTGATGGCCGTGACGAAAATGATCGGGATACTGCGCGTGCGGCGATTTTGCCGCATGAGTTCAGCGACTTCGAAGCCATCCATCTCGGGCATCTGCACGTCCAGCAGCACCAGTGAGAAGTCCTGCTTGAGCGCCAGCTGCAACGCTTCATTGCCGGAAGTGGCCATCACCAGATTGCGATTTGGCGCCTCAAGGATGGCTTCCAGCGCAATGAGATTTTCCCTGTGATCGTCAACGACGAGAATATTTTGCCTGATCATGCCTGCAACCCGAAAACAAGCGCTGAAATCATGTCACCCATGTCATCCAGATCATGGATTTCGTCCACACACCCTGTGGCAATAGCGGCCTCGGGCATGACCCGCGCTTCGGCGGTTACCGGGGACTGCGCCATGGTGATTCCCCCTCGTTGTTTTATATACGTTATACCGGCTGCCCCGTCATCATTGGCGCCAGTGAGGATAATGCCAAGTACATTGCTGCCAAAGACGTGACCGGCGGAAAAAAACAGCTCATCAATCGATGGCCGCGAGTAGTTTACTGGCGCCGCCAGTGAAAAACATACCGTGTGGTCCACATCCACGAGCATGTGATAACCCGGCGGTGCCACATAGACACTCCCCGGTTCCAGGGGCGTCTTGTCCGTTGGCGCCACGACCCGCAAGGCAGTGCGGGTATCCAGTATCCAGGGCAGCTTGTCACCCCCGGAGGGATGCTGATGTTGCACCAGCAGTACCGGCACCGGCAGGTTCGCGGGCAGTTTGCCCAGAATGCGCGTGTAGGCGTCCAGTCCACCCCAGGAGGCGCCCATCACCACTGCCTGAATCCGTTGCTGCATCACACCTCGCCATCAGCGGTCCTGCTCACTTGCCGCCGCGCTGTTTTTCTGCCTCGTACGCCGCCCGATAGGCCTGCGCTTCCTTGAGTTTTGCCTGCAATTCCCGACGCTGCTCGTCCAGTTGCAGGAAGAAGTTCACCTTGCTCTGCAGGATCAACGGATCCAGCGGCTTGAACAGATAGTCCACCGCGCCGGACTGATAGCCCTTGAAGACATACTTCTGCTCCTTGCTGATGGCCGTCACAAAGATGATCGGGATGTTCTGGGTATCCTTGCGTTGCCGCATCAGCTCCGCCACCTCGAAACCATCCATGCCCGGCATCTGCACGTCCAGCAGCACCAGCGAGATATCCTCCTTGAGCAGGACCTTCAGCGCCTCGGGCCCGGAGTGGGCCTTGATCAACTCACGGTTGGGCGCCTCCAGGATGGCATCCAGCGACACCAGATTGGCGGGCTGGTCATCGACCATCAGTATCTTCTGCTGAATCATCGTGTGTCTCTTTTCATCAACTGTCGTTTGCGGAAGATCCGCATATCCGCCACGACCGGTTCAAAGTGCTCCTCGCAAGCGGAAAAGCGCAGACTCTCCTTGGTGCCCAGACACAGGTAACCGCCCATGTCGAGGCTGTCCCGGAACAAACGGAAAACCCGCTGCTGAAGCTCGCGATCAAAGTAGATCAGGACATTTCGACACACTATCACGTTCATTTCGCCGAAAACCTGATCTGTCGCCAGATCATGATCGGCAAACACGATATTGCGCTTGAGGCGCTGATCCATGATCACACCGTCGTACTTGGCCGTGTAATAGTCTGCCAGTGAGCTCTTGCCACCTGCCCGGCGGTAGTTCTCACTGTACTGCTTTACCGCCGCATAGGAGTAGATGCCCTTCTTGGCCGCGGCCAGGACATTCTTGTCGATGTCGGTGGCATACAGCATGGCACGGTCGTACAGGCCCTCTTCCTCCAGCATGATCGCCATGGAGTAGATTTCCTCACCGGTTGCACACCCTGCGTGCCATATCTTGATGAACGGGAAGGTCTTGAGTACCGGAATGACCTCGTCGCGAAACGCCCGGTAGAACTCCGGGTCACGGAACATCTCGGTGACGTTGACTGTCAGGTCGTTCAGCAGCGTGACGAAAAACTGCTGGTCACGCAGTACCTTGTCCGTCATCGCCATGATGGATGGCAGCCCCGACATCCCGAGCCGATGCAGTACCCGGCGGCGCAGCGAGGCCTTGCTGTAGCTGCGGAAGTCATACCCGTACAACTGGTATATCGCTTCCAGCAGCAGGCGAATCTCGATGTCCTCGAGATTGACCTGCTCGTCGCTGATCGGCGCGGATGCCGGTTCTGGCGTTTTCATTTCATCCTGCTCCACTTACTTGTGCAGCCAGACACGCATGAGCGAGGTGAGTTTCGCCATGTCGATGGGTTTGGAGCAGTAGTCGTTCGCCCCGGCGTCGATACATTTGGCCCGATCGTCCTTCATGGCCTTGGCGGTCAGCGCCAGGATCGGCAACTTCTGGAAGCGATCCTGGGCACGAATCCGGCCCATGGCCTCGTAGCCATCCATTTCCGGCATCATGATGTCCATCAGGACGATATCCATGTCGGCGTCCTTGTCCAGCACCTCCAGTGCCTCGCGACCATTATTGGCAATGGTGATGTCGAAACCGAGCTCTTCGAGCTGGGCTGACAACGCATAGATATTGCGCATGTCGTCATCCACCAGCAGCAGCTTCTTGTCTTCGAACACATCATCCCGGTGCTCCACGGCACGTGCTGCATTGCGCGCATGCGAGGGCAAGGTCGATTCCAGCCAGTGCAGGAACAGGGAGGCCTCATTGAGCAACCGTTCGGATGAGCGCTCGGTCTTCAGGATGATCCGGTCTGCATACTTGCGCAACTGCGCTTCTTCTTCCCGGGTCAGGTCCTTGCCGGTGTAGATGATCACCGGCACCGTATCGTAGTCGTCACTGCCGTGCAGCGTCTCCAGCAACTCGAAGCCGGTCATGTCCGGCAGCGTCAGGTCGAGAATCATGCAATCGAACACCTGATTGCGCAGCGCCTCCAGCGCCTCGGCACCATTCACGACCGCGGTGATTTCGACCCCTTTCTGGTCGAACAGCTCCCGGATTCCTTCGTGCTGGATCTCGCTGTCCTCCACCACCAGCAAGCGGCGCACATTCTTCGAGATTGCTGTCTCGATCTTGGCGAAGGCACCGAGAATCTGGTCCTTGTTCACCGGTTTGGTGAGGAAATCGATCGCGCCGAGATCCAGCGCCTTCTTGCGCTCGTCCTTGCCGGACAGGAAATGCACCGGAATATCCTTGGTGCGCGCGTCTGCCTTGAGGCGTTCCATGACTTCCCAGCCATCCATGCCCGGCAGACCGATATCCAGAATGATGGCGCTGGGACGGTAATGCCGCGCGTACTCCAGGCCCGACTCGCCATCGTGACAGACATGCCCTTCCAGACCGTAGTCGGCGGCCAGATCCACCAGTACCTTGGCGAAATCGCCATCGTCCTCGATGATCAGTACGCTTTTCTCACGCACGGTGAAGCCTTCATCGTCGGCGCTGCCCGCCTGGCTTGCCTCACCGGCGGCCTGCAGTACGCCGCCGAGGGTGCCCGCCCCGCCGTTGACGTGCAGCATGGCGGCGCTGGTGCTGTCATCGTGGAACGACGGATCGACGGTATCCACGCTGCCCAGCGGCAGGTAGAGCATGAAGGTGCAGCCCATGCCCTCGCCTTCGCTGTAGATGTCGATTTCCCCACCCAGCAAGCGTGCCAGCTCGCGGGAAATCGTCAGACCCAGCCCGGTGCCGCCGTACTTGCGGCTGGTGGTGCCGTCAGCCTGCTGGAACGCTTCGAATATCAGCCGCTGCTTGTCGGTGGCAATGCCGATGCCCGTGTCGATGACCGAGAAACGTACGGTCTGGCCCGGCACCAGATGCCGCCCGGGCAGTTTGTCATCTTCGCCCGGCAGGTCCATGCGCAGGGTCACGCTGCCCTGATCGGTGAATTTCATGGCATTGGACAGCATGTTCTTGAGCACCTGCTCAAGCCGCTGGCGGTCCGTGAACATGCGCTCCGGCAAGGTGTCGCCCAGCGCCACCTCGAATTTCAGCCCACGGTCTTCAGCCACATGGGTAAAGTTGCGGCGGAAATGCTCGGCCAGCTCGTTCATGTGGATATCGTCAATGATGATATCCATCTTGCCTTCCTCGATCTTGGAGATATCGAGAATGTCATTGATCAGGGACAGCAGGTCCGTACCGGCAGAATGGATAACCGACGCGTGTTCGCGCTGCTTTTCATCCAGATTACCGCGCTTGTTTTCAGCCAGCGCGTTGGACAGGATCAGGATGCTGTTGAGCGGGGTGCGCAGCTCGTGGGACATGGTCGACAGGAACTCGGACTTGTAGCGCGAGGACATTTCCAGCTCGCGTACCTTTTCTTCCAGCTCCTGATGCAGGATTTCCAGTTCCTGGTTCTTCTTGGTGACCTCAGCCTTCTGCTCGGACATCAGCCTGGCCTGGGCCTCCAGTTCTTCGTTGGTGACGCGCAGCTCTTCCTGCTGGGCCTGCAGGCTTTCTTCCGAAGCGCGCAGCGCCTGCGTTTGTGCCTCCAGTTCTTCATTGATGGCTTTCAGCTCTTCCTGCTGCTGCTGCAAGCGTGATTCAGAGGCCGACAACTCCATGGCCTGCTCTTCCAGATCTTCGTTGACCTTGCTCAGTGCCTGCTTCTGGGCCTCGAGCTCTTCCGCCTGCTGACGGGTCTGTTCCAGCATATGGGCCAGCCGCACGCGGCTCTGCGCCGTGTGCACGGAAATGGCAAGATGACGAACGCCCTGCTCCAGGAAGGCCAGGTCGTCTTCCGTGAACTCGCGGAATGCAGCAATCTCGAGCACGCCCTTGAGCTCATCTTCCAGCGCGATGGGCGTGACAATCACGTTGCGTGGCGTGGCCTCCCCAGTGGCCGATGTGATGCTCAGGTAATCATCGGGCACCCGCTGCAGCAGGATCTGCTTTTGTTCGAGGGCGGATTGCCCCACCAGCGCTTCACCCAGCGCAAACTCGTTAGCGATGTTCTTGCGTCGCTGCAAGGCATAGGAACTGCTCAGGCGCAATTTTTCGGTGGCCTGATCATAAACATAGAAGGCCCCGATCTGGGCATCCAGGGTCGGCACCAGGTAGTTGAGCATGTTGCTGCCCAGCTGCTGCAGCGTCATGTCGCCGCGCATACGGTCATTGAGTTCGGCAAGCTGGGTCTTCAGACGTTCTTCACGCTGGTCTTCGTCGCGGCGGAACTTGAGGGTGTCGCGCATCTTGCGGATGGCGTAGAGCAGTCGACCTGTCTCGTCGCGGCTCTCCACTGCGATTTCCGCATCCCAGTCGCCTTCGGCAATGGTCCGCGCAACGTTCACCGCATACTGAAGGCGGCGACTGATGCCCCGCGTAATGGCCCAGGCGACCAGGCTCAACAGGACCAGCGCCAGAATGCTGACCACCAGGCCGAAGCGCTGGGTGGCGCGACTGTCTTCGCGCGCTTCGTTAAGCTTGTGGCGGAAACCCTCGTAACGGCGCTGCTCGAACGCCCGCTGCATCTCTTCGTACTGGGCCTGCAAGGCACGGATCTGGATGGTGACGGCCTGCGCCTCTTCCTCGGTGACTTCCCCGGCCACCATGGCCCGTGTCAGGTCGTCACCCATGCCGAGGTAGGTGTCCAGAACCTCCAGCAACTGTCCAATTTCTTCAGCCAGCTCCGGCGCATCAATGCGGATATCCTCCAGCCCCTGCATGAACTCGTCGGACAAGCGACGCGCACGGGCATAGAGCTCCGGGCTGCCCTGGTTCATGGCCTGGATGGCGGCCTCGCGCATCTGCGCGTAGCGGATATTGTTTTCGTTGACCATCTCCAGGACATGGAAGTCCTGCTGCTCGATGGCGGTAATCTGGCGGATGCTGTCTTCCGCCATGTAATAGCCGTAAAGGAAGTACGCCATGAAGGCGAGGATGCCCATAGCCGCGACCGACACGATCTTCAGCCGGATGGACAGTTGCTTGAACCAGCTCATCAGGGTCCCCTTGACTGCAAGCCTGTGCCGCAATGCGGCAAACATTGTTGTAGGTAGCTGCTGCCTGGCTCTGCAGCCGGGTCAGACGAAGTTCGTAGGCTAGCAGAATATCCGGATCAGAGACAATAAAATACCTCAGCAGACCCACTTAGGCGGCTGATTTGTATGGATTTTATTACCGTTGGTGATATCAGTGTGCCAGCATGGGGCAAGACAGAGAGGGAAAACGGGGGCCGCAGGAACTGGTGCCCGGGGCCGGACTTGAACCGGCACGTCCCGAAGGACAAGGGATTTTAAGTCCCATGCGTCTACCAATTTCGCCACCCGGGCCGGGTGAGAGGGGCTCAGGGCCGACCCTGCAATCGGGTCAGACCTGTAAAGATGGAGGCGCGGGTCGGAATCGAACCGGCGTATACGGAGTTGCAGTCCGCTGCATAACCACTCTGCCACCGCGCCTGAAACAAAAAACCCCGGAGGTCCCGAGGTTGGCAAATCTGGAGCGGGAAACGAGACTCGAACTCGCGACCCCAACCTTGGCAAGGTTGTGCTCTACCAACTGAGCTATTCCCGCATGCTGACTGTTGCAGCGCCGTGGATTCTACCGGAGGCCCCCGGCGTGTCAAGCCAACATTACACTCTGGCGTACTGACTGCACAATGTTTGCCCAGCGTTCGGCATCCGCGCCGTTCAGGCGCCACCCTTGCGCGGCCACAGCTGCGGCCAGGCCGCACGCAGATAGCTCATCATGGACCAGAGCGTCAGGAACATGGCCACGTACAACAGCGTGTAGGAGAACCAGAGGAACGGCGTCATGAGCAGTTCCCCCGCCTTGGTCTTGCCCGGCGTCTGCAGCAGCAAGGCCGTAATCGCCACAATCTGCACCACCGTCTTCACCTTGCCGACGCTGCTGACCGCGACCCGTGCCCGGGCGCCGATTTCCGCCATCCACTCCCGCAGGGCGGACACCGCGATCTCGCGCGAGATAATGACGATGGCTGGGACGGCTATCCACGCGGTGGCGTGATTCTGCACCAGCAGGACCAGTGCCGCCGCCACCATCAGCTTGTCGGCCACCGGGTCCAGAAACGCACCGAAACGGCTGGTGAGCTGCATCCGGCGAGCCAGATAACCGTCAAGCATATCCGTCAGCCCCGCCGTCACGAAGATGCCCGCGGTGAGCCAGGCACTCCACTGGCCCGGCAGATAGAATGCCAGCATGAACACCGGAATCAGGGCCAACCGCGCCAGGGTAATAAGGTTCGGCAGATTCAGGTTGGGCGGTGCCGGGTTTGGATTATCTGGCATGCGTACAACAACTCCTTGAGGCAAGCTCGTAATTATAGCCTCATCGTCACAGACCATGCAGCCGCCGTCACGCCCATCAGGGATTAATCATGTAACCAGGCGTACACGGTTTCGGCCATCGCATGACTGATTCCGGGCGCCTGGGCGAGCGATTCCACCGAAGCATTGCGCAACTGCTGCAGGCCACCGAAGTGATGCAGCAGCTGCTGCCGGCGCCGCGGCCCGATACCGGGAATGCCCTCCAGGGCCGAGCCACTGCGCGTCTTGCCGCGTCGCGCCCGGTGGCCGGTGATGGCAAAACGATGGGCTTCATCGCGCACCTGCTGCAGCAGATGCAGGCCAGGATCATCCGCTGCAGGCGTGATCACCGTGCCATCCGGTCGGTGCAGCAGCTCCAGCCCGGCCTTGCGCGACGGCCCCTTGCTGATCCCCAGCATCGGCAATGTGGCCAGACCGATGGCGGCCAGCGCATCGTGAACGCTGCGCACCTGCCCCTTGCCGCCATCGATGAGCAACAGGTCCGGCAGGGGCTTGCCCTCTTTCGTGACCCGCTGGTAGCGCCGCGTGACCGCCTCGGCCAGGGCCGCGTAATCATCACCCCCCTGCACCGGATTGACATTGAAACGCCGGTAGTCACCCTTGATAGCCCCTTCCGGACCGAACACCACGCAGGAAGCCACGGCCTGCTCGCCGGACGTATGGCTGATGTCGAAGCATTCAATTCGCCCTGGCGGGGTCGGCACCCGGAGCAATGACGCCAGGGCACTGTAGCGCTGGCTGATGTTGTCCCGGTTGGCCAGTGCACCGATCAGTGTCTGCTCGGCGTTGTCGCGCGCCAGACGCAACCAGCCCTGCCGCTCACCGCGTACCACATGGGCAAAGCGGACCCGGCGCTGCCGCGCAGCACGCAGGGCCTCACCGAGTGCCTCCACGCCATCGACACGGCGGTCCAGAATGACCTCGGCCGGCAACGCCTGATCGCCGTTGTCGCCCAGGTAATACTGCCCGAGAAAGGCCTCCAGAATATCCTCCTCGGTATCCTCCGAGCGAACTCTCGGATAATAGCTGTGATGCCCCAGCACCCTGCCCTGACGCACCACCAGCAGTTCGACCACCGCCATCCCGTGCCGCGCCACCACCGCCAGCACATCCACATCACCGCGCTGTGTGTCCACGTACTGCTTCTGCTGCACCAGGCGTATGGCGGCGATCTGATCGCGGATTTCGGCTGCCTTCTCGAAGTCCAGTGCCTCGGCGGCCTGCTGCATGCGCGCCTCCAGTGCCGCGCTGACCTGATCATCGCGGCCATCCAGGAAGTCGATGGCCAGCGCCACCTGATGACGATACTCCTCCTCACTCACCAGCCCGACACAGGGCGCCGTGCAACGCCGTATCTGATACTGCAGGCAGGGCCGGGTGCGGTTGTTGAAGTAGCTGTCCCGGCAATTGCGCAGCTGGAAGACCTTTTCCACCGTGCTCAGCCCTTCGCGCACGCTGGCCGCACTGGGATAGGGTCCGAAATAGCGGCTCTGGCCACGGCGCTGGCCACGATGAAAGCCGATGCGCGGGAACGTCTGCTCCACGCTGATGCGGATATAGGGATAGGATTTGTCGTCACGCAGCAGGATGTTGTACGGCGGGCGGTGTTGCTTGATCAGGGCCTGCTCCAGCAGCAGGGCCTCTGTCTCGTCATGGGTGACCGTGGTCTGCACGCCAGCGACCCGGGCCACCAGGGCGCGCGTCTTGATCGCCTCGACATTTTTCTGGAAGTAACTGCCCAGACGGGCCCGCAGATCACGCGCCTTGCCGATATACAACACGCGACCGTCTGCATCGAGCATGCGATAGACGCCCGGCTTGCGGCTGCAATGACGTAAAAAAGACGCGGCATCAAAGCCGCGTCCCGGGGTTTCACTGGACACTGTGGTCTCTAGCTCGCGAGTTCGGTCTCCAGCATACCGTGGCGCAATGCTACCAGGGTCATTTCCACGTCGCTGGCGATGCCTAACTTGTCGAAGATGCGGTAACGGTAGGTGTTTACCGTCTTCGGGGACAGGCACAGTTTATCAGAGATGTCCTGCACCTTGTGACAGTTGACGATCATGATCATGATCTGCAATTCACGCTCGGACAGCAGCTCGAACGGCGTCGCTTCGGGCCGATAGGGCTTGAGCGCCATGGCCTGGGCAATATGCGGGCTGATGTAGCGCTGGCCGACATGCACGACCCGGATGGCCCGCACCATTTCCTCGACATCGGCGCCCTTGGTGATATAGCCGACGGCCCCGGCACGCAGCAGGCGTGACGGAAACGGCTCTTCCTCGCACACGGTGACCGCGATGACCCGGATGGCGTCATTGGCGCGCACCATCTTGCGGGTGGCCTCCATCCCGCCCATACCCGGCATTTTCACATCCATCAGCACCACGTCCGGCTCTTTTTCCTTCGCCAGACGTACGGCTTCCTCACCGCTGTCTGCCTGGGCGACAACGCGAATACCCTCGATGTCCGCGAGCATGCGGCTGATGCCGGTACGCACCAGATCGTGGTCGTCAACGACCATTACCTTGATCATTACGTTTCTTCTCCCTTGTTTGTCAGTCATGTCATTCCCTGACCACACAGCCTGATCGCCCCGACAACCGGGGTGACGAGTCTGCATCACAGCGCGCCTCCCCGACCGAGGCGTTGCCCCACAGCATACCCCAGCGCCACCGCAGGCAGCCAGAGTAGCAGCGATATCGTGACATAGGCCAACGCCAGCGCGGGCAGCGCCGCCTGCCACAGGGTCAGTGCTTCCAGGCTGAACAGCGAAAAGGTGGTAAATCCCCCGAGCAGCCCGGTCATGACAAAATGATCGAGCTCAACGCCGCCCCGTCGCACCCCCCCCTTGCGAAGACCGGCAAATACACCGATCAGCAGTGACCCCGCCACATTGGCCACAAGCGTGCCCCAGGGCCAGACACCGGGCAGCACGGCAAGCAGCCACAGCGCCAGCCCGACCCGCGCCATGGCACCGAGAGCCCCGCCCAGAAACACCAACGCCAGAATACGCGGGGTCATGCGGGCCACCCCAGCAACAGAGTACGCATCAGCCACCCACCCAGGATGACCGCAAACAGGCAGCCGCAGACCGACACCAGCAGGTTCACCGCCGCCGCACCGAGGCCACGCTTGTGCGCCAGCAGGAGCGTTTGCAGGCTGAACGACGACACGGTGGTCAGGCTGCCCAGCAGGCCCGCGATCAGCAACCACCAGAGCCAGCCACCGCCTCCCTCATGGGCATTACCGGCACCGTCGGCATGGAGCACGGCCCACAGCATCCCGGCCAGCAAGGCGCCGCCGATATTCGCCAACCAGGTGCCCCACGGCCAGGTCGCACCCAGCCGCCGTGCAGCACCTTCGACCAGCGCCAGACGGACGAGCGCCCCGGCACCACCACCCAGGGCAACCAGGCCCAGCAGCCCGGGCCACGGCAGTTCTGTCATCAGGCCGGCATGCATTGCAGCAATTCCCCCTGCTCGTAGCGCGCCCGCAACCAGCGCACCCAGTCGCACACCGCACGGATCGACGGGTCATCACTGCGCGCTTTCGGATATACCAGATAGAACGCCCCGGCCAGGAGCGCGGGGCCGAAGGGTTGCACCAGGCGACCGGTGGACAACTCATCCGTGATCAGCGCTTGCCCGGCCAACGCCACGCCCTGGCCGCCCAGCGCAGCGGAAATGGCATGGGTCTCATCCGAGAACACCAGCCCGGCGCGGGTATCCAGCGCGCTGATCGGTGCCCCCTCGGCCAGCGCCTGGCGTTGCCAGTCGCTCCAGCCCGGCGGCGGCACGCGCACATTCTGCGGCGCAAAGTGAATCAGCGGCACCCGCTTCAGGTCCTCTGGCGTCTTCAGATTCAACGAGGGGCTGCATACCGGCATCAGTTCATCATCGAACAGCTTCTCCGCCGCCAGCCCGGGCCACTGCCCGTCTCCGTGCCGAATCGCCAGGTCGGCCGCCACCCCATCCAGCGCCACCGCCTCGTGTGTGGCGTGCACGTGCAGGTCCAGCGTTGGCGCCTGCTCCCGCAGAATGCACACCCAGGGCAATAACCAGCGCATCGCCACCGCCGGGGTGGCGGACAGAATCACGGTGTGTCGCGACGGGGGCGCACGCAGACGGGCGACCGCTGCGGCGATGTCATCGAAGGCGCCGCCCAGCACACCTTGCAGGGCGCGCCCTTCCGGCGTCAGCAGCAGTTGCCGGGGGCGACGCACGAACAGCGGCACACCCAGCGTCTCTTCCAGTTGCCGGATCTGATGGCTGATGGCCGTGGCCGTGACCGACAGCTCGGCGGCGGCGCGCTTGGCGCTCAGGTGACGGCCTGCCGCTTCAAAGGCACGCAGCGCCACCAGCGACGGCAGACGGCGCGGCATATCAGGTGAATTATTTTTTGTCATTGCTGCAAAAAACCATCGTTTGTCGGCACCCTGCGATCGCGGTCTTATGTTCTTCTGACAGGCCAACCCCTGTCAAACGACAGATGAAATCAATTCACTGACAGGAGAATACTCCATGACCGAAATCCTGCATATCGACGCCAGCGCTCGCCCCGGACTTGCCGGCATCGATCCCCACGGTTCCCACACCCGCCGCCTGACCCATGAATTCATACAGCGCTGGCGCGCACAACGACCCGACGATACGGTGCGCTACCGCGATGTCGGGTTGCAGCCCCCTGCCCCGGTCGATGCCGCCTGGGTCGAAGCCGAGTTCACCCCCGCCGCAGCGCGCACCCCCGCCATGGAGGCCGCCATCGCCGACAGCAATGCGTTGGTGGAGGAACTGGTGGCGGCGGATCTGCTGGTACTCGGCGTGCCCCTGTACAACTTCAGCATGCCATCAGCCTTCAAGGCCTGGATCGACAGCATCGTGCGGCTGGGACGCACCTGCGATTTCCGCCCGGAAAACCCGCCTCTGGAGCGCTATGTACCCTTGCTGGTGGACAAGCCCCGCAGCGTGGTACTGCTGTCTGCACGTGGCGGGCACGGGCTGGACCCGGGCGGCCCCTTCGCGCACATGAACCACCTCGAAGCCTCGGTGCGCACCGCCTTCCACTTTATCGGCATCACCGATATCCATACGGTGGCCATCGAACATCAGGAAGACGGCGGCGAGTTACTGGATGCGTCGGTGCGCATGGCGATGGCACAAACCCTGAACCTGGCAGACCAGTTGGCTGCACGGCCATTGGGGCAACAGGCGATGGCACAAACCGGCTGAGCTGTGTCTGCCGGTCAGCGCGGGCGCGCTACAGCGTGCAGCCAGGCATCAAGCTGTGGCTGCCAGGCGCCCGCCTGTTCATCGTTGATAATCGCCGCCACCGCCCAGGTGGTACCGGCCTCATCACGCACGTAACCGGCAATTGCGCGGACATCCCGCAGGCTGCCCGTCTTGATACGGCCCTGCCCGGCCAGGTTCTGTCCGCGCAGACGCATGGTGCCATCCACGCCCATGATCGGAAGGCTGCTGATGAATTCAGGCGCCCAGTCACTGTCATGGGCGTACGCCAGCAAGGTGGTCAACTGACGCGGGCTCATTCGCTCGTGCCGCGACAGGCCAGAGCCGTTGTCCAGCACCACCCCCTCGGCAATCCCCTGCGCGGCCAGCCAGCGCCCCACCACCCGGCGGGCGGCAGCCAGGTCGTCGCTGTCATCGGCACGCCGATACTGGGCCCCCAGCGTCAGGAACAGCTGCCGCGTCATGACGTTATTGCTGTGTTTGTTGATATCGCGGATCAATGTGGCCAGATCCGGTGAACTGGTGGCCGCAAGCAAGGTGCTTCCCGCCGCCAGCACGCCACTGCGCGTCTCACCCTCCAGCGTGCCCCCTTGTGCCGTCCACAGCGCCCGCACCAGATCCGCCGTATAGGTTTCCGTGGCGCCGGGCGCGTGATAGCGCCGCACACCGCAACCCGGCGGTAACTCACCGCGCAACGGCACCCGCCAGATGCCGTCATCGCCCTGTTCCGGCACACCGATCAGGGCACCGCGCCGCGGACAGGGCTGCCCCGCCGCACCAGGCCGCAGACGGTTGTCCAGCACCAGCGACGGCAACGCCGGCTCCATGGCCACCTGAACCCCGTTGTATCCGGCCTCGGCACTGATCTGCACCAGCCGGAACCCGGCCAGCAGCGGATCAGGCTTGGTCAGATAGGGCGCATAAGGATTCTGGCCATCGTCATCGAAAACCGGCGGCGTCTCCGGCAACCGGAAGTAGCTGCCATCCAGCACCAGATCACCCTCGATACGCCGGATCCCCCGGGCCTGCAACCGTGCCAGCAGGCTCCACAGCCGCTCACGCGTCAGCGCCGGATCACCTCCGGACACCAGATAAAGATTACCCCGCAGCACCTCACCGTCCTGCACACCATCGGTGTACAACCACGTCTGCCAGCGAAACGCCGGCCCCAACAGCTCCAGCGCCGCCTGCGTCGTCACCAGCTTCATCACCGACGCAGGATTCACCGGCCGATCCGCATGCTGATACATCGGCCGCCCCGGACCATCCAGCGGCACCGCCGCATAGGCCATGGGCACCTCGTCGAACACCGCCAGTGCACTGTGGCGGGTGCAAGCCGTCAGCCCCAGTATGCAAAGGAGCAGTGCCAGCGAAGCCAGACGTGTCATGACAGATTCCAGATAGCGCGAATGGTGAGGTTGACCCTGGTGATGCCACAGGAGTTCACCCAACAAAAAAGGCCCCGACTGGGGCCTTTTGGGTATTGTGGCGGAGAGGGTGGGATTCGAACCCACGGAGGACGTTAATCCTCGACGGTTTTCAAGACCGTTGCATTCAACCGCTCTGCCACCTCTCCGATTCCGCTTTTCTGGCGCGGAAGGCTGGCATGATAGCGGCGCGGACGGCATAGTCAACACTGGCGCGATGCGCGACCCGGCTGAGACAGCCGATTGACCAATAATTCGGCGATCGACCACGCCGCCCGGATGAACAGCGGCCCTGTCCTTGATTTTCCCGGCCCCCCTTCTATCATCCGGGTACTCACCACCCGAAAAAATCACTCTTGGGGATAACGGATTATGGATAACGAGTACCGTTACACTGATCGCGCCGCCAGCCCGGCGGTAGCCGGTGAACAGGCCGCGCGCGTCCTGCGTAACACCTATGGCCTGCTGGCCATGTCACTGGCCGTGGCGGCTGCCGCCAGCTGGTACGCTATGGCCGCCAATGTCGGCTTCATTAATCCCCTGATTACCCTCGGCGTCTATTTCGCCCTGCTGTTCCTCAACGCCAAGTTGCAGAACAGCGCCTGGGGCATCCTTTCCGTGTTCGGCATCACTGGCTGGCTCGGTTTCACCACCGGCCCGCTGATCGCCGCCTATGCCGGCCTGGCGGGTGGCATGGAAGTCGTGAATACCGCCCTGAGCGTGACCGCCCTCGTCTTCGTCGGCATGTCCGGTATCGCCCTGGTGACGAAGAAAGATTTCAGCTTCATGGGCAGCTTCCTCATGGTCGGCCTGCTGGTCGCCTTCGTCTGCGCCATCGTCACCCTGTTTGTGGACATGCCCGGCCTGCGCCTGGCCGCCTCCGCCATGTTTGCCCTGCTCTCTTCCATGGTCATTCTCTGGCAGACCAGCGCCATCATCCACGGCGGCGAAACCAACTACATCCGCGCCACCGTCACCCTGTTTGTCTCACTCTACAACCTCTTCCTGTCACTGCTGCACCTGCTCACCGCCCTGGGCGGCGATGACTGATGCGCTACAGCCTTCTGGTCACCGCCGGGCCTGACAGCCCGGCGGCGGCCACGGCCCTGCACATGGCCGAGGCCCTGCTGCAACGTGGCCACCCACTCTTCCGGGTTTTCTTTTATCGCCAGGGCGTTCTGCTTGCCAGCCGCCTGCCCGTCGTCAGCGATGGCGAACAGGACCTCTGCGCCGAGTGGCGTGCGCTTGTTGCCCAACACCAGCTTGATGCCGTCGTCTGCATCGGCGCCGCCCTGCGGCGCGGCATCCTGGACGCCGACGAAAGTCGCCGCCACCACCGCGACGCCGATAACCTCGCCCCCGGCTTTACCCTCGGCGGGCTCGGCCTCTGGGCCGAAGCGGTCGCCGAAAGCGATCGCGTGCTGAGTTTCGGAGCCTGACATGCTGGTACTGATTGCCCGCACCGCACCGCAACAGGACACCGCCGCCCGCGACCTCGCCGACATGGCCCTGACCCTGGCCGCCTTTGGCCAACCCCTGACCGTCCTCTTCTGCGGCCCCGGCGTGCTGCAACTGCGCGGCCACGACAACGACGACCATCCCTTGTCCAGCCTTGTCGACTTCGGCATCCACTGCGCCGCCGAACAACACGCCCTGACCACCTGGCTCAGCGACACCCCCTGCCCCGCCCACGTCAGCCCCCTCGACCCCGACGCCGTCCGCACCCTGCTCCACGGCGCCAGCCAGGTCTGGGGGTGGTAATGCTGCATCTCGTTGCCTTCCCACCCTGGAATACCGCCCGCTGTGACGCACTGGCCGCTGCACTTGCCGATGGCGATCACGTGGTCTTTATCGAGCAAGGTGGGGTGTTTCTCGATGGCACGCCCGGAAGCAGGGCTGCTCTGGCGTTATTGCAGGGTGCTGCGGAAGTGGTGTGGCATGTGGAAAGTTCTGTGGCGCCATCCGGAGGAATGCAGGTGGGAGATGTGGTGGTGGTTGATTGGAGTGGAATTGTGGGGCTGACGGAAGCGCATACGCCCTGCCTTAGCTGGTACTGAATTTGCGGGGGTCGGTTGGCTGGAAGTTTTCAAGCGGGCTGCGCGTGACGGCCCTCGGGGGGCGGGTAAGGGTTTTCTGGACATTCGAGAGGCATGGATGCCGAACGAGAGCTCCCATGGACGGGTTCACGGCGTGTCCAGAAAACCCTTACCCGCCCCCCGAGGGCCACAACCACCACAACCCGAAAACTAACCTTCACCATCCTCAAACCAGCGATAACGCGGATAAAGCCCCACCACATCACCAATGATGAGCAAGCTCGGCGCCTCAGGCGAAGCTTCCGCCACCGTGTCGGGCAGAGTGCCCAAGGTGCCTTTGATCACCCGCTGACCACTCAGCGTTCCCCGGGAAATCAACGCCGCTGGCGTATCAGGACTGCGTCCTGCCATGATCAGGCCGGCACTGATGGCCGGCAGACTCACCAGCCCCATGTAGAACACCAGCGTCTCCGAAGGCGTCAGAAAATCCGACCACGGCAGATTTAACTCACCGTTTTCCTTGCGATGCCCTGTGATAAAGCGCACCGACTGCGCATGATCCCGATGTGTCAACGGAATGCCCGCATACGCCGCACACCCCGCCGCCGCCGTCACCCCCGGCACCACCTGGAAATCGATGCCCGCCTCGACCACCTGCTCCAGCTCTTCACCACCGCGCCCGAAGATAAACGGGTCGCCGCCCTTCAGCCGACAGACCTTCTTGCCCTGCCGCGCATAGTCCACCAGCAGCCGATTGATGTCGTCCTGCGGCAATACATGCTCCGCACGCTTCTTGCCCACATAGACCAGTTCAGCATCGCGGCGCGCCAGCTCCAGCACTCCCGGCGACACCAGCCGGTCGTAGACCACCACGTCCGCCTTCTGCAACAGACGCAACGCCCGGAACGTCAGCAGATCCGCATCACCTGGCCCGGCGCCCACCAGATACACTTCCCCGCGCATCAGTTTGTCGGCGTCCGCCGCCTCGATGGCCGCATCCAGTTCGGCAGCGGCCGCATCCTCCTGGCCCGCCAGCGTCTGCTCCGCCACGGCGCCATCAATGACCTTTTCCCAGAACAGACGACGCGCAGACACCGACGGCAGCTTCTCCGCCAACCGCTTGCGGCGACTGCCCATCAGCGCCGCCAGACGCCCCCAACGGGCCGGAATCAGGCTCTCGATACGACTGCGCACCCAGCGCGCCGCCACCGGCGAAGCCCCCCCGGAGCTGATACTGATGATCAGCGGATCGCGGTCAACGATCGCGGGAAAAATAAAGGTGCACAAGGGCGGATTGTCGACCACATTCACCGGGATGCCCCGCGCCTGGGCCGCCTCGGAGACAGCACGATTGACCGCCTCGTCATCGGTCGCCGCCAGGGCCAGCAAAACGCCGTCCAGCTGATCCGCAGCAAAGACCCGGTGCCGTATCTCGCCGCCCCCCTGTTCCACCAGTGCCGCCAGATCGGGCTCCACCTCCGGCGCCACCAGACGCAACCGGGCTCCCGCGCGATCCAGCAGACGCGCCTTGCGCAGGGCGATTTCACCGCCCCCCACCAGCAGCACCGTCTGCCCTGTGATGCGCCAGGAAACCGGCAGATAGTCCATCAGAGTGTCTCCGCACCGCCCATGTAAGGCCGCAGGGCTTCCGGCACCGTCACGCTGCCGTCAGCGTTCTGGTAATTCTCGAGGATCGCCACCAGCGTGCGCCCCACCGCCAGGCCGGAGCCATTCAGGGTATGCAGCAGTTCCGGCTTGCCCGTCTCGGGATTGCGCCAGCGCGCCTGCATGCGGCGCGCCTGGAAATCACGGAAGTTCGAGCAGGAGGAAATTTCGCGATAGGTGTCCTGGCTCGGCAGCCATACCTCGATGTCGTAGGTCTTGCTGGCCGAAAAACCGAGATCACCGCCGCACAGGGTGACCACGCGATACGGCAGCCCCAGCGCTTGCAGAATCGCTTCCGCATGCCCGGTCAGCGCTTCCAGGGTGGCGTCGGATTCCTCCGGACGCACCAGCTGCACCAGTTCCACCTTCTCGAACTGATGCTGACGAATCATGCCGCGCGTGTCGCGCCCGTGGCTGCCCGCCTCGCTACGGAAACAGGGCGTGTGACAGACCAACTGCTGGGGCACCATGTCGGCCTCCAGAATCTCGTCCGCAAACAGATTGGTGACCGGTACCTCTGCTGTCGGTATCAGATACAGCGTACGCTCTCCGGCAATGCGGAACAGGTCTTCCTCGAATTTCGGCAGCTGCCCGGTGCCACGCAGCGCCTCCGGCCCCACCAGATAGGGCACGTACGCTTCCGTATATCCGTGCTCACGCGTATGCGTATCGAGCATGAAGTCGATCAGCGCGCGATGCAGGCGTGCGAGACTGCCGGTCATCACGGCAAAGCGGGCACCGGAGAGCTTGGCGGCGCGCTCGAAATCGAGACGCCCACGGCTCAGTTTTTCCGTCACGTCCACATGATCCTGCGGCGCGAAATCGAACTCCCGAGGCGTTCCCCAGCGTCGCACCTCGACATTGTCGGCCTCATCCTTGCCCGGAGGCACATCGGCATGCGGCACATTCGGAATCGTCATCAGCCAGTCGCGCAGCTGCTCGCCAATGCGCTGGGCACGGCCCACTTCACTGTCGAGTTCTGCATCGATGGCTTTCAACGCGTCCGCCACTTTGGCCTTGGCGTCATCCACATTCATGCCGGACTGGATCAGGCTGCCCACCTCTTTGGCCGCACGTTTGCGGTCGGCCTGCAACGCCTGGGAGCGCATGTCAGCATCCTTGCGCTCGGCGTCCAGCGCATCGAAGTGTGCCATGTCGAGGGTATAGCCACGTTTTGCCAACGCGGCGGCGATCTCTTCTCCTGCCTTGCGCAGGTCACGGATGTCCAGCATTGCCTTGTCATTCCAGAGCGGGTGAATTCAGGGAGGACATTATCGGGGACATCCCCGGTGGATGCCAGTTAGCGATGCCAGTCGCTGTCGTCGTCTTTCTGGCGCAGGGCGGCCAGCTTTTCGGCGATGCGGATTTCCATGCCCCGGGGCACCGGGCTGTAGAAACGCGTGGAAGGAATGCTGGTGGGAAAATAGTTCTCCCCGGGCACATAGGCGTCGGGAAAATCATGGGCGTAGCGGTAGTCGGCGCCATGCCCCTCTTCCTTCATCAGTGTGGTCGGTGCATTGCGCAGATGCAGTGGCACCTCATCGGTGGGATGCTCGGCCACGAAGCGGCGCGCCTGATTCCAGGCGTTGTAGACCGCATTGCTCTTGGCCGCCACCGCGAGGTAGACCAGCGCCTGGGCGATGGCCAACTCGCCTTCGGGGGAGCCGAGGCGCTCCTGCACATCCCAGGCGTCCAGGGCCAGACGCAGGGCTCGCGGGTCAGCATTGCCAATGTCCTCGCTGGCCATGCGCACCACCCGGCGGGCGATATACAGCGGATCGGCCCCGCCATCGAGCATGCGGGCGAACCAGTACAGGGTGGCATCCGGGTCGGAACCGCGCACAGACTTGTGCAGGGCGCTGATCTGGTCATAGAAGATATCGCCGCCCTTGTCGAAGCGACGCAGGCTGTCGCGAAACAACTCGCGCAGCAGGTCCGGGGTAATAACGGCCTTCTCCGCGCCCCCCGCGTCGCCGCGCGCCAGGTCGGCGGCCACCTCAAGCAGGTTGAGCAGGCGTCGGGCATCACCGTCCACCTGGTCCAGCAGCAGGATGCGGCTGTCGTCACCCAGGTCGATGTCCGCCAGGCTATCGTGGGCCAGCGCCCGCGTCAGCAGCCGGTCCAGATCCTCCCGTTGCAGGGATTGCAGGCGGTAGACCCGGGCGCGGGACAGGAGCGCGTTATTGAGTTCGAACGAGGGGTTTTCGGTGGTGGCGCCGATAAAGATCACGGTGCCGTCTTCCACATGGGGCAGGAAGGCGTCTTGCTGCGACTTGTTGAAACGGTGCACCTCATCCACAAACAGCACCGTGCGCTGGCCGTGACTGAGGCGGGCGCGGGCTTTCTCGACCTCGGCGCGAATATCCTTGACCCCGGCAAGCACGGCGGACAGGGTCACGAAGGTGGCGCTGACGTGCCCGGCCAGCAGTAACGCCAGTGTTGTCTTGCCAGTGCCCGGCGGGCCCCAGAGGATCATCGAGTGCAGCTGCCCCTGCTCCAGGGCGCGGCGCAGGGGTTTGCCCTCGCCGACCAGGTGCGCCTGCCCGACATAGTCGTCCAGCGAGGCCGCCCGCAAGCGAGCCGCCAGGGGTTGATGCCGTCTGTCCTCGCCGCCGGTCGTCGGCGCAGGCGCGTCCTGATCGCCGAACAGGTCGCTCATAGCTCGCTGATGACGTCGGCGCCGTCAGGTATCTCGAAGCGGAAGCGGGCCGGGTCGATGTCCTGATTCAGGCGCACATTGCGAAAGTCGATGGTAGTCTGCTGCCCCAGCGCATCCTCAAGACGCATGCTGCGCGGCGTCTCCCCGGCGAAGGTCACTTCCAGCAAGCTGAACAGCAACTCCTTGTCGCGCGGAATCAGGCGATAGGTCACTTCGCCGCGATGCCGGTCGGCTTCGGTAATCTCGAACTCGGCGGCCACTTCGTCAGGGTTGCCACTGAACAGCAGCGCCGGGGTGTTGCCGACTTCATCTCCCAGCGCACGCTCGATGACCTGCTCCAGGTCCACATCATGGATCCAGACGACATCACCGTTGGACACGACCACCTGCTCGTAGGGCGACTCGGCGTGCCAGTGAAACTGACGCGGACGCGCCACCAGCATGGTGCCGCTGGCCTCCTGCAGGCGGGAGCCCCCACGGTCGAGCACAATCTGGTTGAAACTGCTGCTCATGCTGCGCACCCCCGAGAGTTTCTTGACCAGATCCTCGGTGGCGTCCGCCAGGGCAGCCGGTACCAGCAGAGTCAGCAGGCCTGCACCAAGCAGGCCATTACGTATCACGTTTTTCATCAAAGGCCTCAGTCGCCGCCGGGCACGATCACTTCGCGCTGGCCATTATGCCCCGCCGCCGTGACCACACCGGCCATTTCCATCGCTTCCACCAGGCGGGCTGCCCGGTTGTAGCCGATCTTGAGTTTCCGCTGCACGGCGGAGATCGAGGCGCGCCGGGATTCGATCACATGGGCCACCGCTTCATCGTACAGCGGGTCCTGTTCGGCATCGTCGTCGCCGCCACTGCCTTCCATGCCCGGCAGCGGCGCGTTGATATCACCGCCGTCGAGGATTTCCGGCAGGTAATTCGGTTCGCCGCGCTTGCGCCAGTCATCACAGACCCGGTGCACCTCGTCATCTGAGACAAAAGCGCCGTGCACACGTTCCGGCACGCTGACCCCCACCGGCAAATAAAGCATGTCGCCGTGGCCAAGCAACTGCTCGGCCCCGCCCTGATCCAGCACCGTGCGGGAGTCGATTTTCGAGGACACCTGGAACGCCATGCGCGAGGGTACGTTGGCCTTGATCAGGCCGGTAATCACATCCACCGACGGCCGCTGCGTCGCCAGAATCAGGTGGATACCGGCGGCCCGGGCCTTCTGGGCAATACGGGCAATCAGTTCTTCCACCTTCTTGCCGACAATCATCATCATGTCAGCGAATTCGTCCACCACGATGACGATATAGGGCAGCCGCTCCAGCAAGGGTGCCGGCTCTTCCAGATTCATCGGGTCATTCGGTTTCCACAGCGGGTCTTTCAACGGCTGCCCCTGTTTTTCGGCATCCGCCACCTTGCGGTTATACCCGGCAATGTTACGCACGCCCAGGGAGGCCATCAGGCGGTAGCGGCGCTCCATCTCGGCCACGCCCCAGCGCAGCGCACTGGCAGCCTCCTTCATGTCGGTGACCACCGGGGTCAGCAGATGCGGGATGCCGTCGTACACCGCCAGTTCCAGCATCTTCGGGTCGATCATGATCAGGCGCACGTCGTCCGGCGTCGACTTGAACAGGATCGACAACAGCATGGCATTCAGACCCACGGATTTACCCGAGCCGGTGGTGCCCGCCACCAGCAGGTGCGGCATCTTGGCCAGATCGGCCACCACCGGGTTGCCACTGATGTCCTTGCCCAGGGCCAGCACCAGCGGCGACGGCGCCTCGTCGAAAGCCTTGCTGCCCACGGCTTCGGTAAAGCGGATGATTTCGCGCTGCTCGTTGGGAATCTCGATACCCACGGTGGTCTTGCCGGGAATCACTTCCACGACACGCACGGAGATGACCGCCAGGGAGCGTGCCAGATCCTTGGCCAGGTTGGTGATACGGCTGACCTTGATGCCTGCGGCCGGCTGGATCTCGAAACGGGTGATGACCGGGCCGGGCTGCACCGCGACCACTTCGGCCTCGATATTGAAATCACGCAGCTTGATCTCCAGCAGGCGCGACATGCCGTCCAGGGCTTCATTGGAGAAACCGCCCCGGGCGCCCTCCTCCACCGCATCCAGCAGACCCAGCGGCGGCAGGGTGCCGGTGACCTGGGAGGTAAACAGCGGCTGCTGACGCTCTTTCTCGGCGCGCACGCTCTTCTCCACCTTCTTCGGTGGCTGCTTGATTTCCGGTGGCTTGCGGGTCTCGGCCCGTTTCATGGCCACCTCGCGCACCTCACGGCGGCGTGCCAGTTCGACCGCCGCCTGACGCTTCTCTTCGCGCTTCTCCCGCCGGTTGCGCAGGGCCACCGGGATGCGCTGGGCCAGCGTCAGCACCAGGGCGCCGAGCTTCTCGGACAGGCGAATCCAGGACAGGTCGGTGAAGATGGTCATGCCAATCAGGAACAGGGCCACCAGCACCAGGGTGCCACCGAGAGGATTGAAGGCATCCAGCGACGCCTTGCCAACCACCTGACCGAGAATCCCGCCGGTATCTTCGGGCAGGATGCTGCCATTGCCGGAGAAATGCATCCAGGCCAGGGCCGTGCCCGCCAGCATGGTCAGGATGAAGCCCACCAGACGCAGGCTGAACATGGGCCAGTTGCCAGCCAGCCCGGCATGCCGGTCACGCAGCACGCGCACACCCCAGAAGCCGACAAGCAGCGGAAACAGGTAGGCAAGGTAACCGAACAGGATGAACAGCAGATCCGCTGCAAAGGCGCCAAAGCGACCACCGGCATTGCGAATCTGGCTGGCATCGCCCATGTACGACCAGCCCGGATCGCGTGGGCTGTAGGTCACCAGCGCCAGCAACAGATACAGCGACAGGGCAATCAGGCTGATGACCAGGCCCTCAATCAGCCCGCGACGCAGATGCTGCGCCCAGCCGGGCGTCTCGGCGGCCGTGTTGTTGCCGCGCTGTCGTGTTGAAGTCGCTCTGGATGATGCCTTGGTGTTGCTCAAGTCCCTGTCACTCCGACGTCAGCCCCCGGGCACGCCCGGAACCAACCAAGAAATTACTCAAGATTCGCCCGATAAGGCGATGAATTTAATAGAGATATTATCCCCGCAACACCCGGACCCGCAACACTCCGCCGCAATCCGCCACCAATCCGCCACAACAGGGGCATGCCCGGGCGCCATGCAATCCACCATTGTCGGCCATGACCCGGCGCGGGGCAACCGCACGCAACGCCCTGCCCCGCGACGCCACCCGGTTGGCGCCCTCTATGACCGCGATTGAAAAAAACGTTCCCCGCAGCGCACGCCAGGCCGACCGGCGTGCTTCAACCGCCGGGCGTTTTAGTGTAGCTTCCCCGCAGCTTGAATCCCGTGGCGCATCCCCCATTTCCTGCGGTAGTACGCCGTCAGTCGATGACGCCACACCCTGCCCGGAGGACTCCGCTTCATGAGCACTGCACAGCACCATCGCCTGATCATCCTCGGTTCCGGCCCGGCCGGCTATTCCGCGGCCGTCTATGCCGCCCGCGCCAACCTGGAACCCGTGATCATTACCGGCATCCAGCCGGGCGGTCAGTTGACCACCACCACCGACGTGGACAACTGGCCCGGCGACGTTGAAGGTCTGCAAGGCCCCGATCTGATGGTGCGCATGCAGCAGCACGCGGAACGCTTCAATACGCAGATGGTGTATGACCACATCAATGAAGCCGACCTGTCCGGCAAACCGTTTCGACTGAAAGGCGACAGCGCCGACTACACCTGTGATGCGCTGATCATCGCCACCGGTGCCTCCGCCAAGTATCTGGGGCTGGATTCCGAAGAGGCCTTCAAGGGCAAGGGCGTGTCTGCCTGCGCGACCTGCGACGGCTTCTTCTACCGCAACCAGAAGGTAGCGGTCATCGGCGGCGGCAACACGGCCGTCGAGGAAGCGCTGTACCTGTCGAATATCGCCAGCCAGGTCTATCTGGTACATCGCCGGGACAGCCTGCGCGCCGAGAAGATCCTGCAGGACAAGCTGTTCGCCCGCGAGAACATTACCCCGATCTGGTTCCACACGCTGGATGAAGTGCTCGGCGATGACAGCGGTGTCACCGGCGCACGCCTGCGCAGCACACAGGATGACGGCAGCACTCAGGATCTGGAGGTCCAGGGCGTTTTCATTGCCATCGGCCACCAGCCGAACACCCAGATCTTCGAGGGCCAACTGACCATGCAGGACGGCTATATCAAGGTGAAATCCGGCACCGAAGGCAACGCCACGGCCACCAGTGTCGAGGGCGTCTTCGCCGCCGGTGACGTCGCCGACCATATTTACCGCCAGGCCATCACCTCGGCGGGCGCCGGCTGCATGGCCGCGCTGGACGCCGAGCGCTACCTCGACAACCTCTGATCGACGCCACCGGGGACGCCGCCATGCCCACGCGTATCGGTGTTCCCTGGTTGCACCCCGGTGCCACCTTCCCGCCCACCCGCTACGCTCTGGATGACCCCAATGGCCTGCTGGCCATTGGCAACGATCTGGGCGTGGACACCCTGTTACAGGCTTACCGCCGCGGCATCTTTCCCTGGTTCAGTGAGGGCCAGCCGCCACTCTGGTGGACGCCGGACCCACGCCTGGTGCTTGAGCCCGACGCCTTTCACATCAGCCGCAGCCTGCGCAAGTGCCTGCGCCGGGACCCGTTCCAGTTCAGCATCGATCAGGCCTTCACCTCCGTGATGTCGGCCTGCGCCGCGCCACGTGATGATCAGGACGGCACCTGGATTACCGACGAGATGCGGGACGCCTACACCGCCCTGCATCATGCCGGGCACGCGCACAGCGTCGAGGTGTGGCAGGGCCAGCAGCTGGTGGGTGGTTTTTACGGTGTGAACCTGGGCGCCATGTTCTTCGGCGAGTCCATGTTCAGCCGCTGCGCCAATGCCTCGAAGGCGGCGCTGGCGCTCTTCTGCCTGTTGCGCAATGCTCATGGCGTGACCCTGATCGACTGCCAGATGGAGACACCGCATCTGCTTTCCCTCGGCGCGAGGCCCGTGGCCCGCGTCGACTTCGAGCGCGCACTGATGGAACGGGTGTGCACCGACAATGCCTGGCACTGGCCGCATGAGCGTGCCAGCCTTGCGGAATACACCGCACGTTATAGACTGACGATATGAGCGACCTGGCAACCCTCCGATTCTTCAGCACCCCGGCCCATGCCTGCAGTTATCTGGAGGAGCATCAGGCCACCACCCTGTTCGTCGACCCGCATGCCCGCATCACCCCGAAACTGTATGGGGACCTCACCCAGCTGGGCTTCCGCCGTAGCGGGGATTATCTTTACCGCCCCCATTGCGGCACCTGCCAGGCCTGTATTCCCGCCCGGGTCCGGGTCGCCGACTTCCAGCCCAATCGCAGTCAGCGACGCATCCTGCGCCGCAACCTGACACTCCGGGTGGAAGTGATCGCGCCGCGTTTTACCAATGAGCTGTACCAGCTCTACAGCCGCTACATCGAGCGTCGTCATGGCGACGGAGACATGTTCCCGCCCAGCCAGGAGCAGTTTGCCAGCTTCCTGATGTCGAGCTGGAGCGACACCCGCTTCTGCTGCTTCCGTGACCAGAACGATACGCTGCTCGCGGTCGCGGTCGTGGATCAGCTGGATGATGGCCTGTCGGCGGTCTATACCTTCTATGACCCGGAGTATCCGGAACTGAGTCTTGGCACCCAGGCCGTCCTCTGGCAGATCGGGTACTGCCGGGACAAGGGCCTGGCCTACCTCTACCTGGGCTACTGGATCAGGCGTTGTCGCAAGATGCGTTACAAGCAGCAGTTCCAGCCCCTGGAACTGCTGTGCAACGACGTCTGGGCCGAAGAGGGCCAGCACCCCGCGCCACCCCCGGGCATCCGCCTTTGACCCCGCACGGGCCCGGCGCCCGGTAAAGCCTTTGCAGGGCCACGGCATTTCCGGCACAATTGCGCCTCTCTTAATTGACCCGCCCCGAAGGGCCGACAGATTGCATGGCGAAAGAAGAGCAGATCGAACTTGAAGGTGTGGTGGTGGATACCCTCCCGAACACCATGTTCCGCGTGAAGCTGGATAACGGCCACGAGATCATTGCGCACATCTCTGGCAAGATGCGCAAACACTACATCCGCATTCTCACAGGCGACCGGGTCAAGGTGGAAATGTCCCCTTACGATCTGAGCAAGGGTCGCATTACCTTCCGCATGAAATAATCCGGAACCGGACATGAAAAACCCGCAGGGCCTTCCGGCGCTGCGGGTTTTTGTCGTGCCCTGATCCACAATCAGGTTGCGGCTTCGGCCTCGGCCTCGGTGACCAACAGGCGCAATCCCTTCTCGTCGGCGGTGACCGCCACGCGACCGCCCTGCTCTGCCAGGGCACCGAACAGCAACATCTCGGCCAGCGGCTTCTTCAACTGATCCTGTATGAGACGGGCCATCGGTCGCGCCCCCATGGCACGGTCATACCCGTGCTCAGCCAGCCAGGCGCGCGCCTCATCATCCACTTGCAATGTGACGCCACGCTCGTCCAGCTGCGCCTGCAGTTCGGTCAGGAACTTGTCGACCACACCCAGAATGGTCTCCGGGGTCAGGGCGCCAAACTGGATCACCGCATCCAGACGGTTACGGAATTCCGGCGTGAACATCTTCTTCAGCGCCTCGCTGCCATCGGTGGAGTGATCCTGCTGGGTAAAGCCGATAGACGCCCGGCTCATGACATCAGCCCCCGCGTTGGTGGTCATGATCAGGATGACGTTGCGGAAGTCCGCCTTGCGCCCGTTGTTGTCGGTGAGTGTGGCGTGGTCCATCACCTGCAGCAGCAGATTGAAGACTTCCGGATGGGCCTTTTCGATCTCATCGAGCAGCAGCACGCAATGCGGCGTCTTGGTGACCGCCTCGGTGAGCAGCCCACCCTGATCGAAACCGACATAGCCCGGGGGCGCACCGATCAGGCGGCTGACGGTATGCCGCTCCATATACTCGGACATGTCAAAACGGACCAGCTCGACGCCCAACGCCCGCGACAACTGGCGACTGACCTCGGTCTTGCCGACGCCCGTGGGGCCGGCAAACATGAAGCAGCCCACCGGCTTGTCCGCCGACTTGAGCCCGGCACGGGACAGCTTGATCGCCGCCGACAGCGCCTCGATGGCCGGGTCCTGCCCGAACACGGTCATCTTCAGATCCCGCTCCAGGTTGCGCAGCAGCTCTTTGTCCGACTGCGATACCGACTTCGGCGGAATGCGAGCGATCTTGGCCACCATGGCCTCGACATCATCCACCTCGATCGTGCTGCGGCGCTCATTCTCAGGCCGCAGCCGCTGCCACGCCCCGACCTCGTCGATCACGTCAATGGCCTTGTCCGGCAGGTGCCGGTCATTGATGTAACGCGACGACAGCTCGGCCGCGGCCTTCAGCGCCTCATCGGTGTAGACCACATCATGGTGGTCCTCGAAGCGCTTTTTCAGGCCACGCAGAATGCCGAAGGTCTCGTCAACGGTCGGCTCGACAACATCGATTTTCTGGAAGCGACGCGACAGGGCACGGTCTTTCTCGAAGATGCCGCGGTACTCCTGGAACGTCGTTGAGCCCATGCACTTGATAGTGCCATTGGCCAGCGCCGGCTTGAGCAGGTTGGAGGCATCCATGACGCCACCCGAAGCCGCCCCGGCACCAATGATGGTGTGAATCTCGTCGATGAACAGGATCGCATGGGGCTGCTTCTGCAATTCGTTCACCAGCGCCTTGAAGCGCTTCTCGAAATCGCCGCGATACTTGGTGCCCGCCAGCAATGCACCCATGTCGAGGGAATAGACCACGGACTCCTGCAGCGGCTCGGGCACCTTGCCTTCCACGATCATCCACGCCAGCCCTTCGGCAATGGCCGTCTTGCCCACCCCGGGCTCGCCCACCAGCAGCGGGTTGTTCTTGCGCCGACGGCACAGGATCTGCGCCGCGCGCTCGATCTCGAACGCCCGCCCGATCAGCGGATCAATGCGATCCTGGCGCGCCATCTCGTTCAGGTTGGTGGTATAGCTGTCCAGCGCCCCACTGGCGGCACCCTCGCCCTCTTCGGCAGCCGCCTCCGGGCGTTCGGTTTCCTCACCCTCGTGGATGCGGGAAATCCCGTGGCTGATGAAGTTCACCACATCCACGCGGTTGATGTTCTGGGCGCGCAGCAGGTACACGGCCTGGCTTTCCTGCTCGCTGAATATCGCCACCAGGACATTGGCACCCGTCACCTCGCGCTTGCCCGATGACTGCACATGGAACACCGCGCGCTGCAACACACGCTGGAAGCCCAGGGTCGGCTGGGTGTCACGCTCGCTGTCCTCATCCGGAATCAGCGGCGTGGTGTCATCGATGAACCGGTCAAGCGCCTGGCGCAACTCCACCAGATCGGCACCACAGGACTCCAGCACCTCCACCGCCGCCTGGTTATCGAGCAGCGCCAGCAACAGGTGCTCCACCGTCATGAATTCGTGCCGATGGGTACGGGCATGGCGGAACGCTTCGTTCAGGGTCAGTTCCAGTTCTCTGCTGAGCATGGCTCACCTCTCGGTTCACGAGGAAGAAATTCAGGCCTCAGGCCACTTCCACCTGGCACATCAGTGGATGCTGGTTCTCGCGGGCATAGTCAACGACCTGCGCCGCCTTGGTCTCGGCGATATCACGCGGAAAGACACCGCATACCGCCCGACCCTCCGTGTGCACCGTCAACATGGTGCGCGTCGCCTGTTCACGGTCCATGGCAAAGAACCTTTCCAATACCTCTACCACAAAATCCATCGGCGTGTAGTCATCGTTCAGCATCAGAACCTTGTACAACGGCGGACGACGCAGTTTCGGTCGTGCCTCTTCCACCGCCAGATCGCCATGCCGATCCGGCTGTCCGGGTTGCTCCGGCGGTTCCTGCGGCCCGCTGACCGGGTACGACGGCGGGTACGAATAGCTGCTAGAAATCATGCTGCTCTCTGATGGTTGTATACCTGTGATGCGCTCCCGGCAATCAGGATATGGTGAATTTCGGCGCATTTTTCAATAGCGGTACCCGACTCGCCACCCCGGGGCTTGACACTCCCCGGACATTGGTTAAAAGTTGAGCGGATCAGGGTACGATCGAATCAAGGTACAAGAATGTCTCCGCCAGTTTACCCGAATCGGCGTGAGCGCGGGGATAACAACAAATCAGCGGCCATCGGAGAGGCGAAGGACCATGGCTACGGGAAAGGTCAAGTGGTTTAACAATGCAAAGGGCTACGGCTTCATCCGCCCGGACGCTGGCGGGGAAGACCTGTTCGTTCACTATTCCTACATTCAGATGGACGGCTATCGCAGCCTCAAGGCAGGACAACCCGTGGAGTATGACTTGCAGGAGGCCAACAAGGGCTATCATGCCGTCAACCTGCGCCCGGCCGGAGAGCAAGGCGCGGCAGACAGCGGCTCCGCCGCCGGTGCAGCCCCTGTTGCCGCTGCACCGGTTACGGAATAACGCGTTTTACTGTTCCATGTGGCGAATGACCGCCTGACCGAACTGGGAGCACTTCAGCAGGGTGGCATCCGGCATCAGGCGCTCGAAGTCGTAGGTCACCGTCTTCGCCGAAATCGCCCCTTCCATACCCTGGATGATCAGATCCGCCGCCTCGTTCCAGTCCATGTGACGCAGCATCATTTCGGCAGAGAGAATGAGTGAGCCCGGGTTCACCTTGTCCTGACCGGCATACTTGGGTGCCGTGCCATGGGTCGCCTCGAACAGCGCCACAGAGCCACCGATGTTGGCACCCGGCGCAATGCCGATACCGCCTACTTCCGCCGCCAGTGCGTCAGAGATGTAGTCACCGTTCAGGTTCAGGGTGGCAATCACGCTGTAATCGGCCGGACGCATCAGGATCTGCTGCAGGAAGGCGTCGGCGATCACGTCCTTGATGATGATTTCCTTGCCGGTACGCGGGTTCTTCATGGTCAACCACGGGCCGCCGTCCAGCAACTCGGCGCCGAAACGCTCACGGGCCAGTTCGTAGCCCCAGTCCTTGAAGGCCCCCTCGGTGTATTTCATGATGTTGCCCTTGTGCACCAGGGTCACCGAGTCCTTGTCGTTATCGATGGCGTACTGGATGGCCTTGCGCACCAGGCGCTGCGTGCCCTCGCGGGACACCGGCTTGATACCGATACCGCACCCTTCCGGGAAGCGGATCTGGGTCACGCCCATCTCTTCACGCAGGAAACGGATCAGTTTGGTGGCTTCGGGGCTGTCTGCTTTCCACTCGATGCCGGCATAGATGTCTTCGGAGTTCTCCCGGAAGATGATCATGTCGGTCAGTTCGGGATGGGTCACCGGGCTGGGTACCCCGGGGAACCAGCGCACGGGGCGCATGCAGGTGTAGAGGTCGAGCTCCTGGCGCAGGGCCACGTTCAGGGAGCGAATCCCGCCGCCTACCGGCGTCGTCAACGGCCCCTTGATCCCGACAGTGAATTCGCGCATCGCTTCCAGGGTCTCTTCCGGCAGCCAGACATCGGGGCCGTAGACCTTGGTGGCTTTCTCGCCAGCGTAGATTTCCATCCAGGTGATGGCGCGTTTCGTACCGTAAGCTTTCTCAACGGCGGCGTTCACCACTTCAATCATTACCGGCGAGATATCAACGCCGATGCCGTCACCCTCGATATAGGGAATGATCGGGTGGTTGGGTACATTCAGGGATAGGTCCGCATTAACGGTGATTTTGTCACCATCTGCCGGCACCATGATCTTTTGGTATCCCATCTAACTACTCCCTCTGGAAAATAACCGTACAATTCGGTAAGCGGAGCCTCTAGGCCTCTCAGGAGGCGCGATTATAGCATTGGCGGGCGCAGCTTGCCTGACCTTTTGCGAATCACCGCCATCGTTTTCGGCCATGAGCGGCCCGCGGGTTATCAACAAGAGAGACGTCATGGCACGCCTGATACTGTTCAACAAGCCCTTTCGGGTCCTGTCGCAATTTACCGATGACGGCGGACGGGCCACGCTCGCGGATTACCTGCACATCCCCGGCGTCTATCCGGCCGGGCGCCTGGACTGGGACTCTGAAGGCTTGCTGTTACTGACCGATGACGGCGCCTTGCAGGCACGCATCAGCCAGCCTCGCTTTCATTTGCCCAAAACCTATCTGGTGCATGTCGAAGGCGTTCCGGACGCCGCACAGCTTCAGCAACTTCGCGATGGCGTTCAATTGAACGATGGTCTAACCCGGCCGGCACAGGCCCAGCCCTGCGAGGCGCCGGACTGGCTGTGGCCGCGCCACCCGCCAGTGCGTGAGCGCAAAACGGTGGCCGACAGCTGGCTGCAACTGACCATCAGCGAAGGCCGCAACCGGCAGGTACGGCGCATGACGGCCGCCATCGGCTGCCCTACCCTGCGCCTGGTTCGCGTGCGCATCGGCGACTGGACGCTCGACAACCTGGCGCCGGGCGAGCACCGCGAGATCAGTGTTCATCTTCCTCGCCCTGCTCCCGCCAGCGGCGCGCCGCCTTCACATCGGAAGCCCGCGCCTCGACCCAGTCGCCATCGCCCCCGGCGCCGCTGACCCGTTTCCACAGCGGCACCTCCGTCTTGACCCGGTCCATGAGACAACAGCACGCCTCGAAGGCCTCGGCTCGGTGAGCCGCCGCCACGCCCACCACCACGATGGTGTCACCCGCCACCATGTGGCCGACCCGGTGCCAGGCCAGCACGCGCGCCAGCGGCCAACGGCCGCCCACCTCGGCGGCAATACGCTCCAGCGACTTTTCTGTCATGGCCGGATAATGCTCCAGGAAGAGTGACGCCACCGCCCCGGCCTCATCGCGTACCTGACCCGTGAACAGCACCGTGGCGCCTGCCGCGCCACCTGCCGCCGCCAGCCACGCCTGTGCTGCGGCGCAATCCAGCGGCGTATCGAGCACCCGACAATCCCGCAGCACCTGGCCCGCCATGATCAGCCCCCGGTCACCGGCGGGAAAAAGGCCACCACATCGCCGTCCTGTACCCTGGTGCGCGCCTGCGCAATTTCCTCATTGACGGCGGCCAGCACCTGCTCCCCCGCACCCAGAGCTTCTTCCCAGGCGGTATCGCCCTGGGCCAGACGCGCGCGCACCGCACCCACATCGCGCAGATCCGGCGTCCATTCCAGCAACGCCCGCTCGGTACCCAAACGCTCGCGCAGGCCGGCGAAGAACAACACTTCAATCATCTACCGTCTCCATTCACCACTGCGGCCACCCGCCTTTTCCAGCAGGCAGATGCCCTCCACCCGCATGGCCCGGTCCACCGCCTTGCACATGTCATACACCGTCAACGCCGCCACCGACACCGCCGTCAGTGCCTCCATCTCGACCCCGGTCGGTCCCTTGACCCGGCATTCTGCCTCGATCCGCAGCACGGCTTCCGTGGCCCCGTTCTGGTTCTCTTCGGGCACCAGTTCCACACGAATCTTCGACAGCAGCAACGGATGACACAGCGGAATCAGGTCCCAGGTTTTCTTCGCCGCCTGAATCCCGGCCACCCGCGCCACGGCCAGCACATCCCCTTTGGGATGCTGTCCATCGACGATCATGGCCAGCGTCGACGGCGTCATATAGACCCGCGCCTGCGCCCTGGCCCGCCGATCAGTATCCGGCTTGTCGGTCACATCCACCATCGATGCCCGCCCTTCGGCATCCAGATGGGTCAGTGTCTTGTCGCTCATTGATTATCCTGTACCTGTTGAAAGCCCACTCTGCAAAAAAGCATCTGGACGACCCGCGCTCACGGAGGACGCCTGGGCGGGGACACCCTCCCGGGACTGTGTGAGGCATGGATGCCGAACGCAAGCCTCCAGGGATGGATTCACGGCGGGTCCCGGGAGGGTGTCCCCGCCCAGGTGGCCGGACCTGGCCCGGAGCACCCGTGTTCGGCAGGAAAGCCGCCAAACTGGCCCTGTATCGGGACGCTGATGTACCATCCCCGCTCCGCCGGATCGAGTCAACCATGAACAGTTTTACCCCCCATATTACCGTGGCCACCCTCGTCGAACAGGACGGACGTTTCCTGTGTGTGCGTGAGCGCGCCAATGATCGCGACGTGATCAACCAGCCCGCCGGGCATGTCGAGTCCGGGGAGCAGCTGGTGCAGGCCGCCTTCCGCGAAACGCTTGAAGAAACGGCCTGGACCGTCAAGGTCACGGGGTTTCTCGGTTGCTACATCTTTCAGCCGAACCCGCGCGGCGGTGTCTATCATCGCTATTGCTTTATCGCGGAGCCCCTGCGCCACGATGCCGGGCAGCGCCTGGATCGGGGCATCATCGAGGCCGTGTGGCTGGACGCCGAGGCGCTGCGCGCGCGCCGCAGCGAGCACCGCAGTCCACTGGTCATGCGCTGCGTTGACGATTACCTCAGCGGCCGGCGCCTGCCCCTTGATATCATCTATGAACATTCCTGGGCTTTGCAGGAAGGCTGATGACACTGGCTGAACGCGCACCCGAAGAAACCCGCATCATCGTCGGCATGTCCGGCGGTGTGGATTCCGCCGTGGCCGCCTGGCGCCTGAAAGATGCGGGTTACCGGGTTGAAGGCCTGTTCATGAAGAACTGGAACGAGGATGACGGCACCGAATACTGCACCGCCCGCGACGACCTGCTGGATGCCATGCAGGTGGCCGGGGTGCTGGATATCGAGCTGCACACGGTCAACTTCGCCGCCGAGTACTGGGATCGGGTGTTCGAGCATTTTCTGGCGGAATACCGCGCCGGGCGAACCCCCAACCCGGATATCCTGTGCAACAAGGAAGTGAAATTCCGCGCCTTTCTGGACCACGCCCTGACCCTGGGCGCCGATGGCATCGCCACCGGTCACTACGCGCAGGTGCGCCATGGCGAACACCTGGGCGAGCTGCGTCGGGCTGTGGACGCCAACAAGGACCAGACCTATTTCCTGCATGCGGTGGGCGGCGACAAGTTCGCCCGCACCCTGTTTCCGCTGGGCGGTCTGGAGAAGCCCGAGGTCCGGCGTATCGCGGAAGCTCAGGGCTTTGCCAATCACAAGAAGAAGGACTCCACCGGCATCTGCTTTATCGGTGAACGCCGCTTCAAGGATTTCCTGCAGCGCTATCTGCCCGCCCAGCCGGGCCGCATCGAGGACGACCATGGCCATCTGCTCGGCGAGCACAGCGGCCTGATGTATTACACCCTCGGCCAGCGCCAGGGCCTGGGCATCGGTGGCCGCGCCAATGCCGACGAGTCACCCTGGTATGTCGCCGCCAAGGACCTGGAGCGTAACGTGCTGGTGGCGGTGCAGGGGCACGATCATCCGTTGCTGCAAAGCCAGCAGCTGGACAGTGGCCCCATGCACTGGATTGCAGGTGAGGCGCCGACGCTGCCCGCACGCCTCACCGCCAAGACCCGCTATCGCCAGCCGGATCAGGCCTGTACTGTTGAGGCACTCGCGGATGGCCGCGTGCACGTGCGCTTCGAGGCCCCCCAACGCGCTGTAACGCCGGGTCAGTCGCTGGTGCTGTACGATGGCCCTGTGTGCCTCGGCGGCGCCGTCATCGAATCCACAGGCCCATCAATGAGCAGACCTGCATGAGCAGACCCGAACATACCCACCAGGTCATCGGCCTGGCCGCCATGTTCCAGGCCGGACAGCTGGCCGATCGCATCGCCGCCACCGGCCAGTGCCTGGATCAGCCCGTCGAAGCACTGCTGGCCGGCACCATGAATCTCTCGCCCAGTGACTATGAGCATGTCTACCCGTCACTGGCCGACCTGCGCCCCGGCTTCACCCTGCTGCGTGACGCCCTGGCTGGCAAGCAGAGCAATGACAATGTGCGGGCTGTGGGCTATGCGCTGGCCCTGATGCACCTGACCACCCGCTTGCGCAAGGACGACAGCCTGATGAGCATCCTCGGCAACCGGCTGGAGGCACTGGACGCCCAGCGCGCTCATTTCGACAGGCTGGCCTCGGCGGAATTCTGCCACCGGCTGGCCGGTATCTATGTGGATACCCTGGGCACGCTCAAATTCCGCATCAAGGTGCAGGGCGAGCCTGAGCACCTGCGTAACGAGGACAATGCCGCGCGTATCCGTGCCCTGTTCCTCGCCGGTGTCCGCGGCGGCGTGCTCTGGCAGCAGGCCGGCGGACGGCGCTGGCACCTGCTGCTGCAGCGCAAGCGTCTGCTGGAAGCCTGCGACGCCATCCTGCGCCAGTCTCTGCACTGATCTCCCCGTGCACGCCCCTGCCCGCCCTCTGCGGGCGGGGTCAGGGTATCTCGCCCGCCCCGCCCCCTTGCTGTATCATGCGCGCGATTCCCGAACCCCCTTGACGACTGCCGTCCGCCCAGGAGCACGCCCATGTCACAGCAGGACACCCTGACCGCCATTTCCCCCGTGGATGGCCGCTACGCCGGCAAATGCGATGCGCTGCGCCAGATCACCAGTGAATACGGCCTGATCCGTAACCGGGTGCGCGTCGAGATCCGCTGGCTGGAAACCCTGTGCAAGACCCGGGACATTCCCGAAGTCCCGCTGATGAGCGCGGATACCGCCTATCAGCTGCGGCAGATCACTGATCGCTTCGACCAGAAGGCCGCCCAGCGCATCAAGGCCATCGAGGCCACCACCAACCACGACGTCAAGGCGGTGGAGTACTACATCAAGGAGCGTATGGCTGAGTTCGGCGAGCTGGCCGCAATTGGTGAGTTCGTGCACTTTGCCTGCACCTCCGAGGACATCAACAACCTTTCCTACAGCCTGATGCTGGCCGAAGCCCGCGCTGTACTGCTGCCGGTGATGGACAAGGTGATCGAATCGCTGCGCCGCCTGGCTCATCAGTTGGCCGATCAGCCGCTGCTGTCGCGCACCCACGGCCAGACCGCCTCACCCAGCACCGTCGGCAAGGAAATGGCCAATGTGGTGGCGCGCCTGAAGCGTCAGCGCGAGCAGTTCGCCGCCGTGGCCCTGCTGGGCAAGATGAACGGCGCCGTGGGCAACTACAACGCCCACCTGGCCGCCTACCCGGATGTCGACTGGCCCGCCGTGGCCAAGGGCTTTGTCGAAGGCCTGGGGCTGACCTTCAACCCCTACACCACCCAGATCGAACCGCATGACTGTGTTGCCGAGTATTTCCACGCCTTGATGCGCTTCAATACCGTGCTGCTGGATTTCGACCGCGATGTCTGGGGCTATATCTCACTGGGCTACTTCAAGCAGCGTACCGTCGAGGGCGAGGTCGGCTCTTCCACCATGCCGCACAAGGTCAACCCGATCGACTTCGAGAATTCCGAAGGCAATCTGGGCATCGCCAACGCGCTGATGGACCACCTGGCCGCCAAACTGCCAATCTCTCGCTGGCAGCGCGACCTGACCGATTCCACCGTGCTGCGTAACGTCGGCGTCGGCCTGGGCCACAGCCTGATCGCCTATGAAGCCTCGCTGAAGGGCATTGGCAAGCTGGAAGTCAACGCCGCCCGCCTGGACGAGGATCTGGACGCTGCCTGGGAAGTCCTGGCCGAGCCGATCCAGACCGTGATGCGTCGCTATGGCATCGAGCAGCCCTACGAAAAGCTCAAGGCGCTGACCCGGGGCAAGGCCATCACCCAGGAGGCGCTGGCCAGCTTCATCGACAGTCTGGAGATTCCGGAAGAAGCCCGTGAACGCCTCAAGGCGATGACGCCGGGCAGCTATGTCGGCAATGCGGCAGATCAGGCACGGGCCATCTGAGTGAGTTCACTGCCACGCTTTACCCTGCCCTTGCCCGCCGCTGACTTTCTGCGCGACTACTGGCAGCGCAAACCGCTGCTGGCGCGGGGCTGCGCCTCGGGTCTGGAGATCCCGGACCCGGACACCCTGGCCGGTCTGGCCCTGGAGGACGGCGTCGAGTCGCGCCTGATCATGGGCGGCCAGCAGGGCCAACACGGCGAGACAGCGTCCTGGACCCAGCGCCACGGCCCCTTCGATGAAGACGACTTCCGCACCCTGCCGGAAAGCCACTGGACGCTGCTGGTGCAGTCGGTGGACTACTGCCTGACGGAAGTGTCCCTGTTGCTGGACAGTTTCGACTTCCTGCCGCCCTGGCGCCTGGAAGACATCATGATCAGCTATGCCGTGCGCGGCGGCAGCGTCGGCCCGCACTTCGACCAGTATGACGTATTCCTGATCCAGGCCAGCGGCCAGCGCCGCTGGCAACTGGGCCCGGCCTGCGACGCCAGCACGCCGCTGCAGCCCCACGACAGCCTGCGCCTGCTGGCCGACATGCCGGTGCAGGAAGAGCACCTGCTGGGCCCGGGCGATGTCCTGTATATCCCCCCCGGTGTGGCCCACTGGGGCATTGCCGAAGACGACGACTGTGTCACCTGGTCGGTAGGATTCCGCGCCCCGCGCCGCGCCGACCTGCTGGCGCGCATCACCGACGAATGCCTGGCCAACATGCCCGAGGCCCTGTTCACCGACCCGGGACGCGACCTGCCGGAGGATGCTGCCGGGCTGAGCGACACCGATGTCGACGCCCTCACCGCCCAGGCGCTGGGCCTGGTGACCCCCGAGCGTGCCCGGCAGGCGCTGATGCAGTTACTCAGTGAACCCCGCCAGAGTGGCCCCGATTTTGCAGGCCTTGATTTTGAGGTGGATACCGGGCACATTCGCGCCGCAGCCCCGGAAGCGGTGCTGGTCCGGCACGGCAGTACCCGCCTGCTGGCCGACGCAAAGGGGCTCTGGCTCAACGGCGAACATGTCCCGCTGCCCGACGATTCACGCAGCCTGGGCACTTATCTGGCCAGTCGGCGTCTGTATGATGCCGCATCACTGAACCAGCATGCCGGTACGGCCGGGATGGAGTTACTGAATGAATGGATTGAACAAGGCTTTTTCGTTTCCCTCGAGTGAGGCAGTCATGGCGTTCACCGTAATCCGGACCACCTGGGCCGAGCATGAAGCCGCTCTGCGACATATCCGCGATACCGTATTTGTGCAGGAACAGCATGTTCCGGAAGCACTGGAATGGGACGGTGCTGATGAGGAATCCGTGCACTTCATCGCTCTGGATGAACAGCACAACGCCATCGGCTGTATCCGTTTGCTGCCCAGCGGCCAGATCAGTCGCCTGTCCGTGCTCGAGCAGCATCGCAATCAGGGGATCGGCAAGGCATTGCTGATCGCCGCTGAAGAAGAGGCGCGCGCCCGGGACATGCGAGAGATTTTCCTGCACGCCCAGACCCATGCCACCAGCTTCTATGAAAACTGTGGCTTCAGCGTGACGGGCGGCATCTTTGTCGAAGCGGATATTCCGCACCGGCAGATGTTCAAGGAACTCAGCGCGGCCTGATGTCGGGCACGGACTGGTTCCTCGGCGAGGACAACCACAGCTACCCGCTGCCCGACCTCGCCGCCTTTACCGACGCGCTGCTGCGCCTGCTCCCGCAAACCCGCCGCAGCGTGATCATCCAGGCCCCCGAACTGGACACTCCCTGGCTCGGCAACCAGGCCATCGGCAACCTGCTCAGCCGCCATCTGCGGCATCATCCCCGCTTTCGGCTGCAACTGCTGTTCAATGACGCGCGCCGCGCTGTGCGACAAGGACACCACCTGATTCGCCTGGCGCAGCAGTTCCCCAGCTACTTTGATCTGCGACGGGCTCAACCTGACGACCAGCGCCATGCCGCCTGGCTGATCCTGGACGAGCGCGCACTGATCAGCCGCGATGACGTGCAGCGGTTCCGCGATGGCAGCGCCACCCCCAATGCGCCGCTGGCCGCCCGTAATCTGCTGCGTGATTTCGAAGACCGCTGGCAACGTGCCCGGCCCGACCCGCAGCTACGTCGTCTGTATCTCTGAAGCCGCACCCGGAAATGTGACCTCTCCCGACCTTCACGCAACGATAATTGTTATCATGCGCCACCTTGCCAACGGACAGGAGCGCATGCCGTGTCACACCGCACCCGGGGCCTGCTCGCAGGTGTCCTCAGTCTTACGCTTGCCCTGGCCGGTTGCCAGCGCAGCGACACCCCCGCTTTCACCGATTATTACCTGATCACCCAGAGCGTCGAGGCTCGCGGCCTGGGCAACGCCGAGATCAAGGCCTGGATGCGGGCCGACTATTTCCAGCGCGGCACGCAACGCACCGCGTTGCAGGTGACCCCACTGTGGATGTCCATCGGCGATGGCTACCGGGGGCTGGATACCGCACAGCCGGATGCCTACATGCTGGAAGACGAGGAATTCCTGACGCTGCTGGACTGGATGTTTGCCGGCACCCGGCTGGAGCTCGCCCGCGATGGCCGTATCCGCGAAGTCAAACCCGGCAACCCGGACGCCCACGCACGCATCATGGCGCGGATGCCTGACACCTTCCCCGCCCTGCATGAGCAGACGCCCCTTCTGGTGCGACTGCCGGACGACCTGCATATCGACCAGCAGTGGCAGGATACCCAGGCACTGCCCGACGGCGGGGACATGACGCTGACCCTGACCGTGATCGATATGGACGATGAGCAGGTGCTGCTGAGCCTGCGTGCCGGCCGCTTTGCCGAAGACCTTGACCAGGCCGAATTCCCCTACGCCTCAGGCACCATGTTGCTGCGCCGGGATGGGGAATACCCGGTGGAAATGCGCATGACCCTGCTCGCCCGCCACGATGACCTGCCCGGTGACGAGCCCCTGCAGATGACCCTGTCGCTGGCCAGCAGCGCCTTCAGCGAATACGGTTTCCATCAGTATTCGGGCAGCGACTATCTGGACTGGATCGACAATCGACTGCGGCACCGTGCCCTGGAACGCCCGGGCAGCGACGATATCGAACGCGAGTTACAGCGGCTGGATACCTCACAGGAAGCCATCCTGGCGCTGGATCACAGCCTGCATTGGCAGCTTCACGACGGCGACGTCATTCTGGACCATGATCTGCCCTCGGTATTCGATTACCACCTGCCCGGCATACGCCTGGCGGGCATTCGCCTGCTCGGCCACGATGGCCAGCCGCTGGCCCTGGATTACCTGCTCAATCGCCAGTTCGAACAGGAGCTGTATGCCGGCGCCACACGGCTTGGCGATACCCATTCGCCAGTCATGTTCCCGGACCCGCGCGCACCACGGGATCTGGCCAATGACCTGGACCGCATCGAACTGGATCTGTTGATTGAAAGCAGCACCGCGCAGCCGGTGACTTATATCTCGCGCGAATCATCACAGGATCATCCCGCCGATGCACGGCTCAGCGCTGTGCAATGGTCCGATGATGAAATCCGCCTCACGGTGCCCCGCTCTCACTGGGGCCTGGTGCCCGTGGCCCTGGACGCCAACGGCGAACCGGTGCCGATGGACCTGGTCTATCTGCCCGCCTGGCTGCAGCGCCTGCCGGAAGGCCCTGAGCGGTACCTGCTGGCAGACACCAGCAATCTGATCCTGGCCAATGACACGATGGAGATTCTGGTACGTACCGGGGAACCGGCGGCGCAACTGGCGCTGTACTTCGCCGAAAGCCGCTGGACAGCCCATACGCTGAGCGCCCCCCGCCTGGATTCGCCCGCAGGCGCCGAGGTACGGCGCTACCGCACTACCGCTGCGTCCCGTTTCCCGGAGCCCGGCAGCGAACCGCTGCCCAGCGGACAAGTCGATGTCCGGGCCGCATTCGCGGACAGCGCCCCCCTGTGCAGCGATTGTGACCACTTCAGCCTGCCCTGGCCTGACCCCCTGCCCCGTGTGGTGGCCGACAGTTGCCGCCTTGAAGCGCTCGATCCACAAGGCGCACCGGCTCGTTACTACGGCAATCTGCTGGCCAGCCAGTTCGAACCCGGCGGTTATATGAAAGACCCGGCGCTGTGGCTGACCAGCAAGGACGTTGTCCAGGTGCGCTATTTCCATGACCTGACAGTGAGCGTGCAACTGCATTGTCCGGAGAGCGTGGAATTCGTGCTGGAAGCCCCCGCCGACAACGACTGCCTGGAAACGCCCGATGCGCGCACGCTGCGGCTGCGCGACAGCGAAGACTGCGCCGCCTTGTCGCTGGCCCATTTGAGCGCCATGGATGATCTGGGCTTCCTGCTGCGGGCCGACACTGACGACCAGGCTGACGACCGCACACGACGTTTTCTGGGGCCGGTGGACCAGGTCCACTATCCGCACCCTGCAGGGGACTTCAGCCGCGAATGGACGGTGCGCTTCCCGGCGCTGCCTTGAGGAGATGCCGATGCAATATCTGACACGCGTCCTGTTGCTGGCCCTGCTGACCAGTGTTTCTGTTCCCGTCTCAGGTGACGACACCTTTGACGACACGGCGCGCCAGCGGGTATGGCTGGATCATGCCCTGCAACCTGTTGCGCAAGACGACGCCATCTACTATGCCTACGTGCCCCTGCCCGCCGTGGAAAGCGACGACGGCCGAACGCGCTACCAGCTGCATCTCTACCACCCCAACGATCAACTGGCGCGCGATACCCTGTTCACCCGAGCGGACCCGAGTGAAGGCTTTCGGGACGGCCCCTATCGCCATTACAGCCCGGAAGGCACGCTGGTGGGGGAAGGCGCTTTCTCGCGCGGATCGCCCCACGGCCCATACAAGACCTGGTTCCCCGACGGCACGCTACGTCGTGAAGGCCAGTACGAACACGGCCGTCGCCACGGCGTGCAACGCGAATGGCACGACAATGGCCAGCTGCGCAGCGAAACCCGCTACGAACACGGTCAGCTCACCGACGGTGTGATTGAAGTGCGCGATGCCGAAGGCCGCCTGGAACGTCGGCATGAGCGTCTCGGGGGTCAGATTCACGGCCATGACGAACGCTTTGTCGAAGGGCGTCTGATCCGCCGCACGCCCTATCAGCATGGTCAGCGCACCGGTGTGGCGGAGATATTTGATGAGGACGGCAACCTCCGGGAGCGCTATACCCTGGATAACGGCCGCCGTGTCGGCGAAAGCCGCAGCTGGCATGCCAACGGCACGCTGCGCGAGTTGCGCCTCACCAGTGACACCGGCGTCCTGCTGCGCCACGAGGTGTTCAGCGAAGACGGCCTGCCGCGCTCGCAGATGCGCCTGCTGCAATGGGATAACGGTGAAAGCCTGATGCTCAGCAACCGTTACGATGCCGAAGGCGAGCCAGCCCTGCGTGAGGCCGAGCAGCGCGACACTCAGGGCCGGCGTGTGCATCGGGTTGAGTGGCGACAACGCCCCGACGGCACCGAAAGCACTCGGGTCGAACTGCTGCATACCCCCCATCTGGACGACATCGTCGCCCTGCAATACCACCAGACCCTGGCCGCAGATGGCACCCTGCAACAGCGTCGCCGCGCCCTGCGAACCCGTGAGGGCGAGCGTTGGCTACTGGATGGCTTCCAGCGCACCGACAACCATATGGGCGGCTGGGAAGAAAGCCATTATCGCCGGGGAGACCGCCATGGCCCCTACCGCTTTTTTGACCGCAGTGGCGAGATCATCAGCGGCGGGGAGTACCGCGATGACCAGCGCCACGGCACCTGGCAGGAGCGCGACCTGCACGAGCAACAGACCAGCTGGTTTCACTACGAAAACGGCCAGCGCCATGGCGACTTTCATGCCGAAAATGATGACGGCCAGATCGTTCAGCGCGGGCGCTACGAGCGCGGCGAACTCAGCGGCGCCCTGGAGCATTTTGACAACGAGGGCGAGCGCACCGGATACCTGTATTTCCGTAACGGCAAGCTGCACGGCGACGTGGAGGACGTGGATCGGGAAGGCCACCACATCCGCATGACCTATTACGAAGGCCAGCGCCATGGTGACTACATCAAGACCCAGGCCGCCGGTTATCCGCTGGAAATCGGCCAGTATGAACACGGCAACGCCGTGGGGCGCCACTATCATTTTGGCGCCGACGGTCGCCTGCTATGGTTCACCGATTACGAGGACGGCGTGATGGTTGCGCACGAGTCTGCCCAGACGCTTCGCGCCGAAGGCCGCTATTGAGCCAGTCATTAAAACACCGCCGTCAGCTGCCACAGATCGTGGCCGCTTTCGCGGTACTTCAACTCGAAGTCTGTCAGCGGCTCCCCCAGCGCAGCCGCTGACAGCCTGTCCAGCGACGCAGAGATACCGGCCAGCGCCAGCGCCGCCTGCATCTCCTGCAAATACAGCCCCCAATTGCTGCGCAGCGTCAGCCGACCGCCCAGGGCCAGCATGGTGGGGAACACCGGATGGCCATGCCAGCGCCGCTTCAGATGCGCGGCCTTGGGCCAGGGGTTCGGGTACAGCAGATAATGCGCCTCAAGCTGCCAGCCTGCTTCCTCTGCCAGACGCCAGAAGTCCGCACATTCGGCACGCAGTAACAGCAGGTTGTCCGGCCCGCTGCCCGAGCGCGCCAGACGATGCGCTGACTGATCCAGCCCGATCACCCGGGCCTCGGGATGGCGCTGGGCCAGCAGCCGCGACGAGCGCCCCGTGCCGCAACCGGAATCCAGTATCAGCGGCGCCCCGGGAGACGCCCGGTACCAGGCATCCGCCTCGGCAAACGCCGCCCGGGTGTGGGCCGCCACAGGCGCCCGCCAGGCCGACGACAGGTGACGCTTCACCACCCGCTCCAGATCCTCGTGAATCCCGGCCTGATTGCTGGCCACCGGCTTGCTGTTGCCGAACATCTGCTGCACCGACCTGTCGGATAGGATAGGGTCGGGCATGATAACCGACACACGGGGATGGCACACCATGCGCTCTGGCTCCTTGCTTCCTGCTCTGATCCGCTCCGGGTTGCTGGCCCTGCTGCTCTGCCCTGTGCTCAGCGCGGCGCAACCGGCCACCGCACAACCGGTCATGGAGACCCGCATCATCGATACACTCGGTGGCGAATCGCTGATCCCCGTGATCGAACCGCTGCTGATCGAAGGCGGGCGTATCAGCCATTACCGCGGCCGCCTGGTGATCCGCACCAGCGCCGAGAACCTCGCTGAAATCAGCGCCCTGATTGCCGAGATCGACCAACCCCCCCGCCCTGTGCGCATCACCCTGCGCCGCGACGCCCGTTCCTCGGATACAGGGCGCGACACCAGCGTGCAGATCGAGGCGGACAGCGACGGCCGTGTCGGCGGGCGCGCACAAGCCAGCCAACAACAACGCACACAACAGCGGCGCGATGACTACCACATCACCACGCTGGACGGTCATGAAGCCTTTATCGACCGGGGACAATTGCTGCAACTGGCGGGCTACGCCCCCGGCAGCCGCGAAATACTGCCCTTGCTGCAAGGCATTGCAGTACGCCCGCGCCGACTGCCTGACGGCCGCGTGCAGGTCGAGATCAACCAGCGCTTTGAAGAACAGCGCGCCAGCGGCCAGCTGGAGACACAAGCCGCGCAAAGCACCCTGCTACTGCAACCGGCGCAGTGGTACCCACTGGGCAGCCTGCAACAGGACAACTCCAGGTTGGCTCCCGGCCATCGTTCAGATCAGGCGCAGCACATCAATCTGGAGATCCGGGTGGAGCTGAGCGACTGAATCCAGTCCGGATTTTCGGGTGTGACCGCTATCACACCCAAAAAGATGTCAGAGATTTCCTACAGACAGGATGTAAAAAAGCTTGATAAGGTGCGGCCTTTCACAGGAAAGCTGTTCAGGAGGAACGCCCCCGTGCATCCCGTTTCCACTTCCCGTGCTCGTCAAGATCATGCTGACACCGTAGCACGCACCGTAATCGGCACTCTCGTGCTCGAAAATAATCAGTACTTCCTTCAAGGCGACCAGACTACCCCTGGTATGTGGCCCGTCAGCGAGTATGCGGAGCATCTGGGTGGCCTGAAGGGGGGGGATCGTGTGACGGCAGTGCTTGCAGGCACAGGCGCAGATCAAGCGGACGCCGCGATCGTGACCAGCCGACTGGTTCGTGCTTCGGAAAGCACGCCCGCACTGGTCGATGAACTGGAGAGCGGCGCTCTGCTCTTCAACGCACCCAAAGGCCTGATTCTGCAAGCCGGAAACAGCCGCATCGAACTTCAGCCAGATGGCACCTTGCTGATTGATGGCGAAGACATCCGCACTCTTGCTCGTCACCGATATACCGTGAAAGGCGCTCGCGTCGAACTTAACTGAGCGGCGCGTGACCATGCAAAGTACCATGCAAAGTACAAAAAAGCGCATCATGGTGCGTCATTACACACTGGATACGCCCGCAGGTAATAACGCCAGCGAAGTTTGTGCTGCTATCAATGAAGGCAACCCGGGCTTCCGCATCTACGATACGCTTCCGGTCAGCGCGCGCACCGGCCAGGGCAGTGCATTTCCGTTACTCGGACTGATCGGCAGCCCGGACGGCCAGGCACTCCTAAGCCCGGATCGTCTGCTGTTTCGTCTCAACACCTTGCTGGACGCGCCTGACGACTGCCCTCGCCCGCAAATCGCCTTGCTCTGCCATCCGGCCACAACGAACCCACAGTACCCGGCTTTGGCGAAAGCATTACTGCCGCGCCTCAAGGCCCGGCTTCAGGATTATGGCATTGAGCACATTGAGCACGTTGACGAGCAGCAGTTCCCCGCAGCACTATCCAGACACTTGCAGGAACTGGAACAGGGAAAGCAGCCTGCACTGCTGATTGTGTCGCTCGACAGCCTGGTCAACCACGCCGCGCTCCACGCGCGACTCGCCGATCATGACGCGCGCACCACCGACAATCCGCACGGACGGGTCTTGTCGGAAGCCTTGTGCGCCCTGTGGCTGGAGGCAGTCGGTGAAGAAACCGAACTGGCCGACGGCACAGTGATGCTCGAACGTCTCGTCACGCATCATGAGCCCGATGATCAACTGCCTGACCGGCGCTGGCATCGCGCGCTGCCCGAGGCGGCCGCCAAAGCACTGGGCTGCGAAGCGCCGGGCGATCTGGCCAACCCGGTCCCGCGCCCGCATCACATCATGCTCGCCCGCGCACAAACCATGGCCGATGAGATGATCTGGTATCAGACGCAAAGCGCGCTGTGGCCATTGCGGCTCTCGCCACGCGACAATCTGGCCATGCGCAAGGGCGAGAAGGCCGCGCCGCAACCGGAACCGCTGCCTGCACAGCACATCATGCGACCCGCCATGACCCTGGGTGATACCGGCGCGAGCACACTGACTCTGGCCATCATCCTGGCGGCCGAATGGATGCGCGCCCCCGAGCAACCTGCCCAGGAGTGCTTGCTGCTCGATCACATTCGGCGTCAGCGTCTGGCACTGCTGATTCGGCAGCTCGTCCCGCACACGGCCGAAGCTGCGCCCGAGGTAGCCCATGCTTAGTCTGGCCAATGACAGTGACCTGCAAGCACAGCTGCTGCCCAGCTGGAACGCCCTGGGCGAACGGCAGCACACGCTGATCATCAAGACCAGTCATGACTTCGACCTTGATGGCAATCTGACACCCTCGAGCGAACCCGCCCCCATCATCATGACTGATGAATGGCGCGGCGAGCCGCGCTTCAGCAGCCTGGCAGCCGCTAACGAATCAGCGCCCTTCAAGCAGAACGCCGAGTATTACCTGTTTGGCAGCGCCTGCCCCGTGAACCCGTGCAGCGTGATGCGCGTCAGTCTCGCACTGGAGAGTGACCGACATCGCCAACAGAAAGTCTTGCGAGTACTGGGCGAGCACCAATGGGAAAGTCACTGGCTGGGCGCCCTGCGCGGCAAACCGGCCGAACTCGCCCCCGCAACCCCCTTGCATTATGAATTGGCCTACGGCGGCCATACCGGCAAGCGCGATACCGACAAGCAGGAAGAAGCGAACCCGGCAGGACGAGGCTTCAACCCTTCCGCTTTCAAGATCACCGACCCCCGCGCGCCGTTAATCGAATACGATCAGGAGGCTCCGGCCTCGTCGCCACGCCAGAAGCTGACACCCGCAGGCTTCGGCCCACTGCCGGCCCTGTGGGCACCGCGCCGTCAACGCATGGGCGAGATCAATACAGATCCGCAACATCACGAAGGGTGCCCATGGGACCCCAAGGCGGCGCCCGATCTGCACCATTGCGCGCCCGATGATCAGCAATGGCCCCATGCCTTCGCCGGCGATGAGCGGCTTACTCTTCAGGGGTTTTTCGCTGAGCGCCATACCCCGCTGCACCTGAACCTTCCCGTTCAGCCGATAGCACCACAACTGATCGACGGCGGCCAGCGACGCAGCCTGTCGCCGCAGTGCGATACGCTGGTGATCGATACCGACCGCCGTCAGCTGCACCTGATCTGGCGTTGCGCGCTGGCCTGGCATTCTCCGCTTGATCCACGGCCCGTCACGCTGTGGCTGCCTCCCGAATTGTCACTATCAAGGAACGAGAGCGATGAGCAATATATTGATTAACGGCCGCACCGCCGTGCACGCCAGCTCTGGCGGCGTCCTCAGCACACAGGAAGTGTGCAAGACACCACCCTTTTGCCGACCCGCCATGTATGCCAACGTAGCCACGTCCACCGACGCCAGCGGCACCGCTGGCAGCATACTGATCAACGGCCAACCGGCCTGCCACAGTCAATCCACCTTTGCCCGGAGCATCGGCGACGAAGCCGGCACCTGCGGCGGCACTCAGTCCGGGACCATCATGGGGCCTGCTGAGTTCATCACGTTCTCGCCGAATGTTTTTTTTGAGGGCCAGCCCGCCGTGCGTCAAGGCGATATGATGGTCTCGAACAATCGCAACACGCCGCCCGCGCCGCTGCAGCAACCCGCGGCCCCTGTCGCCGTTGCTCAGCAAGCCAGCGAGGGTGAATGCAGAAGTCTGCTGACGCCACACAAAATCAACGTGGAAGACGGTGAGCAGACCCGTCCGCGTCGCCGTCACTTCCTGACGTTGCGCAAGTAAGGGGGCCCGACATGTCATCCACACAACAGGTCAGCCAGTGCCAGACCACCGACGACGGCCGCGGCATCATCACCCTGAACAACGTCGAGCCAGGCTCAGGCCCACTATGGATCGAGATGGCGTTCCGCAGTGATTATCCCGCCGACGTACTGCGAGGCTTGCGCGACAACGGCTATTTTACCGACAGTGAATCCCCCCGCTTCTATCGTGTACCCCTGGGTATTGTGAATAGCGTTGAAGAGGATGACGATAGCAGTGCCGATGTGGGCATTACCCATATCAAACCGACACGCTTTGCCAACCCGGAAGGCACTGAACTGGCACCGCTGAGGGATGGCGGGCGGCTGTATGTCTTCATCAACGGCTGGCTATGGCGCGAGATCGCCGTGATCCAGGGTGGCACCGTCTTTCGTGACATCAACCTGGCCAAGTATCAGGGCCAGAACCAGCGCCCTTTTGACGATCTGGACACCGAAGTTGGCGCCATCACCGTACCCTACAAAGTGAACGGCCAACCCTGCCTGGTGCAGATCGCCTATTCAGAGATTCCCTGGAGCTGGGCCTTTATCGAGCGGCTCGGCGGCCTGGCCGACGACGACCCCCGCTACCTGCCTGACCTGCCCGTGCATGACGATTACCGCTGGCACCGCGACAACGTGGACCACGTTCAGCGCATGCAGCGCGCCACCCAACTCAACCTGCTCAGCTTCAATGACGACCTCAGCCCCGAGCAGCTGCGCGACACCAACATGCTGGTCGCGGGCACCGTCGAACAACACTACAACCAGCCTGAGCCCGGCTGCCCCAGCCCGATCCCTGATCTGGATGCCCTGGACATCGAGGAGCGTCTGATCGTCGCCGCCCTGCCTGACCCGCTGGGTATTGCGCTGGATATGGTGGCGGATATCCAGCTGGATCTGGATGAACTGAAGCAGCATCTGGTGGCCATTGAAGACGACGAGCATAGTGAAAACGCGGTCTATGCCTATCAATTGTTCTTCAATGAAAAGCTGCATAGACAACGCCATGGTGCTCGCGGCACGCGCCATGTCGACCGTAGTCAGCAGAGTCGACAACTCCGCTCCGCAGCTGCCCGCATGGATCGCGCTTATATCGAACAGATCCTCCGCGTAGAAGAACGCCGCAGACTGCGCCAATCCATCCGTGAAAAACGCAAGGCACTCGCGCTGTGGCTGGATGGCAAGAACGCTGATGGCACCGACGCCGCCATACAGTATGCTCACTTCCTGTCCTGTCAGCAGGCGTTGCTGGATTACGCCTGGCTACCACTGCCCGGAGACCGCGAGCGCGTAAACACGCTTTGGCAAGCCGCCGAAAATCGTTCCCCCGGTGAGGCCACCCCGGATTACCTGGCGTTGTGGAGCGCCGTTGTCGGAGTTATGGGTGGCGGCGGTGGCGACCCCGCACTGTATGACAGCGGCTACGACGCCGACCAGGATCAGGAACTGGAAAATCTCGACGAGGACCCTATCAACCAATGGCTGGCGCGTCTGATCGATCCCTCTCATCCGTTACATTCTGCGCTGTTTCCCAGCAGCAATCAGGTCCCCGACGAAGAGGAATTTGAAGTGGATATGGCGCAGGCGCTGGAGCCTCCCAAGGACACCGCGTTCCGCGCCCATGCCTTTGCAGCGCTCAATGGCGCCCAACCAGACTGGTGGTATAACCAGGCCATCGCCAAACAGGCCAACGAAGTGCTTGGAGCCTTTTTGTTTCATTTCCAGAAGCAATGGCAAAAATCGCTGTCAGGCCAGAAAACCATCGAAATCCCAAAGCTGTTTGTACGCATGGGCAAGGTCAGCCGAAGCGAACTTAAAGGTGCACGGCTTGTAATGGCCGGGGATGCCATCCCGCAGGGCTATATAGTGATGGATGGTGATTTGCGAGTACGTGAACAACTGAAGCGCCAGCAGCGGCGCAGTTCCTTCCGGGCAGAAAGCGATTTCTCGGCGTTGCGTAGCGACCGGGTGGCGGTAATGGGCAAAGACGGCATGATCGGCAGCACACTGCCTTCCGAACTGTACCAGAACCATGGCCTACCTGCCGATTTCAGTCAACAAACGTGGAACCAGCTTTTTCGCTCTGTAGATAGTAATGGTCTGGCCACCGCATCAGCGACGCTGGTGGTCATCCCAGACACCAGCCCCTATGCTCGCCACTGGAACTTGCCTGAAGGACAAGCCAACACCAATGTTCGGTTAACCACTGGCGTGATGAGACTGGGAAATGTCAGTTTGCCGCCGGTATTGGCGGTGCTCGAGGTGATGAATATAGTATCAGTTTCCAAAACAATTATGGATGAATTGGACACTGGCAAGCCCACGATTAACACAGCTTCTCGCGCTCTTGTTATCGCCTTGTCGCTTGGCTATGCCCTTACCGACACCGCTATCCGTATTGCTGGGGAACCGGCTGCAATGCGAATTATGACAGCCCCGATGCCGCAAGCATTAGGAAAAAATGTACTAAGCCGGGCGCAGGCGCTCGCAACGTGGGGAAATGAGGGCTCACGCCGGATTGCCAATGCCTTTGAACTGAGAACCTTTCAGAGTCTCGGCGCCGGGATTTCGGCTGCTGGTGCCATACTCGCCAGCTGGGAAAGCCTGATACAGATGGATCAAGGCAACCATGCTTCCGCCGGTGCCCATGCCGTTGAAGCCGGCGCGGCAGCGGGCCTGGCACTCAGCCAACTGGGGCGTGCCGCTGCCGGCGAAGGCGCGAAGCGGTTTATGATTATGCGACTGGCCATCGCGTTCGGACCTTGGGGCTGGGCCTTTCTTGGCCTGACCATTACCGCCAGCCTGCTGGCCCACTCCCTGCGTCTTTCACCACTGGAGCGCTGGGCCGCCTTCGGCCCCTTTGCCTCGAGAGCGGGTCATCGTTATAGCCAGGAGTTTGAGAACAAGGGCTCTATTGGCGCTTTCCGTGAGCTACTCAGCCTGCTACAAGGGCCGCAGGTGCACCTGAGCCGCAATAACCTTTACAACCCACCCCGTCTGGAAGTCACTATCGTGGCACCCAGCGCTGGCATATCAGGCATGATTGAACACGAAGTTCGCTGGTATCAAAGCCGTGGCGATGATCGCTTTGCCTCACTTACGCCTATCGCCTGGGAAAACCTGCTGAGTAATCAAGACGACCCGGGAAGCCGGATTGGGCAAGTCGCCTGGTATGCGCTTCCTGAGGGCGGCGAGTGCGAAGCCCTGTGCCGCATCTGGAACAGCCAGACCGAGGACTATTTCCCTACCGCCGATCTCGCTGACGCCGATCAGGCGGCGCTTCAGGCCATTCTCGACCAAGCCAATGAGAGTGCAATGGCGTGCCACGTGGAAGAACAACGCCTCACCAGCGGCTGGGCCCGCTCACAAAAGCTGCGCATCTGATCAAAAGGCCCCCTACCGATGACCGACAACGAACAGAACTACTACGCGCCCACCGCCTATAACAGCGAGAAGCCCCGTAATCTGCCGCCCGCCAGAGATCGCAGTGAAGATGGCTATTTTCTCAATAAATCACTAGGAAATCCCATTAACCTGCCGAAAAAGTCTCATTGCCGGGAGTATCTTGCACAGCGGACGCCCGGCAGCTGGTACAAGTTATCAAAGAATCCAGGATTATGGAGCGAGAGTCCATCTCAAGAAGATGGTCCACATGTCAAGGTCATTTGGGGAAGCATCTTCGAGTGGCCTGTTTTTATTCGTATGCTAAATCATATTTTTGGGATATTCATTTTTGTTGGAGGGGCAGCAAGCGTAGCTTTATACTTATTTATCGGTGGACTAAGAGGAGCAATGGTAATGATAGAGTTCCTGCTTATTCCTACCCTTGCCTGGGCAACCATAAGGTATCTAACTCGTAAAGAGCCAAAACTAAAAACTGACACCCGCTTCTTCCGCCGAACCGGTATGGTCAGCATCTACCTCGACAAAGGAAAACGCCAGGAAATCCCCTTTGACGAGTTTGATCCCTATGTCAGCTTCAACACTGGCCCATCCGGTAGCTCCAGTTTGATTCTGAACCTGGTGCATCGCTACTCCAACACCGCGATTGGCTACCACAACGCCTTTATGTTCGAGGACAAGTTGAAAATAGAGTGGGAACAGCTGTGTGATTTCATGGATATCTCGCGCCCGCTTCCTGAAACGCCCATTTACGAGCAATGCCGACACTGGGATCCGGTATCCAAGGCCTATGACGAGAAGCACAACCGCCCGAGTGATTACTGGCACAAGATGAGCAAGAAAGACATCCAGGCTCTAACCTTTCATGCCTATGATGCCGTTAAGGACTACCCTTGGGGTCGCACCCGTCAGCAAGCCCTGGCCCAAGGCTGGAAACCCTCCGAACAACGCTGGCAAGAAGAACAGGCGGAAAAGAAACGGAAAGAGGCGGATCAGTCGGCTTGATCTGGCGGTGAAACCGTGCAGGCCACTCACCTGGTGCTGGAAACCCGGCTGCATAGCCCCATTATCGACGACTGGCTGCCGAACCTGGCCCAAGGCGAAAGCCAAAAACACACCCAGGGCAATGCCGCCAGCGAACTCCAAACCACTCGCTATAGCAAAGACGGCAAGCATTACACCGAGTGTCGCCTCGCCGGAATGAACCACGCCATCGATATGCTCAACCATATCTACATCCCTGTCCATTAAGGCAAACCATGATGCAGCCTGACAGCACCTACACCGACACCGCCTACGACAGCCGTGGCGATGATCGCTTTGCCTCACTTACGCCTATTGCCTGGGAAAACCTGCTGAGCAATCAAGACGACCCGGGAAGCCGGATCGGGCAAATCGCCTGGTATGCGCTG